>NZ_JBIVXW010000015.1:0-146388 GCF_044769405.1 Streptomyces sp. NPDC090442
GGGGTGGTAGGCCAGACGTAAAGCGCAGCAGTCTGGCCTACCACCCCCGGAGACCCGTCACCACACCCCAACAGCACCGCGCAGCGGATCGGCCCCGCGCAGCGGACCAAAGCGCTTGCGCGCAAGGCGCAGAGAACAGCAACCCGCGCGGCGGGAGAGCCAACAACGTGGGGCACAGCAGCCGCAGAGCGGCAAACGTGGGCCCCAAAGGCGCAGCCTCGCGCGCCATCCGCTACGTTGAATGGGTGAGCAATAAGAAGAACGCCCTGCGCGCCGGAACCATCACCGCCGGCACCGCGCTGATGCTGCTGATGTCGTCTCCCGCGTTTGCGCTCACCCGCGACGACGGAGACGACCCGGGGCCGGGCCTGAGTGTGATCCAGACGGTCGGCCTCTTCGTCGTGACGCCCATCGTGCTCTTTCTGATCATTGCCGGACTGGTCATGCTGACCGACAAGTCCCGCAAGAAGGCCAAGGTCTGACCCAGCCCGCAGCGGGCCGCCCGCCCGCGCCCGCATGACGCCTTGAAAAGGGGCGCCCACCGGTTCTTCCCGGACCGATGGGCGCCCCTTTTCGCGTTGCCCGGGGTGGTCGAGGGTGACGGTAAATGTCGGATATAGAACCGCAGTTGGGAGATTTCGGGACATTCTGTCCGTTGATCGGGTGCTTACCCGGGGCGTACCTACGATGGCGTAACCTACGGGGCCGTAAGTCCTGACCTACGGAACCGTAGGTCCGTCGTCCCCAGGAGTTCCCCGTGACCATCGCCCCCGACCGCCTCGACGGAGCGCGCGGCCAGGCCGCCTGGACTGACGCCCGGCTGCTCTACGCCCTGGAGGAGGTCGTCGAGAAGGAGCTCAACCGGCATCTGGCGATCGCCAAGGAGTGGATGCCGCACGAGTACGTGCCGTGGAGCGACGGGCGGAACTTCGACGGGGTGCTGGGGGGTGAGCCCTGGGCGCCCGAGCAGTCCAAGGTCAGCGACATCGGGCGGATCGCGCTGGTGGTCAACCTCCTCACCGAGGACAACCTCCCCAGTTACCACCACGAGATCGCCACCCTCTTCGGTCGGGACGGCGCCTGGGGCACCTGGGTCCACCGTTGGACCGCGGAGGAGGGGCGGCACGGCATCGTGATGCGGGACTACCTGCTGACCAGCCGCGCGGTGGACCCGGTGGAGCTGGAGCGGTTCCGGATGGCGCACATGTCGGAGGGGTTCGAGTCCGACAACGGGCACAGCATGCTGCACTCGGTCGCGTACGTGGCCTTCCAGGAGCTGGCCACCCGGATCTCGCACCGCAACACCGGCCGGCACTCCGGCGACCCGGTGTGCGACCGGATGCTGGCCCGGATCGCCACCGACGAGAACCTCCACATGGTCTTCTACCGCAACCTCCTGGGCGCCGCCTTCGAGTTGGCCCCGGACCGCACGATGTGCGCGGTGCGGGACGTGGTCACCGGCTTCCGGATGCCCGGTCACGGCATGCCCGGCTTCGAGCGGTCCGCCGCGCGGATGGCGCTCGGCGGGATCTACAACCTGCGGATCCACCACGACGACGTGCTCCAGCCGGTGCTGCGCTATCTGAAGGTGCTGGAGCGCGGCGGGCTGGGCCCGGAGGGGCTGGCCGCGCAGGAGGAGCTGGGGGCGTTCCTGGACGGCCTGGACGGGCAGGCGCGCCGCTTCGACGAGCGGCAGGCCGCGATCCTGGCGCGGCGGCGGGCGGCCGGCCGCGACTGAGGGCGGCCCGCGCCCGTTCATCTTTCAGATGTGCTGAAAGATATAGGGCGAAGTTTTCGATGGACCTGATGTGTTCCGGGCTGCCACGGTGATCCGTATCCACCGTCGAGGGAGAGGAAACCGTGGCAGTCCTGGAGCGGGTCCGCGCACACCGCATACCGTCCACCCAGGCCGTGGGGCTGGCCCTGGCCCTGGCGGCGACCGTCGTCTGGTCCGGCAACTTCGTCATCGCCCGCGCGCTGCACGCGACCGTGCCGCCCGTCCAAACCGCCTTCTGGCGCTGGGTCGTCGCGCTGGTGGCGGTCGCCCCGTTCGCGCTGGGGCAGGTCCGGCGGCAGTGGGCGGTGATCCGGGCGCACCTCGGATTCCTGGCGCTGGCCGCCCTGTTGGGCGTCACGCTCTTCAACACCCTGATCTACACGGCCGGGAGGAGCACCTCGGCCACCAACATGGCGATGATCGCGGCCGCTTCGCCGATGATGATCGCGCTGTTCGACCTGGTCGGCGGGGGCGCGGCGGGCGCGAGCCGCTGGGCGCCCGCCGCGTCGCGGGCATGGTGCTGGCACTGCTGGGGGTGGTCACCCTGGTGGGCAAGGGGTCGCCCACGGCGGTGCTGCACCTGGACTTCGCCGGCGGTGACCTGTGGATGGTGGCCGCCACCGCCACCTTCGCCGGGTACAGCGCGCTGCTGCGCCGGCGCCCGGAGGGGATCGGCGGACTGGCCTTCCTGTTCATGACGTTCGCCCTGGGGGCGGCGATGCTGGTGCCCGCCTACGGGGTCAGCCTCGCCGCAGAGGGCGGCTTCCCGCTCACCGCGGGGACGGTCGGGCCGCTGCTCTACGTCGGGGTGTGCTCCTCCGCCGTCGCCTACTTCACCTGGAACAAGGCGATCGCCCTGGTGGGCGCCGCCCGCGCCGGGGCGGTGTACTACCTCCAGCCGGTGTGCGTGGCCCTGCTCTCGCTGGCCCTCCTGGGCGAGGGCGTCGGCGCGGTCCAGGTGGTCTGCATGGCCCTGATCGTCGCCGGGGTGGCCCTGGGGGCGGCGGGCCGCACACGGTGAACGCCCCGGCCGCGCCGGGTGCGTACGCTGCCCGCATGGCCGACTGGGACATCAAGAAGCTCCGCATCCTGCGCACGCTCCAGGAGCTGGGCACGGTCACCGCGACCGCCGAGGCGCTGCACATGACGCCCTCGGCGGTCTCGCAACAGCTGACCGGACTCGCCAAGTCCCTCGGGGTGACGCTCCTGGAAGCGCACGGCCGGCGGGTCCGGCTCACCGGCGCCGCCCACCTGGTGCTGCGGCACGCGGACGCGGTCTTCGCGCAGTTGGAGCGGGCCGACGCGGACCTCCTCGGCTACCTCCAGGGGGAGGCCGGCACCGTACGGGTCGGGGCGTTCTCCACCGCCATCCCGGCGCTGGTGGTCCCCGCCCTCCAGGAGCTGCGCCGCACCCACCCGGGCCTGGCCGTCGCCGTACGGGAGGCCGAGGCGGAGGCCGCCTACGAGCTGCTCGCCGAGGGCAGCGTGGACCTGGCGCTGTCGCTGGCCGCGCACGCGCCGACCCCGCGCGACCCGAAGTTCACCCGGGTCTCGCTGCTCGCCGACCCGTTGGACGTGGCGCTGCCGGCCGGCCACCCGTTGGCCGCCGAACCGGGGTTGCGGCTGGCCGACTTGGCCGGCGAGCCGTGGATCTTCGGCAGCAGCGGCCCCTGGTCCCACATCACCACCGCCGCCTGTGAGAACGCCGGCTTCGTCCCGGAACAGGCGCACGCCGCCGCGGACTGGAGCGCGATCTGGGCGATGGTGGCCGCCGGCATGGGGGTGGCGCTGGTACCGCGGATGGCGATGGCGGGCGGGCTGCGGGCGCCGGGGCACGGCAGCGGGGTAGCGCTGCGGGTGCTCCACGCCGACCAGCCGCGCCGGCACGTCGTCGCGGCCACCCGGCGGGGTTCCGAGGGCGCGCCGGGGCTGGCCCGGGTGCTGGCCGCGCTGCGGCAGGCCGCCGCCCGCCAGGCGACCGCGGGCCGCACCGGAAGCGACGGCGGACCGGCGACCTTTCAGTCCGGCTGAAGATATTCCTCACAAACTTTCGATGGACCTGTCGGGTGTCCCACTGCGACGGTGGACCGGTCCCCAGCACCGTCCGCAGGAGCAGAAGGGAAACGCATGTCCGCCACCCCGGCAGCCGATGCCACCGATCCGCACGCCAACGACGCCCAGCCGTACGCAGGCGGCGATCCGTACGCCGACTACCGCGGTGGTGACTTCGCCTTCACCTCGCTCGTCGACCTCGCCGACCGCCGCTTCGGCGCCGGCGTGCTCGCCGCCAACGACGAGTTCTTCGCCGAGCGGGAGAACCTGCTGAAGCCGGAGCCGGCGGTCTTCGACCCCGAGCACTTCGGCCACAAGGGCAAGATCATGGACGGCTGGGAGACCCGGCGCCGGCGCGGCGCCGACGGCGAGCACCCCTTCCCCACCGAGGGCGCGCACGACTGGGCGCTGATCCGCCTGGCCGCCCCCGGCGTGATCCGCGGGATCATCGTCGACACCGCCCACTTCCGCGGCAACTACCCGCAGCAGGTCACCGTCGAGGCCACCGCGCTGCCCGGCAGCCCCGGCCCCGAGGAGCTGCTCGCCGACGACGTGAAGTGGGAGGAGATCGTCCCGCGCACCCCCGTCCGCGGCCACGCCGCCAACGGCTTCGAGATCACCGCCGAGCGCCGCTTCACCCACCTCCGCCTCAAGCAACACCCCGACGGCGGCATAGCCCGCCTCCGGGTCCACGGCGAGGTGGTACCCGACCCGGAGTGGCTGGACGTGCTGGGCACCCTGGACCTGGCGTCGGTGCTGCACGGCGGCACCGTCGAGGACGCCTCCGACCGCTTCTACTCCTCGCCCACCCAGATCATCCAGCCCGACCTCTCCCGCAAGATGGACGACGGCTGGGAGAACCGCCGCCGCCGGGTGCGGGGCACCAACGACTGGGTGCGGTTCAAGCTGGCCGCGCAGGGCGAGCTGCGCGCGATCGAGATCGACACCGCCTACCTCAAGGGCAACTCCGCCGGCTGGGCCCGGCTTTCGGGCTGCGACGGGAACCCGGACGAGGAGTCCGCGTGGTTCGAGATCCTGCCCAGGACCCGGCTCCAGCCCGACACCCCGCACCGCTTCGCGCTGCCCCGCCGGGTCACCGCCACCCACGTCCGGCTGGACGTCTACCCCGACGGCGGCCTGGCCCGGATGCGGGTGCACGGCGACCTCACCGAGGCCGGCCGGGACGAACTGGTCCGCCGCTTCGACGAGTTGAGCGGCTGACCCGCGCCGCCGGCCGGGCCCCGGGGGAGGGGGCCGGGGCCCGGCGCCACGACCCGCCCGGCGGACGGTCCCGCTCCTGACGCGCCGTCCGTCGGGCGCTCCAACTCCCCGCTCGCCCAAGGGGCGTGCCCCGGAACCGACCCGGTTCCGGGGCACGCCCCCGCACTGCTGCCGCGCGGACCGTCAGGCGGCGCCGGCCGCCGCGTCCGCCGCCCGGGCCGTAAGCGCCCGCTCGACGCCCGCCCGGGACTCCGTCACCAGCCGGCGCAGCGCCGGGCTCGGGTCGTGCGCCGCCAGCCAGGCGTCGGTGGCGTCCAGGGTCTCCTGGGAGACCTGGAGGGCCGGGTAGTGGCCCACCACGATCTGCTGCGCCATCTCGTGGCTGCGGTTGGCCCAGACGTCCTTGACCGCCGCGAAGTACTTGGCGGTGTAGGGCTCCAGCAGCTCCCGCTGGTCGGGCTGGACGAAGCCGGCGATGACGGCCTCCTGGACGGCGTTGGGGAGCTTGTCCGACTCCACCACCGACGCCCACGCCTCGGCCTTCGCCTCCGCGGTGGGTCGGGCGGCGCGGGCGGTCGCCGCGTGCCGCTCGCCGGCGGAGGTGGCGTCCCGCGCCAACTCGGCGGCGATGGCCGGCTCGTCGGCCCGGCCGGTGGCCGCCAGCCGCTCCAGCAGCGTCCAGCGCAGCTCGGTGTCCACGGCCAGCCCGGGGATCTCCTCGGTGCCGTCCAGCAGCCCCTGGACCACGTCCAGCTGCGCGTCCGTACGGGCCGACGCGGCGAACGCCCGGGCCCAGGCGAGCTGGTGGTCGCTGCCCGGCGCCGCCGCCCGCAGGTGCTCCAGCGTCGCCTCCGTCCAGGTGGCCAGCCCCGTCTCGCGCCACTCCGGTGCCGCGTAGAGGTCGAGGGCCAGCTTCACCTGGCGGTGCAGGGACTGGACGACGCCGATGTCGGTCTCCTTGCCGATGCCGGAGAGGACCAGCGCCAGGTAGTCCCGGGCGGGCAGTTCGCCGTCCCGGGTCATGTCCCAGGCGGAGGCCCACGACAGGGCGCGCGGCAGCGATTCGGTGAAGTCGCCGAGGTGTGCGGTGACGACCTTCAGCGACTGCTCGTCGAGGCGGACCTTGGCGTAGGAGAGGTCGCCGTCGTTGAGCAGGATCACGTCCGGGCGGCGGAAGCCCTCGGGGAACGGCACCTCGGTGCGCTCGCCGTCCACGTCCAGCTCGATGCCGCCGGTGCGGACCAGCTTGCCGTCGGTGAGGTCGTAGTAGCCGATCCCGATCCGGTGCGGGCGCAGCACCGGCTCGCCGGTCGCCCCGGCGGGCAGTGCGGGGGCCTCCTGGCGCACCGCGAAGGCGGTGACGGTGCCGTCCGCGGCCACCTCGATCTGCGGCCGCAGCACGTTGATGCCGGCGGTCTGGAGCCACTTCTTCGACCAGGTCGCCAGGTCCCGGCCGCTGGTCTCCTCCAGCGCGCCGAGCAGGTCCGTCAGGCGGGTGTTGCCGTAGGCGTGCGCCTTGAAGTACGCCTGCACGCCGGTGAAGAACTCGTCCATGCCGACGTAGGCGACGAGTTGCTTGAGGACCGAGGCGCCCTTGGCGTAGGTGATGCCGTCGAAGTTGACCAGGACGTCGTCCAGGTCGCGGATCTCGGCCATGATCGGGTGGGTGGAGGGCAGTTGGTCCTGCCGGTAGGCCCAGGTCTTCATGGAGTTGGCGAACGTGGTCCAGGAGTGCGGCCACTTGCTGCCCGGCGCGTACGCCTGGCAGGCGATCGAGGTGTAGGTGGCGAACGACTCGTTCAGCCACAGGTCGTTCCACCACTCCATGGTGACCAGGTCGCCGAACCACATGTGCGCCAGCTCGTGCAGGATCGTCTCGGCGCGCACCTCGTAGGCCGCGTCGGTCACCTTCGAGCGGAAGACGTACTGGTCGCGGATGGTCACCGCGCCGGCGTTCTCCATCGCGCCGGCGTTGAACTCCGGCACGAAGAGCTGGTCGTACTTGGCGAACGGGTACGGGTAGTCGAACTTCTCCTGGAACCAGTCGAAGCCCTGCCGGGTGACGGCGAAGATCTCCTCGGCGTCCAGGTGCTCGGCCAGCGACGGCCGGCAGTAGATCCCCAGCGGCACGCTGCGCCCGTCCGCGCCTTCCCAGGTGCTGTGCACGCTGTGGTACGGGCCGACGATCAGCGCGGTGACGTAGGTGGAGATCCGCGGCGTCGGCTCGAAGCGCCAGACGTTGTCAGCCGGCTCGGGGGTCGGCGAGTTCGAGATCACCGTCCAGCCCTCGGGCGCGGTCACGGTGAACCGGAACGTCGCCTTCAGGTCCGGCTGCTCGAAGCTGGCGAACACCCGCCGGGCGTCCGGCACCTCGAACTGCGTGTAGAGGTACGCCTGTTGGTCCACCGGATCGACGAACCGGTGCAGGCCCTCACCGGTGTTGGTGTAGGCGCAGTCCGCGACCACCCGCAGCTCGTTGCGGCCGGCCCGCAGCCCGGGCAGCGCGATCCGCGAGTCGGCGAACGCCTCCGCCGCGTCCAGCGCGGTGCCGTTGAGCACCACCTCGTGCACCGTCGGCGCGACCAGGTCGATGAAGGACGCGGCACCGTCCTGCGCGGCATCGAACCGGACCGTCGTCACGGACCGGAACGTGCCCCCCTCCTGCGCCCCGGTCAGGTCCAGCTCGATCTCGTAAGCGTCCACGGTCAGCAGCCGCGCCCGCTCCTGAGCCTCTTCCCGGGTCAGATTCGTACCAGGCACCCGCTCGTCTCCCTACTCCCGATCGTTAGCGCATCGTCGGGCCATCCTTCCACGGCGGGGGTGGGGGCGGGGGCGGTGGTCGACCGCCCGCGGTCCCGGCCGGCGCGGTGCGGCGGGGCCACTCCTTGCGGTGCGGCCGCAAGGACGAGGGGGGAAGGGGCGTCCGCGGCGCGAGGTGCGTGCCGAGGCGGGGGAGGCGCCGCGGTCGAGGCGGCCTGAGGGCGGGGCGGTGCGCGCCGCCCCGCCCAACCACCGGGGCCCATACGGAGGGTGTTCCGTACGGGCCCCGGCGTCGGCGTTGCGCGGTGGGTCAGCCGCGGAGATCGGCGGCGACCAGTTCGGCGATCTGGACGGCGTTGAGGGCCGCGCCCTTGCGGAGGTTGTCGTTGGAGACGAACAGGGCGAGGCCGTTGTCGACGGTCTCGTCGCGGCGGATCCGGCCCACGAAGGCGGGGTCCTGGCCGGCGGCCTGGAGCGGAGTGGGGACGTCGGAGAGGGCCACGCCGGGGGCGCCGGCGAGCAGCTCCTGGGCGCGCTCGGGGGAGAGCGGGCGCGCGAAGCGGGCGTTGACCTGGAGGGAGTGGCCGGTGAAGACCGGGACGCGGACGCAGGTGCCGGACACCTTCAGCTCCGGGATGTCCAGGATCTTGCGGCTCTCGTGGCGGAGCTTCTGCTCCTCGTCGGTCTCGTTCAGCCCGTCGTCGACGATCTTGCCGGCCATCGGCAGGACGTTGAAGGCGATCGGGCGGACGTAGGTGTCGGGGGCCGGGAACTCCACGGCGGACCCGTCGTGGGTGAGCTTGGTGGCGTCCTGCTCGATGACCTTGCGGGCCTGCCCGTCCAGCTCGGCGACGCCGGCCAGGCCGCTGCCGGAGACCGCCTGGTAGGTGGCGACGACCAGGGAGACCAGCCCGGCCTCGTCGTGCAGCGGGCGCAGCACGGGCATGGCGGCCATGGTGGTGCAGTTGGGGTTGGCGATGATGCCCTTGGGGCGCTCGGCGATGGCCTGCGGGTTGACCTCGGCGACCACCAGCGGCACCTGCGGGTCGCGGCGCCAGGCGGAGGAGTTGTCGATCACGACCGGGCCGGCGTCGGCGACCTTCTCCGCCAGTGCCTTGGAGGTCGCGCCGCCGGCCGAGAAGAGCACGATGTCCAGGCCGGAGTAGTCGGCGGTGGCCGCGTCCTCGACCGTGATCTCGGTGTCCTGCCAGGGCAGCGTGCGTCCCGCGGACCGGGCCGAGGCGAACAGCCGAAGCTGCTCGACCGGGAAGTTGCGCTCGGCGAGAATGCGCCGCATCACGCCGCCGACCTGTCCGGTGGCGCCGACGATTCCGATCCTCATGGGACTCCTTCGTTCTGGCCTGGCTCGCTGGCCCGGCTCCGGGTGTCTGCTGGAACACCTGCTCAGTGGCGTTCCCATCATGTGTGTGAGACCCGTCGCCTTGTCCAATCCGTTCCAATAGATGGAGATGCGGGGCGCCTGGTTGCCCACGGAACGTGCCCGGAGGTCACCGTCCGTGGCGCGCGGGCGTCGAGCGGGCCGGCGGTTCAGTGCGGGAGGACCACCACGTACGCCGGCGGCTCCCGGTCCGTGGCCGCCATCAGCGCCGTGCGGACCACCGTCGCCTGCTGCTCGGGGGCCTCCCGCAGGGTGCGCGGCCGGCAGCGGACGAGGGTGATGCCGAGCCGCTCCAGCTGCTCCCGGTAGGCGTCGCGGGGCGGCTCGCCGGTCGGGCGCGGGGTCCGGGTGTCGATCTCCACCGCCACCCCGTAGTCCGACCAGTACGCGTCCACCGCGCCCAGGTACGGGCCGCCCGGCAGCCGCAGGTCGACGTTCCACAGCGGGTCGGGCAGCCCGAAGCCGCGCACCATGTCGTAGAGCTGCTGCTCGGCCAGGGCCCGGCCCTCGGCCAGCAGGGCGTCCACCGCGTCCACCACGTGCGGCCGGGTCAGCAGCCGGGCGCGGCTCAGCTCCCGCACCACCGAGGCCGCCTCGCAGTGCCCGCCGCGCACCGCCTCGGTCAGCAGCCGGCGCACCACGGTGGGGTCGGTGAGCATGGCCACCGCGTCCGACAGCGCCCGCGGGACGGGCGCGGTGGGCACCCCGGTGATCTCCTGGGCGTCCGGCAGGTCCGCGCCCCGGATGATCCCGGCGAAGCCGGCCGGGCGCAGCCGCCGGGTGCGGGCCACCAGCACGTCGATGCGGTCCAGGGCGAGCAGCGGGGGAGCGGCCGAGAAGCCGTGCAACGCGAGCGCCGCCAGCCCGGTGATCATCGGTTCCGGGCCGGACTCCGCGACCCGGGCCTGGGTCGGCACCGACGGCGCGCGGTGCCGGGCGTAGAGCAGCGCCGCGTGCAGCCGCTCCTCGCTGGTGGGCGGACCCTGGTGCAACAGGTGCACGCCGGGGAGCAGTTGCTGCCAGGGGCCGCCCGGCCGGCAGCGCTCGGTGATCTCGGCGGGCGGTACGCCGTGCTCCCGGAGCTGATGGGTGGTCAGCACCGGGCAGCGGCCGTCGGAGAGGTGGTGGAGGGGGAGCGGGGAGAGCGGGGTGTCGTGGTTCATGTCCGGTCGATTCCCGGCCCCGCTCCACCCCCTAACCGTTGTTACCCGCCTGTGGCACAAGCGGGACAATACTGCCCTCAAGTACGGGCGTTCGACGGCCGATTAAGGCTGGTCGAGGACCGGGTTACGGCCTCGGCCCGGCCGCCTCGTCACAAGCCTGTGCGCGCAGCGCCCGCGCCAGGTCGTCGCGCTCCTCCAGCACCAGTCGGCGCAGTGCGGGCGCGGCCTCGGCGCGCTCGGCCAGCCAGGCGTCCGTCGCGTCCAGCGCGGACCGGTCCGCCTGCCAGAACGGGAACAGCCCGCGCACCACGGACATCCCGATCTCGATGGACCGCTCCCGCCAGATCCGCTCGATCGCCGCGAAGTACCGCGGCGCGTACGGCACCAGCAGCTCGTGCTGCGACGGCTGGGCGAAGCCGCTGATGGTCGCCTCGACCAGGGCGTTGGAGAGCGCGTCGGAGTCCACCACGTCCGCCCAGGCGGCGGCCTTGACCTCGGCCGAGGGGCGGGCGGCCAGGCAGCGCACCTGGTGGCGCTTGCCGGACGCGGTGTCGTCGCGGGCCAGTTCGGCGTCGAGCACCGCCCGGTCGGCGACCCCGTGCGCGGCCAGCGGCAGCAGGAACGCCCAGCGCAGCTCCTGGTCCACCGCCAGCCCGTCGATCTTCGCGGTGCCCTCCAACAGCCCCTGGAGCAACTGGAGATCGGCCGGCGTGGTGGCCACCGCCGCGAAGTGCCGGGCCCAACTGAGCTGGTGGCCGCTGCCCGGCTCGGCCAGCCGCAGCTCGCGCAGCGCGCCCTCGGCCAACTCGCCGGCCGCCCGCTCGCGGTACTCCGGCGCGACGTAGTGCGTCAGCGCGCTCTCCGCCTGGCCCAGCACCGACTGGAGCACCCCGATCACGCTCTCCGCGCCGGCGAACTTCCGCACCAGCTCCAGGAAGTCCCGGGCCGGCATCAGCCCGTCCCGGGTCAGCCCCCACAGGGCCGCCCAGCACAGCGCCCGCGCCAGGGGGTCGGTGAGATCGCCGAGCCGCGCCCGCAGGGTGGCCAACGACCCCTCGTCGAAACGGGTCTTGCAGTACGTCAGGTCCTCGTCGTTGACCAGGACCAGCTCCGGACGCTCGACCCCGGCCAGCTCCGGCACCGCCGTCCGCGGCCCGGTCACGTCCACCTCGGCGCGGGCGTAGCGCACCAGCGCCGAGTCCGCGTCCAGCCGGCGGTAGAGGCCGACCGCGACCCGGTGCGGCCGCAGCTCCGGATGGTCCGGCGACGCCTCCTGGAGGATGCTCAGCTCGGTGATCCGGTCCTGGGCGTCGTACGTCACCTGCGGCGTGAGGGAGTTGACGCCGGCGGTCTCCAGCCAGGCGCGCGACCAGGCCGCCAGGTCCCGCCCGGAGGTCTCCTCCAGCACCGACAGCAGGTCCGTCAGCCGGGTGTTGCCGTAGGCGTGCCGCTTGAAGTAGCGCCGGGCGCCCTCCAGGAACGCGTCCTGGCCGACGTAGGCCACCAACTGCTTGAGGACGCTGGCGCCCTTGGCGTAGGTGATGCCGTCGAAGTTGAGCTTGGCGTCCTCCAGGTCGCGGATGTCGGCGGTGATCGGGTGGGTGGAGGGGAGCTGGTCGGCCCGGTACGCCCAGGACTTGCGGCGGTTGGCGAAGGTGATCCAGCCGTCGGTGAAGCGGGTCGCGCCGACCTGCGCGAAGCTGCCCATGAAGTCCGCGTAGGACTCCTTCAGCCACAGGTCGTCCCACCAGTGCATGGTGACCAGGTCGCCGAACCACATGTGCGCCATCTCGTGCAGGATGACGTTGGCCCGGCGCTCGTACGACGCCTCGGTGACCTTGCCGCGGAAGATGAACTCCTCGCGGAAGGTGACGCATCCGGGGTTCTCCATCGCGCCGAGGTTGTACTCCGGCACGAACGCCTGGTCGTACTTCCCGAACGGGTACGGGAAGTCGAAGTGGTCGTGGAAGAAGTCCAGGCCCTGCTTGGTGACGGTGAAGACGTCGTCCGCGTCGAAGTGCCGGGCCAGCCCCTTGCGGCACAGCGCGCCCAACGGGACGGTCAGCTCGGTGCCGTCCTCGAAGGTGCGGCGGTAGGTGTCGGTCACGTAGTGGTACGGCCCGGCGATCACCGCGGTGATGTACGTCGAGATCGGCCTGGTGGTCGCGAACCGCCGCGTCCCGCCCGGCTGCCGCCCGTCTCCGCTCTTCAGCGGAAGCGCTTCGCGCACCGCTTCGACCGGGCCTTCCTGGACGCCGTTGCTCAGCACCAGCCAGCCCTCCGGCGCCGTCACCTCGAAGGTGAACGGGGCCTTCAGATCCGGCTGTTCGAAGGTGGCGAAGACCCGACGGGAGTCGGCGGGCTCGTACTGGGTGTAGAGGTAGACCTCGCCGTCCTCGGGGTCGACGAAGCGGTGCAGGCCCTCGCCGGTGCGGCTGTAGGCGCACTGCGCGTCGACGACCAGGGTGTTCTCGGCGGCCAGGTCGGCGAGCACGATCCGGGCGCCGTCGAAGACCTCGGCCGGGTCCAGCTCCCGCCCGTTGAGGGTGACCGAGGTGACCGAAGGGGCCAGGAGGTCCGCGAAGCTGGCCGCGCCGGGCTCGGCGCAGCGGAACCGGAGCGTCGTCCGAGAGCGGAAGGTGGCCGCGTCCGCGCCCCTGGCGACCGCTGAGCGGACGTCCAGCGCCACGTGGTACCCCTCGACCGTCAGCAGCCGGCCCCGCTCACGTGCCTCTTCCCGGGACAGATTCTCGCCTGGCACGGTGTGCCTCCCTCACCCTCGTCTCGGATATCGAACACGGGGAATCATGGCACGCGCCCCGGCGGTTGAAGCCGGCACGGAACAACGCTGTTGACGCTCTCATGGAGGAGACCTCGTGTCCGAGACCACGAAGACCCCGGCAGACTTCTGGTTCGACCCGCTCTGCCCCTGGGCATGGCTGACCTCCCGCTGGATGCTGGAGGTGGAGAAGGTCCGCCCGGTCCAGGTGCGTTGGCACGTGATGAGCCTGGCCGTGCTGAACGAGAACCGCCTCGACGAACTCCCCCCGGAGTACGCGGAGAACATGCGCCCCGGCGGCAAGTCCTGGGGTCCGGTCCGGGTGGTGACCGCCGCCCGGCAGCTCCACGGCGACGAGGTCGTCGGCCGGCTCTACACCGCGCTCGGCACCCGCTTCCACAACCTCGGCGAGGGCGTGAACCGCGACTCCCTCGCCGCCGCCCTCGCCGACGCCGGCCTGCCCGCCGACCTGATCGACTACGCCGACAAGGACACCTACGACGCCGAGTTGCGCGCCTCCCACAAGGCGGGCATCGACCTGGTGGGCCAGGACGTCGGCACCCCGGTGATCGCGGTCCCCGGCCCCGACGGCGACCAGATCGCCTTCTTCGGCCCGGTGGTCACCCCCGCCCCCAAGGGCGAGGCCGCCGCCAGGCTCTGGGACGGCACCCTGATGGTCGCCTCCACGCCCGGCTTCTTCGAGATCAAGCGCACGCGGACGGCGGCGCCGAGCTTCGACTGACGCCTGTTGCCTGTGTCCACCCGGCGTGCAGCCGAGGAAGACGCGACGGAGCCCCCCACGAGTCACGTCCTCGCGGGGGGCTCCGCCCTATGCGCCTGCCAAGCGAACGGTGAGAAGACGATCACGAGGCAGGACGTCTGTGCACCGCTATCGCGTCACGGCGCCAGCAGCAGGTTGTTCGCCCGCTCCTTCGCGGCCGCGTAACGCTTGGCCACGTCCTGCCAGTTGACGACCTTCCACATGGCCTCGATGAAGTCGACCTTCTGGTTCTTGTACTGCAGGTAGAAGGCGTGCTCCCAGGCGTCGAAGACCAGGATCGGCACCGAGCCCTGGCCGACGTTGCCCTGGTGGTCGTAGATCTGCTCGACGATGAGGCGGCCGGTGACCGGCTCGTAGGCCAGGACGCCCCAGCCGGAGCCCTGCGTGGTGGCGGACGCCTTGGAGAGCTGGGCCTTGAACTTGGCGAACGAGCCGAAGCTCTCGGCGAGGGCGTCGGCGAGCTCGCCCACGCCGTCCTTGTCCAGCGGCTCGCCGCCGCCGTCGCCGGTCATGTTGTGCCAGTAGATGCTGTGCAGGATGTGGCCGGAGAGGTGGAACGCGAGGTTCTTCTCCAGGCCGTTGATGTTGCCCCACTGGTCCTTGTCGCGCGCCTCGGCGAGCTGCTCAAGGGTGTCGTTGGCGCCCTTCACATAGGCCGCGTGGTGCTTGTCGTGGTGCAGCTCGATGATCTCCGGGCTGATGACCGGGGCCAGCTCCGAGTAGTCGTAGGGGAGTTCCGGAAGTGTGTAGGTCGCCATGCCGACCCCGCCTCCAAGCTGCGTATACGCCGTAGTTGCAATCAATGTGCAGCAGCACGCTATCAGCAGCAGTGATCACAAGGCCGGAGTGGCGGGCTTCCTGGTCCCAAAGAACCAGGCGGGGCGGGACCTCGGGAGGAGGTCCCGCCCCGCCTGGGAACGGATGGGCCGGTGGGCCGCCGCGGCCTACCGCGTGCCGGTCGCCAGCGCCCGCTGCCGGACCAGGCCGATGACGGTCAGCACCACGCCGAAGCCGCCGGTGAAGAGCAGTTGGATCCGCTGGCTGTCGTCGCGCAGCATCAGCACCAGCACCAGGGCGATGCCGGCCAGCGCCACCCACGTGAGGAACGGGAAGGCCCACATCTTCACGACCAGCTTCTCGGGCGCCTCGCGCTCCAACTGCCGCCGGGTGCGCAACTGGGCGGCGGCGATGAAGCCCCAGACCACCAGGACGGCGGCGCCGACCATGTTGAGCAGCCACTGGAAGACCGTGGTCGGCCACAGGAAGCTGAACAGCACCGCGAGGAACCCGAAGGCGACGCAGAGCAGCACCGCCCGGCGCGGCACCCCGCCGCTCACCTTGCCGAAGAAGGACGGGCCCTGGCCGCGGCTGATCAGCGAGTAGGCCATCCGCGAGGCGCCGTAGATGTTGGCGTTCACCGCGGAGAGCAGGGCGATCAGGATGACCACGTTCATGATCTGGCCGGCCGCCGGGATCTTGAGGTAGTCCAACACCGCGACGTACGGGCCGCTCTTGGCGATCGACGGCGCGCTCCAGGGGATGACGGTGACGATGACCGCCATCGAGCCGACGTAGAAGAGGGCGATCCGCCACATCGCGGTGCGCACCGCGCGGGCCACGCCGCGGACCGGGTCCTTGGACTCGGCGGCCGCGATGGTCACGGTCTCCAGGCCGCCGTACGCGAACACCGACGCCAGCAGACCGACCATCAGGCCGTCCATGCCCTTGGGGAGGAAGCCGCCGTCGCCGGTCAGATGGGAGGTGCCGGGCGCCGAACTGCCGGGCAGCAGGCCGAAGATGGCCAGGATGCCGAGGATCAGGAAGGCGACGATCGCGGCGACCTTCAGGGCGGCGAACCAGAACTCGAACTCGCCGAAGTTGGAGACCGCGGTCAGGTTGGTCCCGGTGAAGACCACCATGATCAGCAGGACCCACATCCACGGCTGGGTGGCCGGGAACCACTGGTGCAGCACGTCCGCTGCGCCCAGCGCCTCGACGGAGACCGCCACGCACAGCAGCGCGGTGAACATCCAGCCCGCGGTGAAGCCGGCCCAGGGGCCGATGGACCGCTCCGCGTGCACCGAGAAGGAACCGGAGGACGGGCGGGCCGCGGACATCTCACCCAGCATCCGCATGATCAACATGACCAGCGCGCCGGAGACGGCGTACGCCAGCACGATCGACGGTCCGGCCGCGGCGATGCCCTCGCGGGAGCCGACGAACAGGCCGGCACCGATCACGCCACCGAGGGCGATCATCGAGAGGTGGCGCTGTTTCAGGCCGTGCGACAGTGCGCCGCCGTCCTGGCCGGCGCCCGGAGCGGCGGCGCGCGCTCCGTCGGGCGCGGCGGACGAGGGTGTCCGATTCATGTCGTACCTGTCCCAGTAGGTGAGATGCGGGCGGGGCGAGAGCTGCGTTCTCCCGGGGCCGTGGACGGCTCACTCCGGGGTCCTCGGCAAAGCTGGCTCAGTCTGAGCGGCCGCGTCCGCTCAGGGCAACAGTCGTGCAGCGATTGTTCGGTATTCAGACGGGATCGTGACCGAGCGTGCCTGACACGTCGTCGAATGTCATGACCTGTGACGCCCGTCTCATTTCTGCCCGAAAGTGCCCGGTCGGCCGCCCGGCCGTCCTCAGCGTCGGGACCGCCGCGCCCGCAACTCCCTCAGGCCCGCGACCGCCAGCACCGCCGCGGTCGCGCCGGCCGACCACAGCAACTGCGGCCGGGCCGTGGCATCGGTCAGCATCAGCACGATCACCGCGCCCATCGCCAGCAGCGCCACCCACGTCAGATAGGGGAACGCCCACATCCGCAGCACCAGCCGCTCCGGCGCCTCCCGCTCGATCCGGGGCCGCAGCCGCAGTTGGGAGACGGCGATCAGACCCCAGACGAACAGCAGCACCGCGCCTACCGCGTTGAGCAAGTACAGGAACACCGAATCCGGCCACTTGAGGTTCAGCAGCACGGAGAGGAAGCCGAACGCCACCGAGGCCAGCACCGCCCGCCGCGGCACCCCGCCGCGCGTCACCTTCAGCAGTCCGCGCGGCGCCTCCCCGCGCTCGGCCAGCGAGAACACCATGCGCGAGGAGCCGTAGAGGTTGGCGTTGAGCGCCGACAGCAGCGCCACGAACACCACGATGTTCATGATCTGTCCGGCGCCGGGCACCCCGATGTGGTCCAGCACCATCACGTACGGGCTCTTGCCGGGCTGCATCGACGACCAGGGCAGCACCGAGACGATGACCAGCATCGAGCCGACGTAGAAGAAGAGGATCCGCCACACCGCGCTGCGCACCGCCCGGCCCACCGCCCGCGCCGGGTCGTCCGATTCGGCCGCCGCGATGGTGACCACCTCCAGCCCGCCGAAGGCGAACACCACCGCCAGCACCCCGGAGATCACCCCGGACCAGCCGTGCGGCAGGAACCCGCCCTGCCCGGTGAGGTTGGTCAGCCCGACCGGCTCGGTGTGCGGCAGCACCCCGAAGATCGCCAGCACGCTCAGCGCCAGGAACAGCACGATCGCGGTGACCTTCAACGTGGCGAACCAGAACTCGAACTCACCGAAGTTCTTCACCGCGGCAAGGTTTGCTGCGGTGAAGAAGACCATGAAGATCAGCACCCAGCCCCACTGCGGCACCGACGGCACCCAGCCGTGCGCGATCTGCGCCGCCCCGGTGGCCTCCACCGCCAACACCACCACCAGCAGGAACCAGTACAGCCACCCCACGCTGAATCCCGCCCAGCGCCCGAGCGCCCGCTCCGCGTGCACCGAGAACGCCCCGGACGCCGGCATCGCCGCCGACATCTCCCCGAGCATCCGCATGATCAGCATCGCCAGCCCGCCGGCGATCAGGTACGACAGCACGATCCCGGGACCGGCCACCGCGATGCCGGCACCGGAACCGACGAACAGCCCCGCGCCGATCACCCCGCCCAGGCCCAGCATCGTCAGATGGCGCTGCTTGAGCCCGCCGGACAGCGGCTCTTTCTCGACCAGGGGCGGTGCGTCGTGCATGGGCTCGTACTCCGCAGGGGCGCGAGGGCGACGAACGCCGCCCGGTTTGGGGGAACTCCACAGACGACCGCGGAGCCGTCCCAGTGTCCCCGGCCGTGCGCGACTACCACAAAACCGGCCCTCTGCCGCGGCGTTCGCCGTGATGCGCATCACGTGACCTGCGAAGACGGTCCCGCCCTCGAACAGGCGCCGGCGCTCCGGCCGTTGTCTGGAACTCCCCAAGCGGGCCGGTACGGCTTTGTCAGCGCCACACGATGATCGAGGCCGCCCTCTGAACTAACGTCATTCCGTCGCGCCGGATCCGAGCCCTGGGTCCGCACTCACACCCGCGGAGTCCCCGATGAGCACAGCCGTCCCCACCGCCACTTCCGGCACGGTCCTCGCCGACCTGCTGCCGGCCGCCTCCGTCAGCCGCGCCCGCGTCCGCGACGCCGCGCTGGTCGTCGGCGGCGCCGTGGCCACCGGCCTGGCCGCCCAGATCGCGGTCCCGGTCCCCGGCTCCCCGGTCCCGGTCACCGCCCAGACCTTCGCCGCGCTCCTCGTGGGGACCTCGCTCGGCGCCCGCCGCGGACTGCTGTCGCTGGCCCTCTACGCCCTGGTGGGCATGGCCGGCGTGCCGTGGTTCGCCGGTGGCGCCTCGGGCGCCGGCGGCGCCACCTTCGGTTACGTCCTCGGCATGCTGCTCGCCGCCACCGCCGTGGGCGCGCTGGCCCGCCGCGGCGGCGACCGCGGGGTGCTGCGCACCGCCGTCACGATGGCCGCCGGCAACGCCCTGATCTACGGCATCGGCGTGCCCTACCTGGCGCTCAGCACCGGCATCTCCCTCGGCCAGGCCGTCGCCGTCGGCATGGTGCCGTTCCTGGTCGGCGACGCCCTCAAGATCGCCCTGGCGATGGGCGCCCTGCCGACCGCCTGGAAGCTGGCCGGTCGCCGCGGCTGACGACACCACCCCGGACGCCGACGGGGCCCGCACCCTTCGCATGGGTGCGGGCCCCGTCGCTTTTCCGTCCGAACCGGCTACGCCTGCTCCTCCGTGACCGCCGGCTGCTGCGCCGCCTCGCGGGGCCGCCGCTTGTCCAGCAGCAGCCCGGCGATCAGCACCACCACGGCCGCGACCACCGACAGCACCATCTGCTGCCGGCCGTTCTTGTCGTAGAACATGTAGCCCACGACGAAGATGATCAGCGCGATGGTGGCGTAGGTCAGCCACGGGTACAGCCACATCCGCACCGTCAGCCGCTCCGGCATCTCCCGCTCGATGGTCCGGCGCATCCGGAGCTGCGAGAAGCAGATCACCAGCCAGACGAACAGGGCCACCGCGCCCGAGGAGTTGAGCAGGAACTGGAAGATGGTGTCCTTCGAGGTGTAGCTGAAGATCGTCGCGACGAAGCCGAACGCCACCGACGCCCAGATCGCCACCGCCGGGACGCCGCGCTTGTTGACCGTCGCGAACGACTTCGGCGCATCGCCGCGCTCACCGAGCGAGAACGCCATCCGGGACGCCGTGTAGAGCCCGGAGTTCAGGCAGGACAGCACCGCGGTCAGCACCACGACATCCATCAGGACGTCCACGTACGGGATGTGCAGCGACTTCAGCACCGCCACGTACGGGCTCTTGGCCACCTCCGGGTCGTCCCAGGGCAGCAGCGTCACGATCACCGCGATCGACCCGATGTAGAACAGCGCGATCCGCCAGATCACGCTGTTGACGGCCTTGCGGACGGCCATCACCGGGTTCGGCGACTCGCTCGCCGCCAGCGTGACGATCTCGCTGCCCATGAAGGAGAAGACCACCAGCAGCATCCCGGAGAGGATCGCCCCTGGCCCCTTCGGCAGGAACCCGCCGTGTTCGAACAGGTTGCTGGTGCCCACCGCGTGGTGCCCCGGCGGCAGCCCGAAGATCGCCAGCGCACCGACCACGATGAAGATCACGATCGCCACGACCTTGATCCCGGCGAACCAGAACTCGAACTCGCCGAACGAGCCCACCGAGACCAGGTTGGTGCCGGTCAGCACCATCATCACCAGCAACGCCCAGGCCCACTGCGGCACCGAAGGTATCCAGCTGGTCAGGATCGCCGCCGCCGCGGTCGCCTCGACCGCCAGCACCACCGACCAGAAGAACCAGTACAGCCAGCCGATCGTGAAGCCCGCCCAGCGGCCGAGCGCCCGGTCCGCGTACGCGGAGAACGAGCCGGAGGTGGGGGAGGCCGCGGCCATCTCGCCCAGCATCCGCATCACCAGCACGACCAGCAGGCCGGTCAGCGCGTAGGAGAGCAGGATGCCCGGACCGGCGGCCGCGATGCCGGCACCGGAGCCGACGAACAGGCCGGCGCCGATCACTCCGCCGATGGCGATCATCGACAGATGGCGGTTCTTGAGGCCGGCCTGGAGCCCGTCGGGGGACCGGTTCGCGGTACCGCCGCCGGGTTCGCCGGCGGTGGGGACCGCGTGGGAGGTAGGCGGGTGCGCGCCCATGTGCACCGTCCTTCGGTGGTTCTCGTGTCGAACCCAGGCATTAGAACGTTGTTAACGACCGTTTGGAAGAGCTGAATCGCGATCGTGTCGTTACCGATGGGTTGCCTGAAGAAGTGAACCGCGGCGCCGGGACGGGCCGCGGCCCCGTGGCGTCTACCCAGGCGACGACATGCCACACTCATGCCATGCGCGTGTACATCGGCTCCGATCATGCCGGCTTCGACCTCAAGAACCACCTCGTGGACTGGCTCAAGGCCAACGGCCACGAGCCCGTCGACTGCGGTCCCCACCTCTACGACGCCCAGGACGACTACCCGCCGTTCTGCCTGCGCGCCGCGGAGAAGACCGCCGCCGACCCGGACAGCCTCGGCATCGTGATCGGTGGCTCCGGCAACGGCGAGCAGATCGCCGCCAACAAGGTCAAGGGCGTGCGGGCCGCGCTGGCCTGGAGCGAGGAGACCGCCAAGCTGGGCCGCGAGCACAACAACGCCAACGTCGTCTCCGTCGGCGGCCGGATGCACACCCAGGACGAGGCCACCCGCTTCGTCGAGGTGTTCCTCACCACCCCGTACTCGGGCGAGGAGCGGCACACCCGCCGCATCGAGATGCTCTCCCGCTACGAGACCACCGGCGAACTCCCCCCGATCCCGGCCCACCACCCCCAACAGGGCTGATCCTTCGGCCGGTTCGCGGGCCGTCGTTCCGCAGGGCGGAACGGGCGGGCGCGAACCGGCCTCCGGGCCGCACGCACGAACGAACCGCCGGAGGCACGACCCGATGCCCGAGGGGCACACCATCCACCGCCTGGCCGCGGACCACCGCGACCGCTTCGAGGGCAGCCCGGTCCGCGCCACCAGCCCGCAGGGCAAGTTCGCCGACGGCGCCGCCCTCATCGACCGCCAGGTCATGGAGACGGCCGAGGCCCACGGCAAGCACCTCTTCCTCGGCTTCGCCCCCGACCGCTGGGTCCACATCCACCTCGGTCTCTTCGGCAAGCTCGGCTTCGGCGCCACCCCGGCGCCCCCGCCCACCGACACCGTCCGGCTGCGGCTGGTCGGCGCCGGCCACTACGCCGACCTGCGCGGGCCGACCACCTGCGCGCTGATCACCGACGCCGAGAAGCAGGCGATACACGAGCGGCTGGGCCCCGACCCGCTGCGCCCGGACGACGACGGCGACCGCGCCTGGCGCCGGATCGCCCGCAGCCGCACCACCCTCGCGGCGCTGCTGCTCGACCAGAAGGTGATCGCCGGCGTCGGCAACGTCTACCGCGCCGAGGTCCTCTTCCGGCACGGCATCGACCCCTACCTCCCCGGCCGTGACCTGCGCCGGCAGCAGTGGGACGCGATCTGGGCCGACCTGGTCGCCCTGATGCGGGAGGGCGTGCGGCACAACCGGATCGACACCGTCCGCCCCGAGCACACCCCGGAGGCCATGGGCCGCCCGCCGCGGGTCGACGACCACGGCGGCGAGGTCTACGTCTACCGCCGCACCGGCGCCGCCTGCCACCTGTGCGGCGGTGAGATCCGCACCGCCGACCTCGCCGCCCGCAACCTCTTCTGGTGCCCGGGCTGCCAGCCCGCCGCCGCCCGCCCCTGAGGGCGCCGCACGGGCCCGCGCCGGCCCCCGGTCAGAACCCGTGCGGCAGCCACGGCGCCGGGTCCGACCCGAACGCCAGCGAGGCCGCCGCCAGCGCCCCCGGCCGCAGTTCCCGCACCCGCCCGGCCCCGGCCAGCGCCGACAGCGCGAACCCGCCCAGATAGGCCGACCCCAACTCCCGCACCGACAGCGCGAGTTCGGCCGGGTCGGTGGTCCGCTCGCAGCTCGCCCCCTTGGCGTCGCCGGACAGCCGCCAGCGCCCCGCGTTCCACGGGCAGAAGGCGTCCGCGACCTCCAACACCACGTCCACCGGCGCTTGGTACGTCCGGGCCGCCAGCGCCGCCCCCACCTCCACCGGCCGCAGGAACAGCGCCTCCCGCACCCCGGCGTCCAGGCGCCGCTGGTCGGGCACCAGGTGCAGCAGCGGCTCGTCCACCGGCCGGCTGCGCGTCACCACCGACGCCGTCAGGTCGATGCCGAACAGGTGCCGCCACAGCGCCGCGTGGACCACCGGGTCCAGCGCGTCGAGCTGCCGGAGCTGCACGACCCCGCGCGGGCCGGCCTGGTCCCAGTCGGGCTTGACCGCGTAGCGCGCGTAGCCGCGCACCTCGCCGTCCACCTCGGCCAGCACGCACTGCAGGTGGCCGGCGCCGTGCCGCTCGGCCTCCGGGTCGAGCACCCCCTGACGCTCCCAGCCGGGGCGCCGGGCCAGCATCCCGGGCCGGGTCGGCACCAGGCGCTCGTAGACCCGCTCGCACGCGGCGAGCCCGGCCACCGGGTCCACCAGCCGCAGTCGGACGTCGTCCACGCCCGGCAGCGCGGGGGCGGCCAGCCGCACGGTGTCCACGGACATCCGCAGCTCCTGGGTGGCCGCGCCGTAGCCGAACCGCCCGTAGATCGCCGGCTCCGTGGCGGTCAGCGCCGCCAGCGCCTCGCCGCGCTCGTGGACGTCCGCCAACTGGTGCCGCATCATCGAGCGCAGCGCCCCGCGCCGGCGGTGGGTGGGCAGCACCCCGACGGTGGTGACGCCGGCCGTGGCCACCTCCGCGCCGCCCGGCACGGTCAACCCGAACGAGAACGCCCCGGTCGTGCCGACGATCGCGTCGCCGTCCCAGACCGCGATGTCCCGTGGCACCTCAGTGACCGTGCGCCACCACGCACGCCTCTCGGGTGTGTCCGGGACTCCGCCGAACACCACGTCCAGGGTGTCGAACCAGGTATCCCAATCGCTCTCCCGCAACGGCCGCAACTCTGTTGTCATGAGGCATCCCTAACAGTCCGCCCGCCGGCCGCGCGACCGTATTTCGAACGCGAATTCCCTGCAAATCCCCGGGTTGATGTGCGACGAATCGACGCGCCGCCGAATGGGTGGATAAGGTCCCAGGGCAATGACACGCGGCGCGGGAGCGGAGAGTCCGAGGGCCCGGGTGCACAAACGCCTGCACCGGGCCCGCATCGGCATGCGCAAGGCCGGGGTCGACTACTTCCGCGGCGACGGCTCCGACTGGCTCGCGCTGGCCGCCCTGCTCGCCGCCGTCCCCGCCATCGCCCTGGGCACCCTCTGGTGCCCGCAGTGGATCGCGCCGACCGCGCTGGTCCTCCCGATCATCGCCGGCGGACTGCTGCTGCGCCCGGCCAACCTCCTGGTCCTGTACGCGGCCTCCGCGGCCGCGCTGATCGTCGAGGCGGCGCTGTTCGGCCCGTACGACCAGGGGCCGGACCGGATCACCCCGGGCACGGTCCTGGTGGTCGCCGCGGTGGGGCTGTCGGGACTGCTGGTCGCGCAGTTCCGCAGCCGGGTCGGGGTGCCCTGGCGGCGCGGCGGCACCATGCTCTTCGACCTGCGCGAACGGATCCGCGTGCAGAGCAAGTTGCCCGGGCTGCCCAAGGGCTGGCACCACGAGATGGCGCTCCGCCCGGCCGGCGGCCAGTCCTTCTCCGGCGACTTCGTGGTGGCCTCCCGCACCCAGGGCGGCAACATCCTGGAGGTCGTGCTCACCGACGTCTCCGGCAAGGGCATGGACGCCGCCTCCCGCGCGCTGCTGCTCTCCGGCGCCTTCGGCGGCCTGCTCGGCTCGCTGCCGCCGCACGGCTTCCTCCCCGCCGCCAACGGCTATCTGCTGCGCCAGGACTGGGACGAGGGCTTCGCCACCTCCATCCACCTCGTGCTGGACCTGGAGTCCGGCGACTACGAGCTGTTCTCCGCGGGCCACCTCCCCGCCCTCCAACTCAGCGCCGGCACCGGCCGCTGGGAGGAGAAGTCGGGGGAGGGCCCGCTGCTCGGGGTCTACGACGGCGCCCAGTTCGACCCGGTCAAGGGGACGCTGCGCCCCGGCGACGTGCTGATGCTGTTCACCGACGGCCTGGTGGAGGCCGCCGACCGCGACATCGCCGAGGGCATCGACCGGCTGACCGGCGAGGCCGAGCGCTATGTGCACGCCGGCTTCGCCGGTGCCGCCTGGCATCTGATCGAGGCGGTCGCCAAGGACGTCAACGACGACCGGGCGCTGTTGCTGCTGTGTCGGGACGGCTGACCGCCTCCGGATCGACCCCTGCCACGGCGGCCCGCGGCGCTCCGCCGGTCGGCAGGATCCGGGCCAACAGCCCGGAGCGGCCGGCCGCCAGCGGCCCGAGGACGGCCAGGATCAGCACATAGCCGGCGATGAACGGCGCCAGCCGCTCGTCGAGCCCGGCGCCCGCCGCCATCGTCGCCAGGATCAGCGCGAACTCGCCGCGGGCCAGCAGCGCGGTGGCGATGTTCGCGGCCGGCCCGGGGCCGAAGCCGTAGATCCGGGCCGCGGTCAGCCCCGCCAGGACGTTCATCAGCAGCGTCAGCGCCACCGCGATCAGCACCGGCCACACCACGCTCGGCAGGTCGCCGGGGTCGATGGAGAGCCCGAACGCGAAGAAGAAGATCGCCCCGAACGCGTCCCGCAGCGGGTGCACCAGCTTGCGGATCCGCGGCCCGGTGCTCGTCCCGCCCAGCATCAGGCCCACCATGAACGCCCCGATGGCGTCCGCGACCCCGAACCACTCGGAGATCCCGGCGACCAGAACGGCGGCCCCCAGGAAGGAGATCACCAGCAACTCGCTGTCCTTGGTGGCGATCAGCCGGCCGATGACGCGGGTGCCCCAACGGGCGGCCGCGGCGAGCAGCAGCAGGAAGCCGAACGCCTTCCCGGCGGCCGGCGCCGCCGAGGCCAGTGAGTCGGCCCCGGAGAGCACCGGTTGCAGCGCGGCCAGATAGAGCGCCAGGAAGATGTCCTCGACGACGATGATGCCGAGGATCGGCTTGGTCTCCGGATTGCCCAACCGCCCCGTGTCGACCAGCACCTTGGTGACGATCGCGGACGACGAGATGCCCAGCACCCCGGCGAGCACCAGCGCCTCGGAGGAGCCCCAGCCGAGCGCGAAGCCGAAGCCGAGCCCGGCGCCGACGTTCAGCGCGAGGTACGCCCCGCCGGCCAGCGCCATCCGGCGGCCGCCGGCCTTGAGGTCGTCGACGTGGAACTCCAGGCCCAGGTAGAAGAGCAGCAGTACCAGGCCGAGGAGGGAGAGCATCTCCAGGTCGTGCGGGTCGGCGACCAGCACGATGCCGGGGGTGTTCGGACCGAGCAGGATTCCGGCCAGGATGAACAGCGGGATGGTGGGGAGTCCGATCCGGCCGCCGAGGCGGGCCAGGACGGCGGCGGCGAGAAAGGCGCCGCCCATGGCGATCAGGGTGTCTGCGTGTCCGATGGGCCCGTTCCTCCTGGTCGTCGGCGCGCGTCCAGGCACGGGGCACGGGTCGCACGCAAGGTCAAGACAATGTCAAGGACTGGTCAATACTTAGATTACCAAATCATTAACAAGGTGACCGATCGGTGACCGTTGTGAGCCGGTGCGGCATCTTTTGTGGGCCGGTCCCGCCGAGGTCGAGGGCTCGGCGGGGCGTTCGGAAGCGGCTTTGCCGTAACTGCCGCGAACGGGCAAAGCGTTGGCCGATGATTCGTCACCCGCCTGCAATGGGCAGGGAGTTGATGGCACGATGGGTGCCGGGGGTGTGCGCGGCATGCCCCAGGGCCGGTGAGGCGTTCCGACCGAGGGTGTGATCAGTTGTGGCTCTGTCGCTATCAGTTGTCCTGATGTTGGGGATCATCCTTGTCGTACTGATCAGACAGAAGGCGATCAAGGCCGGTCCGGCGCTCGTCGCCATACTGTTCGGCTTCTTCCTCGCCTCCACGGGGGTGGCGCCGTCGATCAACCGGTTCCTGAACTCCATCGCGCAGACCATCAACCACATCACGTTCTAGCGCGGGTTCGGGTCCGCGGACCGGACTCAGGGGGTCCGTCCGCCCCCGGTCCGCGCCAGCGCGTCACGCACGGCGTCCTCGCTGCGCCCCACCAAGGCCGAACCGTCGTCGGCGGTGATGATCGGCCGCTGAATCAGCCGGGGGTGCGCCGCCAGCGCCTCGATCCACCGTTCCCGTTCGGCGCCGGTGCGCCCCCACGTCCCGATGCCCAGCGCCTTGCCCTCGTCTTCCTGGGTGCGGGTGATGTCCCACGGCTCCAGGCCCAACCGCTCCAGTACGGCACGCAGTTCGTCGGCGGTCGGCGGGTCCTCCAGGTACCTCCGCACGGTGTACTGGGCGCCCTCGGCGTCCAGAATCCCCACCGCGGAACGGCACTTGGAGCACGCGGGATTGATCCAGATCTCCATGCCGGCCACCCTAGGGAGTCCCGTCGCGGGAGAGAAGCGGCGAAGCGCGCGGGCCGCTCGCGGCGCCCGGGAACGTGAAGAGCCCCGGGCCGTGCGACCCGGGGCTCTCCCCTTGTTGAGCGGGCGACGGGAATCGAACCCGCGTAGCCAGTTTGGAAGACTGGGGCTCTACCATTGAGCTACGCCCGCGAGCGCCACGGTCGCTGGGACCCCGGCACGCAGAGCATCGTAGCGGGTGAAGCCCCTCGACCGCACACCGCACCCCGCTCCCGAACAACGGGCAGCCGTACGGCCCGCGGCCATGTACCCTACGTGTCGCACCGACGGGGTGTGGCGCAGCTTGGTAGCGCGTCCGCTTTGGGAGCGGAAGGTCGTCGGTTCGAATCCGGCCACCCCGACCAGTTCGGCGCCCGGCCCGCGTGCCTTAGTTGCACGAAGCGGGCATAAGCGGTCCTTCAAGATCGCGTTGTGGGCGCCCTCCTCCTTGCGGTTACTATGCAAGCTGCGTGCCCGTGTGTCTTAAGGACCGGGCGCGATCGGCCGGCCCGGGACATGACGGAGCCGGCGGATCTAAGGCAATACCCCAAAGTCAGCCCAAGGAGACCGAACCGTGAAGAGCGCCGTGGAGACCCTGAACCCGACTCGGGTTCGGCTCACTGTCGAGGTGCCCTTCGAGGAGCTCAAGGACAGCCTCGACGCGGCGTACAAGAAGATCAACCAGCAGGTCACGGTGAAGGGCTTCCGCAAGGGCAAGATCCCTGCCCGCGTCATCGACCAGCGGTTCGGTCGTGGCGCCGTGCTCGAAGAGGCCGTCAACGACGCGCTCCCGAAGTTCTACACCAACGCGGTCAACGAGGCCGAGCTCAACGTCCTCGGCCAGCCCGAGGTCGACATCACCGAGCTCAAGGACAACGAGCTGCTGGCCTTCACCGCCGAGGTCGACATCCGCCCGGCCCTGGAGATCCCGGACTACTCCGGCATCGAGGTCGAGGTCGACGCCGTCGAGGTGTCCGACGAGGACGTCGAGAAGTCCGTCGAGCAGCTCCGTGAGCGCTTCGCCTCCACCTCCGTGGTCGAGCGCGCCGCCGAGGACGGCGACGTGGTGACCGTGGACCTGGAGGCCAAGGTCGACGGCGAGGTGCTGGCCGACGGCATCGCCAACGGCGTCAGCTACACCATCGGCTCCGGCGAGCTCCTCGACGGCATCGACGAGGCCGTCAAGGGCCTCTCGGCCGGCGGCAGCGCCACCTTCACCTCCGAGCTCAAGGGCGGCTCCGCCCAGGGCAAGGAGGCCGAGGTCAAGGTCGACGTCACCGAGGTCAAGGCCCGCGAACTGCCCGAGCTGGACGACGAGTTCGCCCAGATGGCCAGCGAGTTCGACACCCTCGACGCGCTCAAGGACGACAGCCGCACGCGGCTGGCGCGGATGAAGAAGTTCGACCAGGCCACCCAGGCCCAGGAGAAGGTCCTGGAGGCGCTGCTCGGCCTGATCGAGGTGCCGATCCCCGAGAAGCTGCTCGAGGACGAGATCCGCACCCGCAAGCACAACCTGGAGCACCACCAGCTCGGTCAGATGGGCCTCGACCTCGCGAAGTACCTGGAGATCCAGGGCAAGACCGAGGAGGAGTTCGACGCCGAGACCAAGGAGCAGGCGGAGAAGGGCATCAAGACCCAGTTCGTCCTCGACGAGCTGGTCAACAAGGAGAAGCTGAACGTCAGCCAGGAGGAGCTCACCGAGCACCTCATGCGCCGCGCCCAGTCCTCCGGCATGAGCCCCGACCAGTTCGCCCAGGCCGTCGTCGAGGGTGGCCAGGTGCCGATGCTGGTGGGCGAGGTCGCCCGCGGCAAGGCCCTCGCGGTGGTCGTCGAGGCCGCCACGGTCAAGGACACCAACGGTGAGGTCGTCGACCTGGAGGACGAGGAGGAGACGGAGGCCGCCGAGGCCGTCGTCGCCGAGGCCGAGGGTGACGAGAAGGCGGAGAAGACCGAGGGCTGATCGCCCCGGCGATCTCGCCGACGTACCTGATCACGGGCCCGAACGCGCACGTCCGCGTGTTCGGGCCCGTGTGTCGTCCCGGTCCGTGAGCCTGCGCTCACAGCGAACAGTTCTCGCTCCGGGATGGCGCCCGCCGACCAGCGCGTTAGGGTCCGTAGATACGAGGGCAGGGGAGTTGCTGACAGTGCGTGGGGCGCACCACGCGGCGCGGTCCCCGGCCCCAGAAGACGACGCTGAAGACGGCCCCGAGCCGTTTCGACAACGAGCAGGTGGACACGTGACGATCCCGATGCCTTCCGCCGCCGCTGAGCCGATCTCCGGTGGCCTCGGCGAACAGGTCTACAACCGGCTGCTCAACGAGCGGATCATCTTCCTCGGTCAGCCGGTCGACGACGACATCGCCAACAAGATCACGGCGCAGTTGTTGCTCCTCGCCGCTGACCCGGACAAGGACATCTACCTCTACATCAACTCCCCCGGCGGCTCGGTCACGGCCGGCATGGCGATCTACGACACCATGCAGTACATCAAGAACGACGTGGTCACCATCGCCATGGGCCTCGCCGCCTCGATGGGCCAGTTCCTGCTGAGCGCCGGCACCCCGGGCAAGCGCTTCGCGCTGCCGAACGCCGAGATCCTGATCCACCAGCCCTCCGCCGGCCTGGCCGGCTCGGCCTCGGACATCAAGATCCACGCCGAGCAGCTGCTCCGCACGAAGAAGCGCCTGGGCGAGCTCTCCGCCGCGCACACCGGCCAGACGCTGGAGCAGTGGACCAAGGACGCGGACCGCGACCGCTGGTTCTCCGCCGAGGAGGCCAAGGCGTACGGCCTCATCGACGACGTGATGCCCTCCGCCGCCGGCGTTCCGGGCGGGGGCGGCACCGGGGCCTGAGCCCCCGGCCCACGCCCCGCAGTCGGACCCCCAGCCCCACTTCGCCACCAGGACGGTGAACCTCCAGATGAACAACTTCCCCGGAAGCGGTCTCTACGAGCGCACGCAGGCCGAGTTCTCCGGCATGCCCGCGGAGTCCCGCTACATCGTTCCGCGCTTCGTCGAGCGCACCTCGCAGGGCGTGCGCGAGTACGACCCGTACGCGAAGCTCTTCGAGGAGCGGGTGATCTTCCTCGGGGTGCAGATCGACGACGCCTCCGCCAACGACGTCATGGCGCAGCTCCTGTGCCTGGAGTCGATGGACCCGGACCGCGACATCTCGGTCTACATCAACAGCCCCGGTGGCTCGTTCACCGCGCTGACGGCGATCTACGACACGATGCAGTTCGTCAAGCCCGACATCCAGACGGTCTGCATGGGCCAGGCGGCCTCCGCCGCGGCCGTGCTGCTGGCGGCCGGCACCCCGGGTAAGCGCATGGCGCTGCCGAACGCGCGGATCCTGATCCACCAGCCGTTCAGCGAGACCGGCCGCGGCCAGGTCTCCGACCTGGAGATCGCCGCCCGCGAGATCCAGCGGATGCGCACGCAGTTGGAGGAGATGCTGGCCAAGCACTCCTCCACGCCGATCGAGAAGATCCGCGAGGACATCGAGCGTGACAAGATCCTGACCGCCGAGGAGTCCCTGGCGTACGGTCTGGTCGACCAGATCGTCTCCACGCGGAAGACCTCCGTCTCGGTCTGATCGCGTTCTTCGCGAATTGCGCCGGAGCGTCGCCCCCTTGGACCGAGTGAACCGAGTCGGTCCAAGGGGGGCCCGTACGGGGGGCTCGGCAAGGTACCGTCGATAGGCAAGCACCCGGGTCCGCGGAGCAATGCGGATCCCAGGCGAAGGGGATTCACCTCGTGGCACGCATCGGTGACGGCGGAGACCTGCTCAAGTGCTCGTTCTGCGGAAAGAGCCAGAAGCAGGTGAAGAAGCTCATCGCGGGACCTGGTGTGTACATCTGCGACGAGTGCATCGATCTCTGCAACGAGATCATCGAGGAGGAACTCGCCGAGAGTTCCGAGGTGCGCTGGGAGGAACTCCCCAAGCCCCGCGAGATCTACGAGTTCCTCAACGGCTACGTCGTCGGCCAGGAAGCCGCCAAGAAGGCGCTCTCGGTGGCCGTGTACAACCACTACAAGCGCGTGCAGGCGGGCGAGAACGCCCCGGGACGCGGCGACGAGGGCATCGAGTTGGCCAAGTCCAACATCCTGCTGCTCGGCCCCACCGGTTCCGGCAAGACCCTGCTCGCGCAGACCCTCGCCAGGATGCTCAACGTCCCCTTCGCCTTCGCCGACGCGACCGCGCTCACCGAGGCCGGCTACGTCGGTGAGGACGTCGAGAACATCCTGCTGAAGCTGATCCAGGCCGCGGACTTCGACATCAAGAAGGCCGAGACCGGCATCATCTACATCGACGAGATCGACAAGGTCGCCCGGAAGAGCGAAAATCCGTCGATCACCCGGGACGTCTCCGGCGAAGGCGTCCAGCAGGCGCTGCTCAAGATCCTGGAGGGCACCACCGCCTCGGTCCCGCCCCAAGGCGGCCGCAAGCACCCGCACCAGGAATTCATCCAAATCGACACCACCAACGTGCTGTTCATCGTCGGCGGTGCCTTCGCGGGCTTGGAGAAGATCATCGAGGCCCGGTCCGGCGCCAAGGGCATCGGCTTCGGCGCCACCATCCGCTCCAAGCGCGAGATCGAGTCCAAGGACCAGCTCCAGGACGTCATGCCCGAGGACCTGGTGAAGTTCGGGATGATCCCGGAGTTCATCGGCCGCCTCCCGGTCCTCACCTCGGTCCACAACCTCGACCGCGAGGCGCTCCTCCAGATCCTCGTCGAGCCGCGCAACGCCCTGGTCAAGCAGTACCAGCGACTCTTCGAACTCGACGGCGTGGAGCTGGACTTCGACCGCCCGGCCCTGGAGGCCATCGCCGACCAGGCGATCCTCCGCGGCACCGGCGCCCGCGGCCTGCGCGCCATCATGGAGGAGGTCCTCCAGGCGGTGATGTACGAGATCCCGTCCCGCAAGGACGTCGCCCGCGTCGTCATCACCGCGGACGTGGTGCACTCCAACGTCAACCCGACCCTGGTCCCGCGCACCCGCGGCGACTCCGGCGAGCCCCAGGAGAAGAGCGCGTAACCGCCCCGCCCTCCAACAGCACCGCCCGGCAGCCGAGTTGCTGCCGGGCGGTGCTGTCGTCTGCGGGCGGGTCACTTCTCCTTGCGGACCTCGTTGCGGACCTTGGCGGTGGTCTCGGAGAGTTCCTTGGCACCGGGGGTGGTGGCGGAGCTGCCGCTGCTGGTGGCGGGCGCGGCCATCTGCTGTACGACGCCGATGGCGCTGCTGTCGCCCCAGATGCAGGTGGAGGCGGTGACCGGAACGGTGATGCCGCCCTGGGAGACGGAAACCTTCTGCGTCCGGCACTTCATGACGTCGCCGTCGAAGTCGCTCGGTGAGAACTCGGTGATCGGGGTGACGTCCTGGACCTTGCTCCCGTTGGGCGACTTCTTGATGTTCTCGTCGACCTTGCTGAACATCCGGGTCACGGTCCCCTGCGGGTCGCCGATGTTCCCGTAGATGCCGACGACCTGCATCATCAGGCCGTCCTTCTGGTAGTTGCCCTGAACGCCCTTGCTGTTGGTGATGCCGAGGGCCTTGGCCTCCGTGTCGTTGGAGAAGTCCTCGGCGCCGCTGCCGTTGGCGCCGGGCTTCTGCACCTTGCTGAACTGCCCGCTCAGCAGCTTGTCCGGCAGGGCGATGGTGTACGGCTTCACCTTGCCGCCCGAGCCGAAGGCGAAGTACGCGCCGACGGCGATGCCCACGACCACCGCGACGCCGCCGATGATCAGGCCGATCTTCTTGCCGTTGCCGCCGCCGGTCTCCGGCTCCTGGGGGATCATCCCGTAGGGCGTCTGCTGGCCCTGCTGTCCCTGTTGGCCGGCGAAGGGCTGCTGCTGGCCGTAGTGGGGCGGGGCGGGCTGGCCGTAGGGCTGCTGCGGGGCGCCCTGTTGCGGGGGGAACTGCTGCGGCGCGCCCTGCTGCGGGAACTGCTGGGGGGCCTGTTGCGGGTAGCCGTAGCCCTGTTGGGGAGGGACCGGGGTGCCCTGTTGCGGGTAGCCGTAGCCGGGCTGCGGGGCGGGCGGCTGCGGCTGGCCGTACGGGCCGGGCTGCTGGGGCTGCTGGCCGTACGGGCCCGGCGGCGGCTGGTTGAAGCTCATGGAGCGGTTCCCCTCGTGACTGCTGATGACGTCGGACCGCCGCGGGCGGCACCCGGGCGTCGGGCGTGATGTTTATGCGCTGCCGACATCCTGTATGACGCCGCTGACAGGCGGTGCCCCGGGGGCGAAACCGATTCGAAGCCGCCACATCCGCGCCCGTACACTGTCGGTCGTGACCGAGAACACTCAGCATCCCAAGCACAGCGTCCCCGAACTGCCGACTCAGTACACGCCGGCCGATGTAGAGGGGCCGCTGTACGAGCGCTGGGTAGAGCGGGGCTACTTCGAGGCGGACGAGAAGAGCGAGAAGCCGCCGTACACCATCGTCATCCCCCCGCCCAACGTCACCGGCTCGCTCCACCTGGGCCACGCTTTCGAGCACACGCTGATCGACGCCCTCACCCGCCGCAAGCGCATGCAGGGCTACGAGACGCTGTGGCAGCCGGGCATGGACCACGCCGGCATCGCCACCCAGAACGTCGTCGAGCGCGAGCTCGCCAAGGAGGGCGTCTCCCGGCACGACCTCGGGCGCGAGGAGTTCGTCGAGCGGGTCTGGCAGTGGAAGAACGAGTCCGGCGGCCAGATCTCGGGCCAGATGCGCCGGCTCGGTGACGGCGTCGCGTGGTCCCGCGAGCGGTTCACCATGGACGAGGGCCTCTCCAAGGCCGTCCAGACGATCTTCAAGCGGCTCTACGAGGACGAGCTGATCTACCGCGCCGAGCGCATCATCAACTGGTGCCCGCGCTGCCTGACCGCCATCTCGGACATCGAGGTGGAGTACCAGGACGACGACGGCGAGCTGGTCTCGATCCGCTACGGCGAGGGCGACGCCTCGATCGTCGTCGCCACCACCCGCGCCGAGACGATGCTCGGTGACACCGCCGTCGCCGTCCACCCCGAGGACGAGCGGTACGCCCATCTCGTCGGCACCGAGATCGAGTTGCCGCTGACCGGCCGCCGCATCCCGGTCGTCGCCGACGAGCACGTCGACCCGGAGTTCGGCACCGGCGCGGTCAAGGTCACCCCGGCCCACGACCCGAACGACTTCGAGATCGGCCGCCGGCACGACCTGACCAACCTCGCCGTCCTCGACGAGCGCGGCGTGATCACCGCGCACGGCCCGTTCCAGGGGCTGGACCGCTTCGAGGCCCGCTCGGCGATCGTCGCCGCGCTGCGCGCCGAGGGCCGGATCGTCGCCGAGAAGCGCCCGTACACCCACTCCGTCGGGCACTGCTCGCGCTGCAAGACCACCATCGAGCCGCGGCTGTCGATGCAGTGGTGGGTCAAGGTCGGCCCGCTGGCGAAGGCCGCCGGTGACGCGGTCCGCGACGGCAAGGTCGCGATCCACCCCAAGGAGATGGAGTCCCGCTACTTCGGCTGGGTCGACAACCTCCACGACTGGTGCATCTCACGGCAGTTGTGGTGGGGCCACCGCATCCCGGTCTGGTACGGGCCGAACGGCGAGGTCGTCTGCGTCGGCCCCGACGACGAGGCGCCCACCGGCGAGGGCTGGCACCAGGACACCGACGTCCTCGACACGTGGTTCTCGTCCGGCCTGTGGCCGTTCTCCACGCTGGGCTGGCCCGAGCAGACCCCGAGCGTGACGAAGTTCTACCCGAACTCCGTCCTGGTCACCGGCTACGACATCCTCTTCTTCTGGGTCGCCCGGATGATGATGTTCGGCCTGTACGCGATGGACGGCACCCCGCCGTTCCACACCATCGCGCTGCACGGCATGGTCCGCGACCAGTTCGGCAAGAAGATGTCGAAGTCCTTCGGCAACGCGGTCAACCCGCTGGACTGGATGGACACCTACGGTTCCGACGCGGTCCGCTTCACCCTGGCCCGCGGTGCCAACCCGGGCGTCGACGTCCCGATCGGCGAGGACTGGGTCCAGGGCTCCCGGAACTTCGCCAACAAGATCTGGAACGCCACCCGCTTCGCGCTGATGAACGGCGCCACCGTGGAGGGCGAACTGCCGCCCGCCGAGGCGCTGTCGGCGACCGACCGGTGGATCCTCTCCCGGCTCAACGCGGTCGTCGCCGAGGTCGACGCGTACTACGACGACTACCAGTTCGCCAAGTTGTCGGACGCCCTCTTCCACTTCGCCTGGGACGAGGTCTTCGACTGGTACGTCGAGCTGTCCAAGACGACGTTCATGGCGGGCGGCCCGGCCGCCGACGCCTCCCGCCGGGTGCTGGGCGAGGTCCTCGACGTCACCCTGCGGCTGCTGCACCCGGTCGTCCCGTTCGTCACCGAGACGCTGTGGACGACGCTGACCGGCGGCGAGTCGATCGTCATCGCCGACTGGCCGACCGCCGTCGCCGTCCCCGGTGCGGACGTCGCGGGCGGCTTCCGCGACGAGGCCGCCGAGCGGGAGATCGTCACGCTCCAGCAGGTCGTCACCGAGGTCCGCCGGTTCCGCTCCGACCAGGGCCTCCAGCCGGGCCAGAAGGTCCCCGCACGCCTGGACCTGGCCGGTACCCCGCTGGCGCCGCACGAGGCCGCGATGCGCTCGCTGCTGCGCCTTCAGCCGGCCGGCGAGGGCTTCGCCGCCACCGCCTCGCTGCCCGTCGCCGGCGCCACGGTCGCCCTGGACCTCTCTGGCGCGATCGACGTCGAGGCGGAGCGCAAGCGGCTGACGAAGGACCTGCTCGCGGCCGAGAAGGAGCAGAAGCAGGCCACCGCCAAGCTGGGCAACGAGGCGTTCCTCGGCAAGGCGCCGGAGCAGGTGGTGGAGAAGATCCGCGGTCGGCTGGCGACCGCGGAGGCCGACATCGAGCGGATCACTGCACAGCTGGCGGCCCTGCCCAGCGCGTAGTCGCCGGCGGCTCCGGCCGCACGCCGGGCCACGCCGCCTCCGGCACCACGGGCCCCTCGTCCTCATGGACGGGGGGCCTGTTCCGTGCCCGGCGTGCGCGCCGTCCGCGGGGCCCGCCGCGGCCGCCCCGTTCGCGGACCGGCCACAGCAGCACATACGCCGTGGAGACCGCGACGAACGCCAGCCGGATCAGGCCCCGCGCGGAGTCGTCCGGGACCGCGAAGACGCTGCCGTAGAGGATGAGCAGCGCCAGCCAGCTCCACCAGGGGACCAGCCGGCGCTGCCCGATGACGTCCCACAGCAGCGTGCCGAGCAGCACCGACGCGGTGTAGTACGTGTAGACGCTGGGGTCCAGCACGATCCGGGCGTTGGCGCCCAGCAGCACCACCGCCGCCCACCGGCCGCGCCAGACCGCGATCCCGCCCAGCACCAGCCCGAGCGCGAACTGCGCGGGCCGGTCCCAGCCGGGCGTCTCGGGGTCGGCCACGCCCAGCCAACGCAGCGCGGACGCCGGGTGGTTGGGGATGGCGAACTTGGCGGCCGCGAAGGACTGGGCGTCGCCGACGAAGAACGGCAGCCAGGCGACGGCGACCAGCCCCGCGCACCACAGGCCGGCCTTGAGCCACTTGTGCCTCGGGAGCGCCAGCAGCAGCGGGACGAAGGCCAGCGCGGTCGGCTTGGAGTCCATCGCCAGGGCCAGGAAGGCACCGGTCAGGGCGGCGTTGCCGCGGGTGACGGAGCGGACCGCGAGGGCGGTGAAGAACAGCGCCAGCACGTCGTCGAGGTGCCCGAAGCGGACCGCGACCTCGATCCACATGGGGATGAAGGCCAGCCCGGCTATCAACACCCGCTGCCGCAGCCGCTGGTGGTTGGTGCCGGTGCCCAGGAAGTGGTGGGCGGCGCTGCGGCCGGCCAGCACCAGGATGACCAAGCCCAGGGCGGACATCAGGGCCGCGGCGAGGAACTGGCCGGTGGCCTCCGGGAACGGGTTGAACAGCCCGGCCGTCAGGAAGCTGATCGGCCCCATCTGGAGCTCGGGGTGGTGCGCGTAGAGGTTGAGGCCGCCGGTGCCGTCGCCGGTGCTGCCCTGGTAGATCAGCGCGCCGCCGGCGCGGAGGTAGTGCCAAGAGAAGCCGCCGTGCGGCTCGACGATCATGAACCACAGCACGGTCCAGGCGGTGAGCAGCACCAAATGCATCCGCTGACTGATTGCCGGCACGCCTCTTCAGCTCCTGCTTTCCTGACTTTTCATGCTTTGCACTTAACCGTCGCCGGGTGACCCGACGACGCTCGTAGACCCCGCCGACCAAGAGGGGACGCGGCGGCGGAAAGGTTGTCCCGCCCGGGGGTTCGATCGCTCACACCCAGCAGGTACACGGTTCTCATGACGCTCTCATGAAGCCGAGGCACCGTGGACCGGAATGCCGGAGTTCCGGCGGAAACGCATGTCCGGTCCGCCCCCAGCACCGAGGAGCCGCGCCCATGAACCGACCCCTGCGACGGATCTCGGTCTTCTCCCTCTCGCTGATCCTGGTGCTGATGGGCTGGGCCACCTGGATCCAGGGCGCCAAGGCCAGCGACTACCGGGAGAACGCGCACAACCCCCGGGTGAACATCGCCAAGTACTCGGCACCCCTGGGCAACATCCTCGTCGACGGCCAGCCGGTCACCGGCTCCACCCCCACCTCCTCCTCGCTCAAGTACAAGCGGACCTACAAGGACGGCGCCCTCTACGCCCCGGTCACCGGCTTCTCCTCGCAGATCTTCGGCAGCACCCAACTGGAGAGCCTCTACGGCCCGTTGCTCGGCGGCTCCGACAGTCGCCTGCAGACCCCCGCCGACACCCTGCTGCACGAGCGCCCCAAGGCCGGCGACGTCTCCACCACCATCGACGCCAAGGTGCAGAAGGCCGGCTACGAGGCGCTCGGCGGCAAGACCGGCGCGGCCGTCGCCCTGGACCCGGCGACCGGCCGGATCCTGGGCATGGTCAGCACCCCGTCGTACGACCCGGGCAAGTTCGCCGGCTCCGGCACCGCCGACCAGAAGGCGTGGGAGGCCCTGGCCAAGGACGGCAACCAGCCGAACCTCAACCGCGCGCTGCGCCAGCCGCTGCCGCCCGGCTCCACCTTCAAGCTGGTGGTCGCCGCCGCCGCGCTGGAGGACGGCCTGTACTCCTCGGTGGACCAGCCCACCCAGAGCCCCGACCCGTACACCCTGCCCAACACCCGCACCCAGCTCACCAACGAGAGCGCCTCGGCGCCCTGCGAGAACGCCACCATCCGCACCGCGCTCCAGTACTCCTGCAACACCGTCTTCGCCAAGATGGCCGTCGACCTGGGCAAGGACAAGGTGCGGGCGCAGGCCGAGAAGCTCGGCTTCAACGACGCCAAGATGGACGTCCCGGTGCGCGCCACCTCCAGCGTCTACCCCAAGGACATGGACCAGGCGCAGACCGCGCTCTCCGGCATCGGCCAGTTCGACGACCAGGCCACCCCGCTCCAGATGGCGATGGTGGTCTCGGCGATCGCCAACGGGGGCGACCTGAAGACCCCGCAGCTGGTGGACAAGGTCACCGACGGCGGCGGCAACACCCTTGAGCAGAACAGCCCGAAGACCTACCGCAAGGCGATGTCGTCGGGCACCGCCGACCAGCTCCGCTCGGCGATGCAGACGGTCGTGGACAAGGGCACCGGCTCCAACGCGAAGATCGACGGGGTGACCGTCGGCGGCAAGACCGGCACCGCCCAGCACGGCGTCAACAACAGCGGCACCCCCTACGCCTGGTTCGTCTCCTACGGCGACGACGGCAAGGGCAACCGGGTCGCGGTGGCCGTGATGGTCGAGGACGGGCACGCGGCCCGCAACGAGGTCTCGGGCAACGGCCTCGCGGCCCCGATCGCCAAGGCGATGATGCAGGCGGCGCTGTCCTGACCGGCGGCTCGGCGGCCGCCTGGACGGGAGCGGGGGCGGCGCGGGCCCGTTGTCGGTGGTGCCTCGTAGACTTGTCGTCGTGAGCGAGCGCCCCCAGAACGACGACCCCGACCCGACTCCCGACCCGTCGGACGCCTTCGACGACATGGTCGAGGCCGAGACGCAACGCGACCCCGATCTCGCGGTGATCGAGGCCGGCAGCCGGACCCTGCGCACGCAGGCCGGACCGCCGCAGGGGGACCAGGTCCCGGCCCGCCCCGTCGACCCGGAGGTCGACCGCGCGCTGCGCGCCGTCGAGGAGGAGTTGGCCGGCCGCTGGGGCGAGACCAAGCTGGACCCGTCGATCGAGCGCATCGCCGCGCTCATGGACGTCCTCGGCTCCCCGCAGCGGGCCTACCCCTCCATCCACATCACGGGGACCAACGGCAAGACCAGCACGGCCCGCATGATCGAGGCCCTGCTCGGCGGCTTCGAGCTGCGCACCGGCCGGTACACCAGCCCGCACATCCAGTCCGTCACCGAGCGGATCAGCCTCGACGGCGGCCCGATCTCCGCCGAGCGCTTCATCGAGACCTACCGCGACATCGCGCCGTACGTCGAGATGATCGACGGCCAGCAGGAGTACCGCCTCTCCTTCTTCGAGGTGCTGACGGCGATGGCGTACGCCGCGTTCGCCGACGCCCCGGTGGACGTCGCGGTCGTCGAGGTCGGCATGGGCGGCACCTGGGACGCGACCAACGTCATCGACGCCGACGTCGCGGTGATCACCCCCATCTCGCTGGACCACACCGACCGGCTGGGCGAGACGCCCGAGCAGATCGCCGGCGAGAAGTCCGGGATCATCAAGAAGGACGCCACCGTCGTCCTGGCCCAGCAGCCGGTGGACGCGGCCTCGGTGATGCTCAAGCGCGCCGTCGAGGTGGACGCCACGGTGGCCCGCGAGGGCATGGAGTTCGGGGTGCTCTCCCGCGAGGTGGCGGTCGGCGGCCAGATGCTGACCCTGCGCGGCCTGGGCGGCGAGTACCCGGAGATCTTCCTTCCGCTGCACGGCGCCCACCAGGCGCACAACGCCGCGGTCGCGCTCGCCGCCGTCGAGGCGTTCTTCGGCGTCGGCGCGGGGCACGCCCGCACCCTCGACCTCGACATCGTCCGCTCCGCGTTCGCCTCGGTCAGCTCGCCCGGCCGGATGGAGGTCGTCCGGAGCAGCCCCACGGTGGTGCTGGACGCCGCGCACAACCCGGGCGGTGCCCGGGCCGCGGCCGAGACGGTCAGCGAGGCGTTCGGCTTCAGCCGCCTCATCGGTGTCGTCGGCGCCAGCGCCGACAAGGACGTCCGGGGCGTGCTGGAGGCGTTCGAGCCGATCTTCGCCGAGGTCGTGGTGACGTGTAACTCCAGCCAACGGGCGATGGATCCGGACGAGTTGGCCGCCGTCGCGGTGGAGGTCTTCGGCGCCGAGCGCGTCCAGGTCGAGCCGCGGCTGGACGACGCGCTGGAGGCGGCGATCACCCTCGCCGAGGAGGAGGGCGAGTTCTCCGGCGCCGGCGTGCTGGTGACCGGCTCGGTGATCACGGTGGGCGAGGCCCGACTGCTCCTGGGAAGGAACTGACCATGCGCACGCTGTGTGCCAGCACCCTGATAGGGGAGTTCTTCGTGATCGGCTTCGCCGGTCTGGTCGCGATGCAGCTCACCGACCTCTCCCGGGTCACCATCTGGATCGTCAGCGGTGTCGCGATGCTGCTGAGCGTGCTGCTCTGCGGGATGCTCTCCCGCCCCGGCGGCATCCAACTGGGCTGGGCACTCCAGATCGCGCTGATCGCCAGCGGCCTGGTCGTCCCCACGATGTACTTCCTCGGCGCCGTCTTCGCCGCGCTGTGGTGGGCCTCGGTCCACTACGGACGGAAGATCGACGAGGCGAAGGCCCGCTTCGCGGAGTCGGCGGCTGCCGGCTGAGTCCCACGCTCGTGGCCGTCGGGTGTCGTGGGAGGGCGCGTGACGGGCGCACTCGGCGATGGCCTCGCGCCGGGGGCGCCTTGAGTGCGCTGTACCCGGCAGCGAACGGTGCGGTGTCCAGGCGATAGCCTGGCGCCGCTGACCGTCGTTCAGATAGCAGGGAGTCCCTCCGTGAGCCAGCGCACCCTCGTCCTTCTCAAGCCCGACGCCGTCAAGCGCGGTCTGGTCGGCGAGATCATCCGTCGCATCGAGCGCAAGGCGAACTGGACGATCACCGCGCTGGAGCTGCGCACCCTCGACCGCGAGGTGCTGGAGCAGCACTACGCCGAGCACGTCGGCAAGCCCTTCTACGAGCCGCTGGTGGAGTTCATGTCCTCCGGGCCGGTCGTCTCCCTGGTCGTCGAGGGCGAGCGGGTCATCGAGGGCGTCCGCGCGCTGGCCGGCCCCACTGACCCGATTGCCGCTCCCAGTGGGTCCATTCGTGGGGACTTCGGAACGATCACCCGGGAAAATCTGATCCACGCCTCGGATTCCGAAGAGTCCGCCGAGCGCGAGATCAAGATTTTCTTCCCCGGGATTTCCTGATCGGAAGTGAGCCCCCAACCCCCTTGTGACCAGGGGCGACCGATGAAATCATCGGTCGCCCCTCGGTGTTTGGGGCCGGCGCGCGGGAACGCGTTCGCGCGACACGACGTCACCATTAAGGGGGGCGGGTACGTGTACGGCTGACAATGGCGGAACGACCTCCCGCCGTGTTCGTGTGGGAACACTACGAACTACGATGGAGGCTTCCGCGCCGCACGGCGCATCACCTCCTGCCGACCTCAAAGTAAGCATTCGCTCCAGTTGGGAAGGCCAGACGTATCCTCATGGGGAACAACATGTCGTTCATCGGCCGTGACATGGCTGTCGACCTCGGGACCGCCAACACGCTGGTGTACGTCAGGGGCCGCGGCATCGTCCTCAACGAACCGTCGGTCGTGGCCATCAACACCAACACCGGCGGCATCCTGGCCGTTGGCGCCGAGGCGAAGAAGATGATCGGCCGGACGCCCGGCAACATCGTCGCCGTGCGGCCCCTGAAGGACGGCGTGATCGCCGACTTCGAGATCACCGAGCGGATGCTCCGCTACTTCATCCTCAAGATCCACAAGCGGCGCTACCTCGCCCGGCCGCGGGTGGTGGTCTGTGTTCCCTCCGGAATCACGGGAGTTGAGCGCCGCGCGGTCATCGAGGCGTCGACCCAGGCCGGCGCCCGCCAGGTGCACATCATCGAGGAGCCGATGGCCGCCGCGATCGGCTCGGGCCTGCCGGTCCACGAGGCCACCGGCAACATGGTCGTGGACATCGGCGGCGGTACGACCGAGGTCGCGGTCATCTCGCTCGGCGGCATCGTCACCGCCCAGTCGATCCGGGTGGCCGGCGACGAGTTGGACAACGCGATCATCCAGCACATCAAGAAGGAGTACAGCCTCCTGCTGGGCGAGCGCACCGCCGAGTCCATCAAGATCACCATCGGTTCGGCGTACGACCTGGAGCAGGACGAGCACACCGAGATCCGCGGTCGCGACCTGGTCTCCGGGCTGCCCAAGACCGTCGTCATCTCGGCGGCCGAGGTCCGCAAGGCCATCGAGGAGCCGGTCAACTCCATTGTCGACGCGGTCAAGACGACCCTCGACAAGTGCCCGCCGGAGCTGTCCGGTGACGTCATGGACCGCGGCATCGTTCTCACGGGTGGTGGCGCGTTGCTGCGTGGCCTGGACGAGCGGCTGCGCCGCGAGACGGGCATGCCGATCCACATCGCCGAGGACCCGCTCGACTCCGTCGCGCTCGGTTCCGGAAAGTGCGTCGAGGAGTTCGAGGCGCTCCAGCAGGTCCTGGACTCCCAGCCGCGTCGCTGACGCAGGCGGTCCCGACCCGTTGCGGCGGCGTCACACCCCGTTCGCACGGGTCGGGCACCATACGGAAACGGCCGATCCGCCCGGCGGATCGCCGGCTCACAACCGCAACGCCCCCACAGACACGGTGCACTGACGTTCCACCACCGCACCGTCACAGCAAGGCACAACGCTCAACCCCCGAACGAGACCGGCGGGGCCCGCAGCCGGCCGGTCCTACGAGGAAGGACACGGCCGCCGCACGTGAGGGACACACGAGAGAGCCGGCTGCTGCTGGTGCTGCTGGTCGCGATCGCGTTTGCGTTGATCACGGTCGATATCCGCGGCGGCGAACAGTCCCCGCTCGACGGTGCCCGGCAAGCCGCCGCCTCCGCCTTCGGCCCGGTGGAGCGCGGCGTGGCCCGCGTCGTCAACCCGGTGGGCAACGCCGTCAGCGCGGTGCGGGACTCCGGTGAGCGCCACGACCGCATCAGCCAGCTGGAACACCAGAACGCCGCCCTGAAGCTGAAGTTGGGCACTCCGGACCGCAACCGCAACCGCGCCGCCGAGCTCGACAAGATCCTCAAGACCGCGGCCACCGGCCAGTACGCCATCAAGGGCGCCGAGGTCATCGCCATCGGGTCGGCGCAGGGATTCTCCTGGACCGTCACCATCGACGCCGGCAGCCGCGACGGCATCGCCCGCGACATGACCGTCCTCAACGGCGACGGGCTGGTCGGCCGGATCACCACCGTCACCCCGCACACCTCCACCGTGCTGCTCGCCGCCGACCCGGAGTTCACCGTGGGCACCCGGATGGAGAAGACCAACGAGATCGGCTTCGCCAACGGGCAGGGCGTCCGCTCGCTGCGCGTCCAACTGCTCAACGGCAAGGCCGATGTGAAGAGGGGCGACCGGCTGGTCACCTTCGGCTCCAGCAAGGACAAGCCGTTCGTGCCCGGGGTGCCGGTCGGCACGGTCAGCAAGGTCGAGCCGCTCAACGGCGACCTGACCCGCACCCTCCAGGTCCGGCCGTTCGTTTCCTTCTCGTCGCTCGACGTCGTCGGCATCGTCGTCCAGCCGCCCCGGAAGGACCCGCGGGACACCGTCCTGCCGCCCCCGGTCAAGCCCCGGCCGACGCCGACGGTCACCGTCACGGCCACCCCCTCCGCGAGCGCTTCACCCAGGAGCTGACCGATGCGCATCAACCGGATCCTGCTCGCCACCCCGCTGGCGGTCCTCGCCCTGATCATCCAGGTCGGCATCCTCGCCAGACTCCATCTCCCGGGCGCCGTACCGGACCTGCTGATGCTCGTCGTGGTCGGCCTGGCCCTGGTCTACGGGCAGGTCGGCGGCTCGCTCATCGGCTTCGGCGCCGGGCTGCTCGCCGACCTCGCGCCGCCCGCCGACCACGCCATCGGCCGGTACGCCCTGGTCCTGTGCGTCATCGGCTACGCCGCGGGCCTGACGAAGCCGGACGGCGGTCAGCACCGCTCGGCGACGCTGCCGCTGATCGTCGTGCTGGGCGCCGCCGTCGGCTCGACGCTGCTGTACGCCGGGGTCGGCTCGCTGGTCGGCGACACCGCCGCGCGGCACGTCGGCCTGGTCGGGCTGGTGCTCAGCGCCACCCTCTACGATCTGCTGCTCGCCCCGTTCACCGTTCCGTTGGTGATGGCGGTGGCGCGCCGCACGGAGCACGACCCGTTGGCCACCGACACCGGTGGCGGCACCGGCGCGGTGGTCGGGCGGCACCCGGCCTGGCTCACGACGGGCACCGGGTTGAAGGCCAGCCGTAACGCGATGAAGGCGATCCGTACCGGCCGGGTGCCCAGGCCGGCCGGGGCCGGACGCAAGGGGGTCAAGGGCATCAAGGGGGTCAAGCGGCTGTGAGCAACGCCCACCCGTCGCCCGCCACCACCCCGGCAGGAGGCGCTGCGCGCCGCTCCTTTTTGTCGCCGTTGCCCGCCGCCACCCCCCAAGGAGGCGCTGCGCGCCATGAGTAACATTCCCGAGACCGGGAGGACTTCCCGGATCACCATCCGGCTGATCGCGATTCAGATCCTGGTCTTCTCGCTGCTGCTCACGCTCGGCGGGCGGCTCTGGTACCTCCAGATCCGCAACGGCCAGGAGTACGCGGCGAAGGCCAAGTCCAACCACGTCCAGCAGGTCGTCGAGCCCGCCACCCGCGGCTCGATCCTCGACGCCCGCGGGGTGCCGCTGGCCGACAACCAGACCCGGCTCGTGGTCTCGGCCAACCGCACCGACCTGCTGAAGATGAAGGACGGCGGCAAGGCCGTCCTCGGCCGGCTGGCCAAGGTGCTGGGCCTGTCCACGCAGGACATCCGCAACAAGGTCCGGCTCTGCGACGCCAAGACCCCGCAGCCCTGCTGGAACGGCTCGCCGTACCAGCCGATCCCGATCACCGACAAGGCCACCACCCAGCAGGCCCTCCAGATCCGCGAGCGGTCCGAGGACTTCCCCGGCATCAGCGCCCAGCCCACCGCCGTCCGCCGCTACCCGGCGCCCGGCAAGGCCAACACCGCCCAGGTCCTCGGCTACCTCTCGCCGGTCACCGACCAGGAGATCCAGAAGGCCAAGGACGGCCCCTCGCCGTTCCTGCGCTCGGACCAGATCGGCCGCTCCGGGCTGGAGCGGCAGTACGACGACTACCTGCGCGGCAAGGCCGCCGTCACCCGTTACGAGGTCGACAACCTCGGCCGGGTCATCGGCCAGGCCGACAGCGACAAGGGCCAGGCCGGCTCGACCCTGATCACCAGCATCGACGCCCGCGTCCAGGCGCTGGCGGAGCAGCAGTTGGACGAGGCCATGAAGACGGCCCGCACCCAGGTGGACCGGAACACCGGCACCAACTACAAGGCCGACTCGGGTGCCGTGGTCGTCATGGAGGCGAAGACCGGCCGGGTGGTGGCGATGGCCTCCAACCCGACCTACGACCCCAACTCCTGGGTCGGCGGGATCTCCGGCAAGGACTACGCCAAGCTCACCGGCAAGTCGTCCAACTACCCGCTGCTGAACCGCGCCATCCAGGGGCAGGCCGCCCCCGGCTCGATCTTCAAGGTCATCTCGACCTCGGCCGCGGTCAACGCGGGCTACCCGTTCGACGGCCACTACCCGTGCACCAGCTCGTACAGCATCGGCGGCCAGGTCTTCAAGAACTTCGAGGGCGAATCGGAGGGCGACATCACCCTGGGGCGGGCGTTGGAGGTCTCCTGCGACACCGTCTTCTACCGGATCGGCCACGACGAGTGGAAGAAGGACGGCGGGGACAAGCCGGTCAAGGACCCGCACGACTGGTTCTACAAGACGGCCCACCAGTTCGGCCTCGGCAAGGAGACCGGCGTCGACCTGCCCAACGAGGTCAAGGGCCGGGTCCCCGACCGCCAGTGGAAGAACGCCTTCTGGGTGGCCAACAAGGACAGTTGGTGCGCGCACCCCAAGAACGCCGACGACTACGTCTCCAAGCTGGCGCGGGAGAACTGCCTCGAAGGCATGAAGCTGCACGCCTACGACTCGATCAACTACGCGATCGGCCAAGGCGACACCCTCGTCACCCCGATCCAGATGGCGACCATCTACGGGGCCCTGTCCAACGGCGGCACCCTCTACACCCCGACCATCGGCAAGGCGATCGTCAGCCCCAACGGCAAGACGGTGCAGATGCTCAAGCCCCGGTCGCACGGCCGGCTGCCGGACAGCCAGCAGACCCTCCAGCAGATCGGCGCCGCGCTCCAGGGCGTGACCGAACGGGGCACCGCCGCCTGGCGGTTCCAGGGCTGGCCGCAGGACAAGATCCCGATGCACGCCAAGACCGGTACCGCCGAGGTCTACGGGAAGCAGACCACCTCGTGGTTCGCGACGTACACCAAGGACTTCACGATCGTGATGACGATCGCCCAGGGTGGTACCGGATCCGGCGCCTCCGGACCGGCCGTCCGCAACATCTACAACGCGCTCTACGGCGTCAACGACAAGGGCGAGATCGACGACAAGGCGGCGCTGCTCCCGCACGCGGAGAGCAAGCTGCCCAAGATCGAGAGTGACGGCACCATCCCGTCCCCGCCCATCAAGCCGCCGAGCGCCTCGCCGTCCCCCTCCGGGAGCCCCACGCAGTGACCACACCGCTTCTGTCCCGGACCTTCTCCGTCCGCCGCTACGGCCCCGAACAGAGCGTCTGGGGCCGGCTGACGGCGCGCGACTCGGTGGTGCGCCGGCTGGACTGGATACTGCTGCTGTCCTGTCTGGTGCTCTCCCTCCTCGGTTCGCTGCTGGTCTACTCCGCCACCCGCAACCGCACCGAACTCAACAAGGGCGACCAGTACTTCTTCCTCGTCCACCACCTGCTGAACACGACGATCGGCATCGGGCTGGCGGCCGGCACCGTCTGGCTCGGCCACCGGATGCTGCGCGGCGCCGTCCCGTTCCTCTTCGCCGGTTCGGTGCTGCTGGCGCTGTTGGTGCTGACGCCGCTGGGCGCCACCATCAACGGCTCGCGCTCCTGGTTGGCGATCCCCGGCGGCTTCTCGCTCCAGCCCGCCGAGTTCACCAAGATCACCATCACGCTGGGCATGGCGATGATCCTCGCCGCCCGGGTCGACGCCGGCGACCGCCCGTACCCGGACCACCGCACCGTCTTCCAGGCCCTCGGTCTGGCGGCCGTCCCGGTCGGCGTGATCCTGCTGATGCCGGACCTCGGCTCGGTGATGGTGCTCGGCGCCATCATCCTGGGCGTGCTGCTGTCCAGTGGCTGTTCCAACCGCTGGATCCTGGGGCTGCTGGGCACCGGCGTGGTCGGCTGCCTCGCCATCTGGCAGCTCGGGCTGCTGGACGCGTACCAGATCGCGCGGTTCGCCGCGTTCGCCAACCCGAGCCTGGATCCGGCCGGCGTCGGCTACAACACCAACCAGGCCCGGATCGCCATCGGCGGCGGCGGGCTGAGCGGCTCCGGCCTCTTCCACGGCAGCCAGACCACCGGCCAGTTCGTGCCCGAGCAGCAGACCGACTTCATCTTCACCGTCGCCGGCGAGGAGTTGGGCTTCCTGGGCGCGGGCCTGATCATCCTGCTGCTCGGCGTGGTGCTGTGGCGGGCCTGCCGGATCGCCCGCGAGACCGGCGAGCTCTACGGCACGATCGTGGCCGCCGGCATCATCGCGTGGTTCGCCTTCCAGTCCTTCGAGAACATCGGCATGACCCTGGGCATCATGCCCGTCACCGGCCTGCCGCTGCCGTTCGTCTCCTACGGCGGCACGTCGATGTTCGCGGTGTGGATCGCGATCGGGCTGCTGCAGTCGATCCGCGTCCAGCGGCCGGTCTCCGCCTCCCGCTGACCCCTCGTGCCCGGCGGGGTCGGGGTCAGTGCCCGCCGTGCAGCTCGAACCAGAGCGACGTGGTGTGCGCCGGGCCCTCGAACGGGGTCGTGCCCCAGTCGTCGGCGAGCCGGCTGATCAGCAGCAGGCCGTGCGCGGAGTCGCGGTCGCCCGGCCCTTGGGCGGGGACGGTGGCCGTTCCTCCGTCGTGCACGCTGATCCGCAGCGAGTCGGCCGCGGTCAGCACCCGCAGCAGGACGTCGGCGGAGCCCGGTGTGCGCAGATGGGCCCGGGTGACGGCCTCGGAGGTGAGGAGCACGGCGGTCTCGCGCAGCGCGGCGAGCGGGCCGTGGCGCAGCACCGCGCGAACGAAGTCCCGGGCGGCCTTGGGGGCGGTGGGCCGGCTCGGCGTCGTGAGGAGGTACGGACGGGCGCCCGCCGCGACGCGGAGAGGGGGCCGGGCGACGGCTGCGGTGTCGGGGTGCACGGTTTCTCCCGGTGTGGATCGAGCCGATTGCCACGCTGTGTGGGCGATGTGTCACACACCGTAAGGCACCGTGCGTCGGCGGTGCCACCCACTTCGGCCGGGGATCGCTGTCGGACGGCTGGTCGGGCGCGTTGCGGCTGACTAGATTCGATGCATGGCGGACACCGTGCGGGAGATCGAGCGGAAGTACGAGACGGATCCGGCCGTCGCCACCGACGGGTTGCCCGACCTGACCCGCGTCGGCCGGGTCGCGACCGTGGCGGAGGGCCGCCCCCGGCTTCTCGACGCCGTCTACTACGACACCGCGGACCAGCGCCTGGCCGCGGACCGGATCACCCTGCGGCGGCGCACCGGCGGCCCGGACGCGGGCTGGCACCTCAAGCTCCCGGTCGCGCTCCCCGAGGCCGTCGGCGCGGTGCGCGACGAGATCCGTGCCCCGCTCGCCGACGCCCCGCCCCCCGAACTCACCGCCCTGGTCCGCTCCCGCGTCCGCGGCGCCGCGCTCCTGCCCGTCGTGCGACTGCGCACCCGGCGCACCGCGCACGTCCTGCGGGACGCCGCCGGCGCGCCGCTCGCCGAGGTCGCGGTGGACGACGTACGGGCCACGCGGCTGCACCCGGAGGGCGCGGGGGAGGCCCGCTGGCGGGAGATCGAGGTGGAGCTCGACCCCGAGGGCGGCGCCGGCCGCGAACTGCTGGACGAGGTCGGACAGTTGCTGGTCGAGGCCGGGGCGCGCCCGTCGGCCGCGCCGTCCAAACTGGCCCGCGCCCTGGCGGAGACCGCGCCCGACGGGGCCGCGCGGCCCACCGGGAAGGGCGCCGAGCACGCGGACGAGGGGCGTGGCCGCACCGCCGGCGACGTCGTGCTCCGCTACGTCCGGGCCCAGGTGCGCGCGATCGTCGAGTTGGACCCGGCGGCGCGGCGCGACCTGCCCGACGCGGTCCACCAGATGCGGGTCGCCACCCGCCGGCTGCGCAGCGCCTTCCGCACCTACGGCAAGGTCCTGGACCGGACCGCCACCGACCCCCTCGGGGGCGAACTGCGTTGGCTGGCCGCCGAGTTGGGCGCCGGCCGGGACCAGGAGGTGCTGGCCGACCGGCTCACCGCCGCGCTCGCGGAGGTCCCCCGGACCCTGCGGCTGGGGCCGGTCTCGGCCCGGCTGCGCACCTGGTCGGTCCGGCGCCGCGCCGGCGCCCGCGACCGCCTGCTCGCCGCCCTCGACGGCCCGCGCCACCTCGCCCTCCTGGACGACCTGCACGCCCTGCTCGACGCCCCGCCGCTGCGCGCCCCCGCCGCCCGCCCCGCGCCCGCCGTCGTCGCCGGTGCGGTCCTCAAGGACTACCGGCGGCTGGCCCGCCGGGTCGAGGCCGCCCTCGCCGCCCCCGCCGGGCCGGGCCGCGACGAGGCCCTGCACGGCGCCCGCAAGGCCGCCAAGCGCGCCCGGTACGCGGCGGAGGCGGCCACCCCGGCGCTCGGCCGCCCGGCCCGCGCCTTCACCCGGCGCACCAAGCAGCTCCAGCAGCTCCTCGGCGACCACCAGGACGGCGTGGTCGCCCGCGCCGCCCTCCGTGACCTGGCGACCCAGGCCCGCCGGGCCGGCGAGAGCGGCTTCACCTTCGGCCTCCTCTACGGTCGCGAGGAGGCGCTGGCCGCCGAACGGGAGCGCGAGCTGCCGGCCCTGTGGGCGGAGGTCTCGCGCCGCAAACACCGGGACGCGTTGCGCAGGTGACGGGTGGGCCGGGACCACGGCCGTCGAAGGGGCGCTCCCGAGCGGGTTACGCTTGTGAGTCGCCCCCTGTCAGCCCACGAAGGTTCGAGATGTCCGAGTCGGTCTTCCCGCAGCTCGAAGCTCTGCTGCCGCACGTGCAGAAGCCCATCCAGTACGTCGGCGGTGAGCTGAACTCCACCGTCAAGGAGTGGTCGGACTGCGACGTCCGCTGGGCTCTCATGTACCCCGACGCCTACGAGGTGGGGCTGCCCAACCAGGGCGTCATGATCCTCTACGAGGTGCTCAACGAGCAGGAGGGCGTCCTCGCCGAGCGCACCTACAGCGTCTGGCCGGACCTCGAAGCGCTGATGCGCGAGCACCAGGTGCCGCAGTTCACGGTGGACTCCCACCGCCCCGTCGGCGACTTCGACGTGCTCGGCCTGAGCTTCTCCACCGAGCTCGGCTACACCAACATGCTCACCGCCCTCGACCTGTCCGGCGTCCCGTTGGAGGCCAAGGACCGCACCGAGGACCACCCGCTGATCCTGGCCGGCGGCCACGCCGCCTTCAACCCCGAGCCGATCGCCGACTTCCTCGACTGCGCGGTCATCGGCGACGGCGAGCAGGCCGTCCTGGACATCACCAAGATCATCCGGGCGTGGAAGGCCGAGGGTCGCCCCGGCGGCCGCGACGAGCTGCTCTTCCGCCTCGCGCGGACCGGCAGCGTCTACGTCCCCAAGTTCTACGACGTCGAGTACCTCGGCGACGGCCGCATCTCGCGCGTCGTGCCGAACCGCTCCGGCGTGCCGTGGCGGGTCTCCAAGCACACCGTCATGGACCTCGACGAGTGGCCCTACCCCAAGCAGCCGCTCGTCCCGCTGGCCGAGACCGTCCACGAGCGGATGTCGGTCGAGATCTTCCGTGGCTGCACCCGCGGCTGCCGCTTCTGCCAGGCCGGCATGATCACGCGTCCCGTACGGGAGCGAAGCATCACCGGCATCGGCGAGATGGTGGACAAGGGGCTGAAGGCCACGGGATTCGAGGAGGTCGGCCTGCTGTCGCTGTCCTCCGCGGACCACACCGAGATCGGCGACGTGGCCAAGGGCCTCGCCGACCGGTACGAGGAGGACAAGATCGGGCTGTCGCTGCCGTCGACCCGCGTCGACGCCTTCAACATCGATCTTGCCAACGAGCTCACCCGCAACGGGCGCCGCTCCGGCCTGACCTTCGCCCCCGAGGGCGGCAGCGAGCGGATCCGCAAGGTCATCAACAAGATGGTCTCCGAAGAGGACCTGATCCGGACCGTCGCCACCGCCTACGGCAACGGCTGGCGCCAGGTGAAGCTCTACTTCATGTGCGGGCTGCCGACCGAGACCGACGACGACGTGCTGCAGATCGCCGACATGGCCATCAACGTCATCGCCAAGGGCCGCGAGGTCGCCAAGTCCAACGACATCCGCTGCACGGTCTCCATCGGCGGTTTCGTCCCCAAGCCGCACACCCCCTTCCAGTGGGCGCCGCAGCTCTCCTCCGAGGAGACCGACGCCCGCCTGGCCAAGCTCCGTGACAAGATCCGCGGGGACAAGAAGTACGGCCGCTCGATCGGCTTCCGCTACCACGACGGCAAGCCCGGCATCGTCGAAGGCCTGCTCTCCCGCGGCGACCGTCGGATCGGCGCGGTCATCCGCGCCGTCTACGAGGACGGCGGCCGCTTCGACGGCTGGCGCGAGCACTTCTCCTACGACCGCTGGATGGAGTGCGCGCAGAAGACGCTGCCCGACTTCGGCGTGGACGTCGACTGGTACACCACTCGCGAGCGCACCTACGAGGAGGTCCTCCCCTGGGACCACCTCGACTCCGGTCTCGACAAGGACTGGCTGTGGGAGGACTGGCAGGACGCCCTCGACGAGACCGAGGTCGAGGACTGCCGCTGGACCCCGTGCTTCGACTGCGGCGTCTGCCCGCAGATGGACACCTCCATCCAAATCGGCCCGACCGGCAAGAAGTTGCTGCCGCTGTCCGTCGTGAAGTGACCCCCGGACGGGCGGCGGCCTCCCGCCGACGCCCGTCCCGCACCGCGTGCGCCTCCGGCCCGGTCCCGCCCTGTGCGGGGCCGGGCCGGATCCGTACCCGCCGCCGGCGCGCGCCCGCAGAATGAGGCCCATGGCCCCGCAACTGATCGCCCCCACCGTCCGCGTCCACGACTCCTTCCGCGCCGCCATGGCGGAGTTCCGCGCCGAGGGCGTGCACCGCTCCCCGGACTCCAGCCTCGGCCGCGAGCTGCGGACCTGGCGCCCCCATTGGCCGTCCACCGAGGGCTTCGCCGCCTACGTCCACGAGGTCGGCGGGGTCGCCCTGGACGAGCGGACGGACGGTTCGGTCCCGGTCTCCACGTTCTGGTGGGTGGACGGCGACGCCTTCCTGGGACGGATCACCGTCCGGCACCGGCTCACCCCGTCCCTGCGGGACCTCGGCGGCCACATCGGCTACGCGGTGCGCCCCACCGCCCGCCGCCGGGGCCACGCCACCGCGATGCTGCGCGCCGTACTGCCGTACGCCCACCACGAGTTGGGCCTCGATCCGGTGCTGGTCACCTGCGACGACACCAACGCCGGCTCGCGCCGGGTGATCGAGGCGTGCGGCGGGGTTTTCGAGGACCGCCGGGCGGAGAGGCTTCGGTACTGGATCTCCGCGTGAGGGCGGAGTCCGGGCCACCGGCGTCCCACCCGTCCGAATGGATTTCGCCGGGCGGACGGGGCCGCGGGGCACGGCCGGGGCGCCCCGCCGGGAACCGACCGGGGAGACGGCACGTACTCTAGGTAAAGACGTCCGGGCACGATGTGTCCCCGCTCACGCGGTGATGATCCGGACGGGGCGGCACCAGCCGCGCCCCTACACCAAGGAGAAGTAACACTGGGCAAGCGACAGCCCGAAGGCCCGCCGCCCGCACCGGCGGTGCAGCGCATCCGACTGCGCTACACCAAGCGCGGCCGCCTCCGGTTCACCAGCCACCGCGACTTCCAGCGCGCTTTCGAGCGGGCGCTGCGCCGCGCCGAGGTCCCCATGGCCTACTCGGCGGGCTTCACCCCGCACCCCAAGGTGTCGTACGCCAACGCCGCACCGACCGGTACCGGCAGTGAGGCCGAGTACCTGGAGATCCAGCTCACCCAACACCGCGACCCGGAATCCGTCCGGGCGCTGCTCGACGCCTCCCTCCCGACCGGCCTCGACGTGACCGACGCGGTGGAGGCGCACACCAGCGGCCTCGCCGACCGGCTCCAGGCGTCGGTGTGGGAGCTCCGGCTCGACGGGGTCACCCCCGAGGAGGCCGGGCGCGCCGTCGAGGCGTTCCTCGCCGCCGCGGAGGTGCCGGTCGAGCGCCGCACCAAGAACGGCATGCGGACCTTCGACGCCCGGGGCGCGGTGGCGCGGCTTGAGGCCGGCCCGGCCGAGAGCGCAGTGGCCCCGATGCCCGGCGATAGGCCCGGCGGCGGTGCCTGTGCGATACTGCGGCTGGTTGTTCGGCATCTGACACCTGCCGTTCGACCCGACGACGTCCTGTCCGGCCTCCGGGTTACGGCCGACCTGGCGCCGCCGGTCCCCGCAGCGGTGACCAGGCTGGCGCAGGGGCTGCTCGATGAGGAGACCGGTTCGGTGACCGATCCGTTGGCGCCCGACCGCGACGCTGCCACGGCCGCTTCATCAACGGCCGCCGGGCTGAGTACCGCGAAGGCGCAGAGCGGGGCCCCGGCGACTTCCGGGGACGGCACTGCGTAGGACGCGTCGTCGCGTCGCCGGTGACCAGGGCATCACCCCGGTTCGGCGGACGCACTGACCAGGAGACTTTCGCCGGTCCGGTCCACGGGCCCGGCGAGCGAGACGACAGCTCCCGTGCGGCGCCCGCGCCCCGGACGGTGGTACCGCGCTCATCACGCGGTCCGCGGCCGGAATCAGGCGTGGCGCCCGGGAGCGTGACGGGAGAACCGCCCGCATGCTCGAATCTATTGAGCCCAATGAATCCACTCGGTCCGCGGATCGTGCTGGCAACAACGACACCTCGCCCAGCGACACGCTGCCGCCGCGCCGCCGGCGCCGCGCGGCGTCCCGCCCGGCCGGCCCGCCGGCCGCTACCCCGGCCGAGACGACGGTCGTGAGCACCGAGACCCCGGTGGCGAGTGCCGCCGTGGAGACCCCCGCGCCCGCCGCCGAGGAGCGGCCGGCCCGCCCGCGCCGCCGGGCGACCCGCAAGGCGACCGCCCCCGCCGGCGCGCCCGCAACCACCCCGGAGCAGTCCGCCGAGGCGCCGGCCGTTGCCGAGGCGCCCGTCGCGGCTGCCGAGGAGGAGGCGCGTCCGGTGCGTGGGCGTCGTCGGGCGACGCGTAAGGCCACGGCGCCGGCCGGTGCGCCGCAGGCCGCCGTCGAGGAGAGCGCCGCGCCGCCGGTCGTCGAGGAGACGCCGGCCGCTGCCCCCGAGGAGGAGCCGCGCCCGACCCGTGCGCGTCGTCGGGCCACCCGCAAGGTGAGCGCGCCGGAGCCGGTGGTCGAGGAGACCGCGGACGAGGAGGAAGAGGCGGCGGAGGAGACTCCGGCCGTTGCCGAGGCGCCCGTTGTGGCCGCTGAGGAGGAGGCGCGTCCGGTGCGTGGGCGTCGTCGGGCGACGCGTAAGGCCACGGCGCCGACCGGTGCGCCGCAGGCCGCCGTCGAGGAGAGCGCCGCGCCGGCCGCCGCGCAGCCGGCCGTCGAGGAGTCCGCCGAGGCCGAGGCCCCGCGGCGCCGGCGTCGTCGGACCGAGCGGCCCGCGGAGCCGGTGGCCGCCGAGGCGCCCCGTGCCGAGGAGAAGGCGGAGGCGCCGGCCCGGGGTCGCCGCCGGGCGCAGCGCCCGCCGACCGCCGTCTTCCAGGCGCCGGTCTTCTCTTCCGAGCCGATGTTCCAGACGCCGGAGAGCGCCGCCGTCGCGCACGCCGCCGCCCGCCAGGAGGCCGCCACGGTCGAGCAGCCGGTGGAGGAGGCGCCCGCGGCCGCCACCCGTCGCCGTCGCCGCCGCCGTGGTGAGCCGGCCGAGGCCGAGCAGGTGGCCCCGGCGCAGGTCGAGGAGAAGGTGACCGAGGAGAGCGCCGGGACCGCCGAGGCCGTCGAGGCCGAGGAGGAGCACGCCGAGGTCGTCGGCGAGGAGGGCGAGCGTCCCTCGCGCCGGCGTCGCCGGGGTGGCCGCCGTCGTCGTCGCGGCGAGGCGGTCGAGGACGCCGAGGAGCAGTCGGCGGAGGCCGGCGCCGCCGAGGAGGAGGCCGAGACCGCCGAGGGCGAGGAGCCGGCCGAGGCCGAGGAGGAGGCCGAGGGCCCCGTCAGCACCAGCAGCAGCCGTCGCCGTCGGCGTCGCCGCCGGCGCGGTGGCGACAGCGCCGAGGCCGAGCCCGCGCACGCCGACGACCCCGAGCGCACCGTCGTCAAGGTCCGCGAGCCCCGCAAGAAGGACGAGGGCACCGGCGCCGACGAGGTGCAGTCCATCAAGGGCTCGACGCGCCTGGAGGCCAAGAAGCAGCGTCGCCGCGAGGGCCGCGAGCAGGGCCGTCGCCGGGTGCCGATCATCACCGAGGCGGAGTTCCTGGCGCGCCGGGAGGCCGTCGAGCGCGTGATGGTGGTCCGGCAGAGCGGCGAGCGCACCCAGATCGGGGTCCTTGAGGACAACGTGCTGGTCGAGCACTTCGTCAACAAGGAGCAGGCCACCAGCTACGTCGGCAACGTCTACCTGGGCAAGGTGCAGAACGTCCTGCCGTCGATGGAGGCCGCCTTCGTCGACATCGGCAAGGGCCGCAACGCCGTGCTCTACGCCGGCGAGGTCAACTTCGAGGCGCTGGGCATGGCCAACGGGCCGCGCCGCATCGAGACCGCGCTGAAGTCCGGCCAGTCGGTGCTGGTGCAGGTCACCAAGGACCCGATCGGCCACAAGGGCGCACGGCTGACCAGCCAGGTCTCGCTGCCCGGCCGCTACCTGGTCTACGTGCCCGAGGGCTCGATGACCGGCATCAGCCGCAAGCTCCCGGACACCGAGCGGGCCCGACTGAAGCAGATCCTCAAGAAGATCGTTCCCGAGGACGCGGGCGTCATCGTGCGCACCGCCGCGGAGGGCGCGAGCGAGGACGAGCTGCGCCGGGACGTCGAGCGGCTGCAGGCGCAGTGGGAGGAGATCCAGAAGAAGGCGAAGGCGGCCTCCACCAGCTCGCCGAGCCTGCTCTACGGCGAGCCGGACATGACGGTCCGGGTCGTCCGCGACATCTTCAACGAGGACTTCTCCAAGGTCATCGTCAGCGGTGACGGCGCCTGGGAGACCATCCACGGCTACGTCTCGCACGTCGCGCCGGACCTGGTCGACCGGCTCCAGCGGTGGACGTCCGAGGTCGACGTCTTCGCGACGTACCGGATCGACGAGCAGCTGATGAAGGCGCTGGACCGCAAGGTCTGGCTGCCCAGCGGCGGTTCGCTGGTGATCGACAAGACCGAAGCCATGGTCGTGGTCGACGTCAACACCGGGAAGTTCACCGGGCAGGGCGGCAACCTCGAAGAGACCGTCACCCGGAACAACCTGGAGGCGGCCGAGGAGATCGTGCGCCAACTGCGGCTGCGCGACCTGGGTGGCATCGTCGTCATCGACTTCATCGACATGGTGCTGGAGTCCAACCGGGACCTGGTGCTGCGGCGCCTGCTGGAGTGCCTGGGCCGGGACCGGACCAAGCACCAGGTGGCCGAGGTCACCTCGCTCGGCCTGGTGCAGATGACCCGCAAGCGGGTCGGCCAGGGGCTGCTGGAGTCGTTCTCCGAGCAGTGCGTGCACTGCAACGGCCGCGGCGTCATCGTCCACATGGACCAGCCGACGGCGGCCGGCGGTGGCGGCAAGCGCAAGAAGAAGGGCAAGGCCGGGGCGAACGGTGCCCAGCCGGAGCAGCCCGTCGAGGTCGAGGTGCCGGTGTCGGCCGTCGAGGAGGCTCCGGAGCTGGAGCCGGTCGCGGTGACCGAGGCCCAACTGCAGCCGTCGGTGGACGGTGCCGACGAGTGGTTCGGCAGCCCCGCCGAGGCCGAGGCCGCCGCAGCCGGTCGGGGCCGGGGTCGCCGTCGGGCGAGCCGGAAGGCGTCCGCGCCGGCCGGTACCCCCAAGGCCACCGAGGAGGCCGCCGCGATCGTGGTGCCGGCCGCCGAGCCGGAGCCCGAGAAGGCCCCGGAGCCGGCCGTCGAGGCGCCCGTGGTCGAGGCCGCTGCCGAGCCGGAGCCCGCGCCGGCGCGTCCGCGTCGTCGGGCCACCCGTCGGGTGTCCGCGCCGACCGGTTCGCCGGAGGCCGCCGGTGAGGCCGCGGGGACGATCGTGATCACCGCGCCGGCCAGCGAGCCGGAGCCCGAGAAGGCCCCGGAGCAGCCGGCCGAGGCCACCGAGGGTGCGGAGGTCGCCGAGCCGGAGCCCGCGGCGAAGAAGACCGCGAAGGCGACGGCGAAGAAGGCGACGGCCAAGAAGGCCACCGCCAAGACCACGGCCAAGAAGACCGCGGCGAAGAAGACCACGGCCAAGACCGCGACCAAGAAGACGGCGGCGAAGAAGACCACCGCCAAGAAGGCCGCGACCAAGAAGACCACCGCGAAGAAGACCACGACGAAGAAGGCTGCGGCGAAGAAGACCGCGGCCGCCGAGCAGTCCTCGGCCGCGTCGGTGTCCGCCTCCGCGGAGGACTAGAGCAGTGCCCGGCCCCGGGCCGTCGAAAAGGCGGTCCGGGGCCGGTTTGACCCCCTGGTCGAGGCCCCGTAACCTTGACCGTCGGTGTCTGTGGACACCACCACTTCTGAGCACACACCTCTCGGCTCCGCCGAGGGAGGCCGCTCGTCCACCCGTCATCCACGGGTCGGATTCCACGGGACGTCCCTGAGCCCGTGAGGGCGGCTGGCATCAGAGGATCGAAACCTAGCGAGAGAGAGTTCCGCGTGTACGCGATCGTGCGCACCGGCGGGCGCCAGCAGAAGGTTGCTGTTGGCGACGTCATCGAGGTTGACCGCATTTCCACCAGCAAGGTCGGCGACACCGTCGAGCTCTCCACGCTGCTGGTCGTCGACGGCGACGCGGTCACCAGCGACCCGTGGGTCCTGGCGGGCGTGAAGGTCCAGGCCGAGGTCGTCGACCACCACAAGGGCGACAAGATCCGGATCCAGAAGTACAAGAACAAGACCGGTTACAAGAAGCGGATCGGCCACCGCCAGCTCCACACGGCGCTGAAGATCACCGGCATCGACGCTCCGGCGAAGTAAGGGACTGAGGAGACATGGCACACAAGAAGGGCGCATCGTCCACTCGGAACGGTCGCGATTCCAACGCTCAGCGGCTCGGTGTGAAGCGCTTCGGCGGTCAGACCGTTCTCGCCGGTGAGATCCTGGTCCGCCAGCGTGGCACCCACTTCCACCCGGGCACGGGCGTCGGTCGCGGTGGCGACGACACCCTGTTCGCCCTGCAGCCCGGTGCGGTGCAGTTCGGCACCTTCCGCGGCCGCAAGGTCGTGAACATCGTCCCCGCCCAGTAATTCGGGCCAGGACGCACGTCGAAGCACGTTGTCAGGGGCGGACCGCCTCTTCCCGCGTCAAGCGGGAAGACCGGTCCGCCCTTGGCGCGTTGAGAAGAAGACAACCCGCCGTGCGCGCGGCGGGCCGGGTGTCGCGCGGACACCCGCTCAGTACGTAGAAGACCCCGCTGATCTGGAGGCACCCCCACCATGACCACCTTCGTGGACCGCGTCGAGCTGCACGTCGCCGCGGGTAACGGAGGCCACGGCTGTGCCTCCGTCCATCGGGAGAAGTTCAAGCCGCTCGGCGGTCCGGACGGCGGCAACGGTGGCCGCGGCGGCGACGTGATCCTCGTCGTCGACCAGGACGTCACCACGCTCCTGGACTACCACCACCACCCGCACCGCAAGGCCACCAACGGCCAGCCGGGCGCGGGCGACAACCGCGAGGGCAAGAACGGCAAGGACCTGATCCTGCCGGTGCCCGACGGCACCGTCGTCCTGGACGGGAACGGCGAGGTGCTGGCCGACATGGTGGGCCAGGGCACCCAGTTCGTCGCCGGACAGGGCGGCCGCGGCGGCCTCGGCAACGCCGCGCTGGCCTCCGCCCGCCGCAAGGCCCCCGGCTTCGCGCTGCTCGGCGAGCCCGGCGGGGCCCGGGACATCGTGCTGGAGCTCAAGACCGTCGCGGACGTCGCGCTGGTCGGCTACCCGAGCGCCGGCAAGTCCTCGCTGATCTCGGTGCTCTCGGCGGCCAAGCCGAAGATCGCCGACTACCCGTTCACGACGCTGGTGCCCAACCTCGGCGTGGTGACCGCCGGCGCGACGGTCTACACCATCGCCGACGTCCCCGGCCTGATCCCCGGCGCCAGCCAGGGCAAGGGCCTGGGCCTGGAGTTCCTGCGGCACGTCGAGCGCTGCGAGGTGCTCGTCCACGTCCTGGACACCGCCACCCTGGAGTCGGACCGTGACCCGGTCTCCGACCTCGACATCATCGAGGAGGAGCTGGCCCAGTACGGCGGCCTCGGCGACCGGCCGCGGGTGGTCGTCCTCAACAAGGTCGACATCCCGGACGGCCAGGACCTCGCCGATATGATCCGCCCGGACCTGGAGGCGCGCGGCTACCGCGTCTTCGAGGTCTCCGCGGTGGCCCGGCAGGGCCTGAAGGAGCTGTCCTTCGCCCTGGCGGAGATCGTCGCCGCGGCGCGCGCCGCCAAGCCGCCGCAGGAGACCACCCGGATCGTGATCCGCCCCAAGGCGGTCGACGACGCGGGCTTCACGGTCACCAAGGAGGCCGACGGCCTCTTCCGCGTCCGCGGCGAGAAGCCCGAACGCTGGGTCCGCCAGACCGACTTCAACAACGACGAGGCCGTCGGCTACCTCGCCGACCGGCTCAACCGCCTCGGCGTCGAGGACGCGTTGCTCAAGGCGGGCGCCCGCGCCATGGACGGCGTGGCGATCGGCTCCGAGGACGACGCGGTGGTCTTCGACTGGGAGCCGTCGATGTCGGCCGGCGCGGAGATGCTGGGCCGGCGCGGTGAGGACCACCGCTTCGAGGCCCCGCGCCCGGCCGCCCAGCGCCGCCGTGACCGCGACGCGGAGCGCGACGAGGCGCAGAGCGACTACGACGGCTTCTCGCCGTTCTAGCCGCGGAGTTCGCGGCGGCCCGGCGGCCGCTCGACGAACGTCCCGCACGACGACCGCAGGCCCGGGAGGAGCGCTCCTCCCGGGCCTGCGGTCGTTCTGACGGGACCCACGCGAGCGGCCCGCCGGACGGCTAGACGGTGGCGGTCGTGTCCGAGGCGCCGCCGGTGCCGTTGGGGGGCCTCTCCACGGTGGTCACGCCCTGCTGGGAGCGCTGGACGGGGATGCCGGAGAGCCGGCTCTCCATCCGCCGCCGACGCTCGTCGGCCCTGCCGCACAGCTCCACCGCGGCCCGGTTGAAGCGGACCGTCGAGGGCGGGTCGGACGGGCCGAGCAGGTACTCCTTGAGCTCGGCGCGGGCCGCGGCCAGACCGTCGAGCTCCGGGGTGCGCACCGCGTCGAGGAGCGCGGGCACGCCGGACGCGTCGGGCGTGAGGATGGTGGCCGCCCGGACGGTCGGGAAGGCCGCCCGGAAGTCGTCCTCGGCCATCCCGGAGGTGTTGGCGACGGCGTACGGCTTCTCGCTGGTCAGGTAGTCCGAGACCACGCTGGAGACGTCGCTGATCAGCAGGTCCGCCTGGTTGAAGCAGGCGAAGATGCCGGGGCGCGCGGTGGTGATGACCCGGTGCTCCCACTCGGGGAAGGAGTCCCAGTACGCCCCCTCCCAGGCGGTGACCGCGGCCTCGACGGCGGCCGCGCGGCCCTCCTCGGGGGTGCCCTGGAGCCGCATCCGCTCCAACTCGTCGGCGTTCTTGCGGAAGGCGGCGGTGGTCAGCCGGTCCAACTCGGCGGTGCGGCGGGCCAGTTCGGATGCGGCCTCCGGGCCGGGCAGGGCGCCGCCGCGCCGGGCGTTGGCCTCCGTGATCATCGCCTGGATGCGGGCGTCGGCGGCGCCGGCCCGCGGTTCCACCGAGCCGGTCATCGGGTGCGGCTTGTAGAGCAGCCGGACCGCGGGGTCGGCGAGCAGGGCGCGGACGAGGTTCTCGCCGGCCAGGATCACCGAGGTGTTGCCCGGGTTGCCGTCCCAGCCCTCCCAGGTGGGGGCGTAGAGCACGGTGGTGTACCGGGCGAGCGGGGCGCCCTCGTAGGGGCGGATCGGCGCCAGTTGGGGGCGGCCGACCTCGACGACGTCCTTGTCCTCGACGCCGATGTCGGCGAGCTGGTAGCGGTCCCGGGCCGCCGGACCGGCCACCCACACCTCGTCGTACGCCTTGGCGTACGGGTTGCAGGAGGAGAGCTTGTCGCTCTCGCCGTGGTTGATGAAGGCGTGCTTGATGGAGGGGATCCGCAGGATCTGCGAGGTCTTGCCGGAGTTCGCCGGGTGCAGCAGCACCTTGAGGGCGGAGTGCTCCAGGCGCATCAGGTGGGCGACCTTGGGGATGCAGACGATCGGGATGTCGGTGGCCTCGATCTTCTGCACCATGAACCGCTCGCGGAGCACGATGATCGGCTTCCCGTCCAGGTCGGCCAGGGTGTCGAGCCACATGTTGGCCTGGTAGGCGGAGGTGGCGCCGCCGGAGAAGTACATGCCGACCGTGGGGCGGTAGTCGGCCAGCCAGGCGTCCAGCCAGGCCAGGGCGCGCTGTTCGTCGATGACGCCCTTCCCGGGCAGCAGCCAGGTGCTCAGGTAGAGGGTGCCGCCGGCGGAGAGCAGCAGTGCGACGGTGAGGCCGAGGCCGCCCCACAGGACGTTGCCGGTGACGGCCGTGACCATCAGGCCCGCCGTGGTGGGCACCGAGAAGCGCAGCAGGCGGCGGCCGGTCTGGCGGTAGAGCAGCCGCGGCGGGGCGTCGGTGAGGCCCAGCGCGCCGGCGTCGATGTTGCGGGTGACGAACGGCAGGCTGCGGGACCGGCGGACCAGGACGGCGATGGTCTGGCACACGAAGTGGGTGCCGTAGAAGGCGAGCAGGGTGATGGTGAGCGGGGCCTGCTCCTCCAGGGGGTTGATGCCGTCGATGTGCAGGAGGCCGACCAGCATCGACATGTCCCGCAACAGTTGACGCACCGTCACGTCGAACCGGATCCGGCCGAGGAGGGAGAGCAGGCCCGGTTGCAGATGCTGGAGGACCAGGTCAAGAGCCAGGTTGACCACGGACGCTGCGATGAACAGCGGAATGACGGGCAGCAGCGCGCCGAGCAACTGGGCGGTGAACGCGAACATCATCGCGAAGAGCGCCGCGAGCTGGACGGCTCGTCTGGGGGCGATTCCGGCGGAAGGCACGGGGAGGGCTCCTGGCAGCAGAAAGTTCGAGGGGGAGGCCGGGGACGGCGACCGGGTTCCGCGCTGCGACGCCGCCGAGGCGGCGAAACGGGACCGATTGACACCCGACCGTATGACCTTGTTGGCCTTGGTGACAATCTGCTGTGGCGCTCTTCACCGCGAAACGGACCAATCGAACGCAACCTGCGGGTGGCATTTTCCGTCTTACTTTATTTACTTGGGTGCCCCGTCGCCGCGTTCCCGGTGTCCGCGGGGGCGTCCGCCAGGCGATATGACGAGGCGTCCGCCGGGGCCGCTGCCGTAGATTGCGGCTGTACGGCTTCCGTACGTCTTCAGGGACCGCGAGCACAGGGGTATGCAGGTGGCAGGGGCAAGGCACGACGAAGGAGCGGCCCTCGGGGCCTTCGCCGAGGGCGGTGGCGCACCGGAGGCGCCGGCCGGCGGCGACCCGGGCCGCCAGGACGTGACGGACGCCCGCCGGATCGTGGTGAAGGTCGGCTCCTCCTCGCTGACCACGGCCGCCGGGGGCCTGGACGCGGACCGCGTCGACGCCCTGGTGGACGTGCTCGCCAAGCACCAGGACAAGGAGATCGTGCTGGTCTCCTCCGGGGCCATCGCCGCCGGCCTCGCCCCTCTGGGGCTCGACCGCCGCCCCCGCGACCTGGCCCGGCAGCAGGCCGCCGCCAGTGTCGGCCAGGGCCTGCTGGTCGCCCGCTACACCGCCTCGTTCGCCCGCTACGGCCGCCGGGTCGGCCAGGTGCTGCTGACCTCCGACGACACCAGCCGGCGGGCCCACTACCGCAACGCCTGCCGCACCCTGGACCAACTGCTGGCCATGGGGGCGGTGCCGATCGTCAACGAGAACGACACCGTCGCCACCGACGAGATCCGCTTCGGCGACAACGACCGGCTGGCCGCCCTCGTCGCCCACCTCGTCCGCGCCGACCTGCTGGTCCTCCTCTCCGACGTGGACGGCCTCTACGACGGCGACCCGGCCATCCCCGGCACGTCCCGGATAGACGTGGTCGCCGGGCCCGAGGACCTGACCGGCATCTCCATCGGGAGCGCCGGGAAGTCCGGCGTCGGGACCGGCGGCATGGTCACCAAGGTCGAGGCGGCCCGGATCGCGGCCGCGGCCGGCGTCCCCGTCGTGCTCACCTCCGCCGTGCACGCCGGCGACGCCCTGGCCGGCGCCGACACCGGCACCCACTTCCTGCGCACCGGCCGCCGCTCCGCCGACCGGCTGCTGTGGCTGGCGCACGCCTCGACGCCGCGGGGCGCCCTCGTGCTGGACGACGGGGCGGTGCGGGCCGTCGTCGAGCGGAACTCCTCGCTGCTGCCGGCCGGGATCTCCGGCGTCGAGGGCGAGTTCTCCGCCGGCGACCCGGTCGAGCTGCGGGACGCCGACGGTCACGCCGTCGCCCGTGGGTTGGTCAACTTCGACGCCCGGGAAATCCCCCGATTGATTGGTCGTTCGACCAGGGACCTGGCCCGCGAGCTCGGACCGGCGTATGAGCGGGAGGTCGTGCACCGCGACGACCTGGTGCTGCTTCACCGCTGACGCCCCGCCCCACGGGACCGCGGCGCGGTCCGTACGGGACCGGCCCTCCGTCAGCCTTTCATTGGGGACCTTCGGTAAAACCGCCCCGCGAGCGGCCGCGGGCTGGTCAACTTTGTTGCGGGGGCGCCGTAGGGGAGCGGCGCCCGCAGCGCGCGAGCGCGTCACGCCGAAGGACGACCGCACCAGTCGGCTCCGCACCTCAAGGGGGCGGAGCGATTCGCATCACAGGAGGCCGCCGGTGACACGAGGGCGCCCAGGAGCTCCGGCCCGAGGGACGGCGGAGCGCACACTGACCAGCGTCGGGTCCACCGGGAGCGCCGGCGGCGCCGCCCGGCCGGAGGGCGATCGGCGGGCGGAGCGGGACCGGACGGCGCCGCGGGCGCGGGAGGAGGAGCGCCGGGAGGTGTCCCGACTCTGGCACGTCACCCTCAGCGTCTCGGGCGCCGAGGCCCCGCTGAAGGAGGTCCGGCGGGCGCTGGAACAGCTCGCGCACGACCACCCGTTCCTGTTGACCAGCCGCTACGCCAACGACCACGCCGAGATCCGCTACTGGGAAGAGGCCCGGGACCTGCACGACGCGGCCGCGGTCGCGCTCCGGTTGTGGGGCGAGCACCGCTCGACGGCCAAGCTGCCGCCCTGGGAGATCGTCGGCCTGGAGGTCATCGACCGGGAGACCTACCACCAGCGCGTCGCGGAGGGCTACGGGCCGCCACCGGCCTCGCCGGTGGGGGTCCATCCCTACTAGGGCGCTTCTGACGGAGCACGGCCGGACCCGCGGCCCGCCAGGGCGGGCCCACCAACGGTCGCTCGCCCACCGTCGCCGTACCCCGGCGGTCCGCGGCGTCGTCCACAGACCCCGGTGCCGGTGTGACCGGCGTCCCGCTCTGTGGGATCCGTCGCGGCCGTCGGCCGGCGCGGCGTTAGGCTGCCGCCATGACCAGCAGCGCTTCCCCGTCCTCGCCCGTCCTCGACACCGCCCGCCGCGCCAAGGAGGCGGCCGCCGTCCTGGCCCCGCTGCCGCGCACGGCCCGCGACGGGGCGCTGCTCGCCATCGCCGACGCCCTGGTGGCGCAGACCGCCACCCTGGTCGCGGCCAACGCCGAGGACATCGACAAGGCCCGCGCCGCCGGCACCTCCGAGTCGATCGTGGACCGGCTCACCCTCACCCCCGAGCGGATCGCCGCCATCGCCGACGACGTCCGCAAGGTCGTCGCGCTGCCCGACCCGGTCGGCGAGGTGGTCCGCGGTTCGACCCTGCCCAACGGCCTCGACCTGCGCCAGGTCCGGGTCCCGCTCGGCGTGATCGGCATCATCTACGAGGCCCGCCCCAACGTCACGGTCGACGCCGCCGCGCTCTGCCTGAAGTCCGGCAACGCCGTGCTGCTGCGCGGCTCGTCCTCCGCCTACGCCTCCAACAGCGCCCTGGTGGACGTCCTGCGCGGCGCCGTGCAGAGCGCCGGACTGCCGGCCGACGCCGTCCAGTTGGTGCCGGGGGAGAGCCGCGACTCGGTGCGCGAGTTGATGCGCGCCCGCGGCCTGGTCGACGTGCTGATCCCGCGCGGCGGCGCCGCCCTGATCCGCACCGTCGTCGAGGAGTCCACCGTCCCGGTCATCGAGACCGGCACCGGCAACTGCCACGTCTACGTCGACGAGGCCGCCGACCTCGACATGGCCCTCGACATCCTGGTCAACTCCAAGGCCCAGCGCCCCAGCGTCTGCAACGCCGCCGAGACCGTGCTGGTGCACGCCGGCATCGCGCAGAAGTTCCTGCCGCGCGCCCTGGAGGCGCTGACCCAGGCCGGCGTGGTGGTGCACGGCGACGCCGCCTGGCAGCAGGCCGGCCCCGGCCTGGTCGCCCCCGCCACCGACGAGGACTGGGCCACCGAGTACCTCTCCTACGACATCGCCGCCGCCGTCGTGCCCGACCTGGACGCCGCGGTCGCCCACATCCGGCGCTGGACCTCCGGCCACACCGAGGCCATCGTCACCGGCTCCCAGGCCGCCGCCCGCCGGTTCACCCAGTTGGTGGATTCCACCACCGTCGCGGTCAACGCCTCGACGCGGTTCACCGACGGCGGCCAGTTCGGCTTCGGCGCCGAGATCGGCATCTCCACCCAGAAGCTGCACGCCCGCGGCCCCATGGGTCTGCCCGAGCTGACCTCCACCAAGTACATCGTCACGGGCGACGGCCACACCCGCTGAGAACCCCGGGCGGACGGCCCCGTTCCGCCCGTATCCGCCCCCCTCTTCTCCCTGCCCAAAAGGTCCGGCCGGGGCTACCCTGGACGGGTGCCGGACGACGTGGGGGGCATGCCGTTCCCGGACGGCGAAGAGCCCGACGAGCACCACCACGGAAGCCACGGACGCGCGGACGGGGAGTTCGCATCCGTGGTCTTCGACGAGGAATTCGTACGAGCCGCGACGATCCACGAGCCCTCGGCGGTCGAGCGGATGCTGGCCGCCGCCGAGGCGCGCGCGGAGGCCGAGGCGGCCGCCCGGCTGGGCGCGGGCCTGGGCCCGGACGACGACTACGACCGCGACGGGATAGGCGCCCGGCCGGAGGATCCCGACGACCACGCCCCGGAGGGCCCCTACGGCCCGTACGGCGGCGCGCTGCGCCCCTACCGCGGCACCGCCCGCTGGCACCGCCCCATGGCCTGGGTGCTGGCCGTGGTGATGGGTGTCGGGCTGGTGGCGCTGGCCTTCAGCGCCGTCTACCGGGGCGCCTCCGGGCGCGGCCAGAGCCCCGCCCCGCCGGCCAGTTCCACCGGCGTCGACGCCCCGTCCACCGGCGCCTCCCCGAAGACCGGCGCGGACCCGCTCACCTCGCCGCGCCCCGGTGTACCCACGGTCGGCTCCGCGGAACCGCCGCGTCCGTCGTTCTCGGCGGGCTCCGGGCCGCGCTGACCCGAAGTTGTACCGCCTCCCCGCGTTTACCTCGGCCCCGTCAGACCTACCCTTGTTGTATGACCGGGCCTGGTGACCCTCCCGAGGGGATGCCCGACGGCGCCCCGGGAGGCGGTGAGGACGAGTACCGATCCGTGGTCTTCGACGAGCGGTTCGTACGCGCGGCGCGATTGCAGGAGTTCTCCGCCGACGAGCGTTTGGGCGAGCACCACGCACCGGCGGTGAAGACCCGCCACACATGGCTGCGGCCGGGCGGGTCCCGGCAGGCGTTCCTGCTGGTGCTGCTGATCGTGCTGGCCTTCGGCACGGCCGTTTACATGGGCATCCGGCACCCCTACAAGGCGCCCGAACCGGCCCGCGCGCAGCCGCTGCAGTCCGCGGTGGTGCCGCTCGCGCCGCCCGGCACCGTACCGGGCGCGACCCCGGCGGACCTCTTCGCGCACAGCCCGGCGGCCGACTACCGGATCGGCGCCGCCGGCATCAACCTCCCCACCGTGCAGCGCAGTACGCACTTCTCCGACGACCAGATCGTGACCGCGCTGACCATCGCCAAGGAGTACCTCGTGCGCTCGTCGGTGGACCCGGCCACCCTCACCGGCGGCTCGGTGCGCCCCGTCCGGCTGCTGCTGGACACCGGCCAACTCGACCAGTTCGACCGGAGCGTGGCGCACCCCGACGACAACGGCCAGGACGCGGCCACCGGTTGGCTGGTGCGCTTCGACCCCAAGCTGGTCCGGCTCGCCGACCACAACGTCCGCGTCAACGGCACGCTGAAGGCCACGGAGTCGAGCGCGGACACCCTCGACATCGCCGCCGACTACACCTTCGTCTACGCCGTGCAGCCGGCCCCCGGCGCCCCCGCGGACGGCGCCGGGCAGCACACCGGCCGGCCGACGCCGGGCGCCGCCTCGCTCGTCACCGTGCGCCGCGAACTGCACTTCCGGATCAACCGGGACGACCTCGCCGACCACCGACTAGCCGTCGCGCAGAGCGACCTCCAGGCCGGCCCGCTGTCCTGCTCCTCACAGCCGGCCGATGCGCTGCGCCCGCTGCTCGCCGGGCAGCACGCCGGCACCGACCGGCCCGCCGGCACCGACCCCTACGCCCGGGGCCGGGCCAACGCCTCGCTCTGCGGCGAGCTTTCGGCTACTTCCCAGCCGAAGCCGAGTCATCCGGTCCGTTAGTGCCGCCCTGGCCACCGGTGCCGTTGGGACGGGTGCCGAAGACCGTGTCGCGCAGCTTGCCGCCCAAGTCCCCGGCGCCGCCGGCCAGATCGCGCACCAGGCCCATCAGCGGGTCCTTGCTGGTGCGCACCGACTCGGCGTAGTGCGCCGCGGAGTCCTTGAAGGAGTCGGAGACCGAGGTGTCCTTGTCCTCCTCGCGGCGCGGGTAGTGGCCGTCCATGATGCGCTGGTAGTCGCGGCTCTCGGCCCACTTCTTCAGCTCGGCGGCGCGGACCGTGGTGAACGGGTGGCTGCGCGGCAGGAGGTTGAGGATCTTCAGCACGGAGTCCCGCAGGTCGCCGCCGGACTCGTACTCCTCGGCCTGCTTGAGGAACGCGTCGACGTTCATCTCGTGCAGGTGGTTGCCGCCGGCCAGCTTCATCAGGCCGCGCATCGACGCCTGGAGGTCCTGCCCGACCAGCAGGCCGGCCCGGTCGGCCGACAGCTCCGACTTGCGGAACCACTCGCGCAGCGCCGTCACGATCGCCATCACCGCGACATTGCCGAGCGGGATCCAGGCGACCTTGGTGGCGAGGTTGGTCAGGAACAGCAGGATCGTGCGGTACACCGCGTGCCCGGAGAGGGCGTGGCCCACCTCGTGGCCGATGACGGCCCGCATCTCCTCCTCGTCCAGCAGCTCGACCAGGCCGGTCGTCACCACGATGATCGGCTCGTCCAGGCCGATGCACATGGCGTTGGGCTGCGGGTCCTGGTTGACGTACATCGGGGGGACCTTCTCCAGGTCCAGGATGTAGCAGGCGTCCCGCAGCATCGCGTTGAGGTGCGCGAACTGCTGGTCGCTGACGCGGACCGAGTCCGACAGGAAGAGCAGCCGCAGGCTGCGCTCGGGCAGCAGCCCGCTCAGCGTCTTGAAGACGGTGTCGAACCCGCTCAGCTTGCGCAGCGCGACCAGCGCCGAGCGGTCCGCCGGGTGCTCGTAGGACCGCGACGAGATGCCGGGGAACCGCCTGCGGTTCCTGCTCGGTACCTTCGCGCCGCCGTCTGGGCTCTCCGTCATTGGGGCCTCCCCTGTTCGACTGCGTGTGATTCAGCCTAGAGGACGCCACTGACAGCGGAATGGATGCCCGGGCGTACGCTGGCGGGCGCACCACTGCCCACCCAGGCCCGCACAAAAGGGAGCCACTGCCATGCCGCATCCGAGCCTGCTTCTCGCCGCCGCCGAGGAGACCTCCCGGGGCGGTGGCCCCGGCTGGCTCCTGCGCACCGTGATCGTCGTGGGCGTGGTGGGGGCGGGTCTGCTCGCCTGGTTCCTGCTGCGCGGCTACGGCAACCAGGACTGACCGCAGCCGACCGGCCAACGGGCCGACCGACCAGGGCCGACCCACCGGGACTGCCGCCCGCGGGCCCCGACTTCGGGCACGGCCGGGGCCCGTCGGTGAACGGGGCGGGGCGCCTTCGGGCGGAGTCGGCGTGAGCCCCCGGTGACGTGGCGCTTACGATGTGGCGGAAGCCTCTGTCCGACACCCGCCCGGATTGGTCCAGCCAACGATGAGCCTGCACTCCACCGCACAGTCCCTGGTCTCCCTCGCCGAAGAAGCCGGGCACGGGGGCCAGCACGAGAGCCTGAGCCCCTTCCTCACCGGCGGCAGCGCCCTTTTCATCCTGCTTCTCCTGCTCTGGATCACCACGCGCTTCAACCGCGACCGTTAAGCCCGTACACCCGGCCCCCGGCACCGCGTCCCGCCAAGTAGGGTCTGCACGCATGGGAGAGCACACAGGGCCCGTGAAGCGGCGGCTCGGCGTGATGGGCGGGACGTTCGACCCGATCCATCACGGACACCTGGTCGCCGCCAGCGAGGTGGCCAGCCAGTTCCACCTCGATGAGGTCGTCTTTGTGCCCACGGGGCACCCGTGGCAGAAGAGTCACAAGAGGGTGACCCCCGCCGAGGACCGCTATCTGATGACGGTCATCGCGACCGCGTCCAACCCGCAGTTCTCCGTCAGCCGCATCGACATCGACCGCGGCGGCAAGACGTACACGATAGACACGCTGCGTGATCTACGGGCGGAGCACGAGGACGCGGACCTCTTCTTCATCACCGGCGCCGACGCGCTCAGCCAGATCCTCACCTGGCACGACGCGGCGGAGCTGGTCTCGCTCGCCCACTTCATCGGGGTGACCCGGCCCGGCCACGTCCTCGCGGACCCCGGGCTGCCCGAGGGGGCGGTGTCCCTGGTCGAGGTGCCCGCGCTGGCCATCTCCTCGACCGACTGCCGGGCGCGCGTCGCCCAGGGGGATCCGGTCTGGTACCTCGTACCGGACGGTGTGGTGCGCTACATCGACAAAAAGCAGCTGTACCGCGACGACCGCTGACGGGGCAGATGGAAAGGGGCACCGGTGAGCGACCGACACGATCCGTACGGGCCGCAGGACCCATATGCCCAGGACCCGTACGCCCAGCAGCACGGGCAACCGGGCCAGGGCTACGCCTACGACCAGTACGGGCGGCCGGTGCACCCGGAGGCGCCACAGCAGTACGAGGCGCAGGCGCCGTACGGGCAGCAGGGCTACGACCCCTACGGGCAGCAGCCGGCCGCGCCCGGCACCCCCGCCCCGTACGGCTCCTACGACCCCTACGGGACCCAGGCCGGCCAGGCGCCGCCGGCCCCGCAGTCCTACCCGGGGCAGCAGGAGTACGGCTACGACGGCTACGGCAGCCAGCAGGGCCAACAGACCGGCTATCCCCAGCAGTACGACCCGTACACCCAGCCCCAACAGGCCCCCCCACACCAGGGTCCGCCCCCTGCCGCGGACTGGATTCCGCAGCAGGTCCAGCAGTCGCCGTACGAGCAGCCCTCCTACCAGGAGCCGCAGCCGGCCGCCGGGCCCCAGGGGCACGAGCCGTCCCCGCCCGCGCAACCGGGCCACGAGCGGCCCGGTGCGCCGCCGGCGGCCGCCCCGGAGGAGCCGCCGGAGCCCACCGGTTCCAAGGGCCCCACGGGCCCCACGGGCGCCGGTGAGGAGTACCACACCGAGCAGTTCGCGTTCGTCGAGGATCCGGACGGTGACTCCGAAGACGTCATCGACTGGCTGAAGTTCACCGAGAGCCGCACCGAGCGGCGCGAGGAGGCCAAGCGGCGCGGCCGCAGCCGGCTCATCGCGCTCTCCGTCGTGCTGGCCCTCCTGGTAGCCGGCGGCGTCGGCTATCTCTGGTGGGCGGGCAAGCTGCCGGGGCTGTCCGGCGCGGGCAGCGGCGCCGGAGCCGCCGCCGGCGGGCAGAAGCGGGACGTCCTCGTGGTGAACCTGCGCGACACCAAGAGCGGGAACAGCTCCACCGCGCTCCTGGTGGACAACGAGACCACCCACAAGGGCACGACCCTCCTGCTGCCCAACAGCCTCATCGTCACCAAGGACGACGGCACCACCACGACGCTCGGCAAGACCGTCAAGGACGACGGCACCGACGCGACCCGGGAATCCCTGGGCACCCTGCTCGGCGCCGACCTCAAGGCCAGTTGGCGGCTGGACACCCCGTATCTGGAGAACCTCGTCGAGACGGTCGGCGGGATCACCGTCGACACCGACGCCGCCGTCCCCGGTGCCAAGAAGGACGCCCCCCCGGTCGTCAAACAGGGCGCCGGCCAGCTCCTCAACGGGCAGGCGGCCGTCGCCTACGCCACCTACCAGGGGCCCGGGGACTCCCAGACCAAGCAGTTGCAGCGGTTCGGGCAGGTCATGCAGGCCACCCTCAAGAAGGTCTCCTCCGACGCGGACGGCGCCACCGCCACCGTCAAGTCGCTGCTCCAGATCCTCGATCCGCCGCTCACCGAGGCCCAGTTGGGCAGCTCGCTGGCGCAGCGGGCGGAGCTCGCGAAGACCGGCAAGTACGACACCGAGCTGCTGCCGGTGCAGGCCGACGGGACGATCAGTCAGGGCACCGCGGCCGGCGTGATCAAGGACGTCCTGGGCGGCACGGTCAAGAAGACCTCACCGGGTGTGACACCGCGGGTCGCGGTCAGCAACGCCACCGGTGACAAGGCCGGCACCGGCAAGGCCCAGATCGCGCTCCTCAACGGCGGCTACACCTTCGTCGACGCCGGCAGCGGCAGCACCGCGGCCGCGTCCAAGGTGACGTACGGGGACGCCTCGCAGCGGGCCAAGGCCGCCGAGGTCGCCAAGACCCTCGGCCTGCCGGCCGGCGCCGTCCAGCAGGGCAAGGTCCCCGAGAACGCGGACATCGCGGTGGTCCTGGGCCAGGACTACAAGGGCTGACACCGGGGCGGCCGCGGACCGCGGCGCCCGGGCTGACCAGGCAGGATGCCGGCTGCTCCCGGTGGGGTGGAAATCCCCGCCGGGAGTGTCGGCGGTCCGTGAGACCCTAAAGAGGTACCTGACCGCCGATCCGGCCGCCCAGGACCGCCGGTGCGGCATGCTCCGCCGGCGCGTCCCGCGTCCCGCCGGAGTGGTGGGCCCCTCGACCCGGAAAGCCGCTTGTGACCGCCACGGACCGCTCCATCGAGCTCATCAACGCCGCCGCCCTGGCGGCCGCCGACAAGCTCGCGCACGACATCATCGCGTACGACGTCAGCGACGTCCTCTCGATCACCGACGCCTTCCTGCTGGCCTCCGCGCCCAGCGACCGCCAGGTCAAGGCGATCGTCGACGAGATCGAGGAACGCCTCAACAAGGACCTCGGCGCCAAGCCGGTCCGCCGCGAGGGCGACCGCGAGGCCCGCTGGGTCCTGCTCGACTACGTCGACATCGTCGTCCACGTCCAGCACAGCGAGGAGCGGGTGTTCTACGCCCTGGAGCGCCTGTGGAAGGACTGCCCGGAGATCGACCTCCCGGAGGAGGCCAAGGCCACCCGCGGCAAGGCGGCGGAGCACGCCAAGACCACCGCGGGTGAAGAGGACGGAGAGCTGCGCTGAACGGCACCAAGGGCGGCCGGGGCCGCCGCCTCGTCCTGTGGCGCCACGGCCAGACGGCCTGGAACCTGGAGCGCCGCTTCCAGGGCTCGACCGACATCGAACTGACCGACACCGGTGTCGGTCAGGCCCGCCGCGCCGCCCGGCTGCTGGCCGCCCTCCGGCCGGACGCCATCATCGCGTCCGACCTGAGCCGCGCCATGGCGACGGCGGGCGAGCTGGCCGCCCTGACGCGGCTGGACGTCACCTACGACGCCGGGCTCCGGGAGACCTACGCGGGCGCCTGGCAGGGTCTGACGCACGACGAGATCCTGGCTCAGTTCGGCGCGGAGTACACCGCCTGGAAGCGCGGTGAGCCGGTGCGCCGCGGTGGCGGCGAACTGGAGACCGAGGTCGCCGACCGGGCCGCCCCGATCGTCCTGCGGCACGCCGAGAAGCTGCCCGACGAGGGCACCCTCGTCGTCGTCAGCCACGGCGGCACCATCCGCACCACCATCGGGCGGCTGCTCGGCCTGGAGTCCCACCACTGGGAGGGGCTGGGCGGGCTGTCGAACTGCTGCTGGTCCATCCTCGGCGAGGGCGCCCGCGGCTGGCGGCTGCTGGAGCACAACGCCGGCACCCTGCCGGAGCCGGTGCTCGGCGACGACGACTGAGCCCCCGGAGCGGGGGCGACCGGGCCGGATTTCACATCTGGGCAGGTCGCAGGCTAGAGTTCTTCTTGTTCACGGCGCCGCCGGGGGAAACCCCGGGGGAACGGAACAAGACCCGGGGCTATAGCTCAGTTGGTAGAGCGCCTGCATGGCATGCAGGAGGTCAGGAGTTCAATTCTCCTTAGCTCCACAGCCCGGAAGATCCCGTCTCCTCATCGGAGGCGGGATCTTCTGCGTTGTCGCGCAGTCCTGTGTGCTCCCGTGCGTTCCCCGTCCCTCCGGGCTTCCGGAGGGACGGCAGCGTGACGGGCGCTCTGCGCGCGCCCGGCGGTGCCGTCGGGCAGGGAGACAGAGGCAGTTGCCTCAGGGGCTGTGGGGTGCCTCACTGCGCCTCGGGGGCGGCTCCTCCGGGGCGTTGGCGCCGCGCTCCCACGTCCGTTCCAGGCTCGCGCGGATCTCGGAGGCGGGCCGCAGATGGTCGGGGCAGCCGAGGAGCGGGTCGTGGACCGTGCGCAGCACCGTCGTTAGCCGTCGGCTCTCCTCGTCGGCCGGGGTGTAGACCACGATCCGCGTCTCGGGGGCGCCGTCGACCGCCAGGGACGAGGAGACCAGCCGTATCTCGCCGACCGAGGCGTGCTGGACCACCTTCACGCGCCGGCCGTGCGGGGCGACGTCGCCGGTCGCCCACAGGCGCGCGAATTCCGTACTGGCCCCGGACAGGCGGGATATCAGGGCCTCCCAGGCGGGCTCGCCGACGTGCCGCCCGTAGGCGCCGCGGAGTTGGGCCACCAGTGCCGGGAACTCCTCGTCGCGGTTGCGGACCGTCGAGCAGCACGGGGGCATCGTGAACAGCTGCCACAGGGCGTTGCGCGCCGGGCCGCGGGCGAGCGCGACGGCCGGGAAGACGCCCTGGTAGGCGGAGTTGGCGGCGAGGACGTCGTAACGGGCGTTGTAGACCACCGCGGGGAGGGGCACCAGGGCGTCGATGATGCCGTGCACCTCCGGGCCCACGGAGCGCGCGTCGGCCTCCCTGGCGGGGGCGTAGGGCACCTCGGCGAGGTGGTAGAGGTGCTCGCGCTCGGCGTCGTCCAGCCGGAGCGTACGGGCCACCGCGTCCAGCACCTGGCCGCTGGCGTTGATCGGGCGTCCCTGCTCCAACCATGTGTACCAGGTCACGCCGACGCCCGAGAGTTGGGCGACCTCCTCGCGGCGCAGGCCGGGCGTGCGGCGCCGCAGCCCGGGCGGCATGCCGACGTCCTGCGGCGTCACCCGGGCCCGTCGGCTGCGCAGGAAGGCCGCCAGTTCGGGCCGCCGACGCCCGTCCGCTCGGACCGAGGTCGTCATGGCGCTCACACCCCCATCGTCGGGGCAGGCCCGGGAGCCTGCCAGGTGCTGTCGGTACCAGCATCGGCAGGCACTCGTGACCGGTGTCCGTCCGGCGTCAGGCTCCCCGTCATGACGAACGACCTGACCGCGGACCCGACCGGACACCGCCCCCGGCGCCGCCCGCGTGCCCTCTCCCCAAGGACGCCGGCGACGCGTGCCGACGCTGCGTCAACTCCACCTGCCATTAAAGCCGCAGGCACTGACAAGGCCGCCGCGAGCGGCCGGACCGCGGGCCCGGCGTGGATGCTGATGATCGTCCTCGCCGGGCAGTTCATGGCGGTACTGGACACCTTCATCGTCAATGTCGCCGCCCCCTCTATCGGCACCGGCCTGCACGCCTCGGGGGCCGCCCTGCAACTCGTCGTCGCCGGTTACACCATCGCGTACGCGGTGCTGCTCGTCACCGGGGCCCGGCTCGGTGAACTGCTGGGCCCGCGGCGGACGTTCCTGGCCGGGCTCGCGGTCTTCACCGGTGCCTCACTGGCCTGCGGACTGGCCGCGGACGCCGGGCAGTTGATCGCCTTCCGCGTCGCCCAAGGGGCCGGCGCCGCGGTGATGCTGCCCCAGGTGCTGGGGCTGATCCAGCGGACGTTCACCGGTGCCGCGCGGACCCGGGCCATCGGGGCGTACACCGCGGTGATGGCGGTGGGGGCGGTCTGCGGGCAGATCGCCGGCGGGGTGCTGGTCGGTGCGGACCTCTTCGGCGCGGGCTGGCGGACGGTGTTCCTGGTGAACGTGCCGATCGGCGCGATGCTGTTGGCGGCCGGGCCGCGGCTGATCCACCGGGACCGGCCGGCCACCGCGGCCCGCGGACTGGACCTGCCCGGACTGGTGCTGCTGGCCGGGGCGTTGGGGCTGGTGACGGTGGTGCTGGTGCTCGGCCAGGGGGCCGGGTGGCCGCCGTGGTCCTGGTGGGCGCTGGGTGGCGGCGGGCTCCTGTTGGGGGCGTTCGCGGTCCACGAGACGGCCCGGGCACGCCGGGGCGGGGCGCCGCTGATCTCGCCCAGGGTGGCGGGCGCGCCCGGAATGCCGGTGAAGTTGGTGCGGATCGCCCTGGTCATGGCCGTCAACGCGGGCTACCTGTTCGTGCTGACGCTGTACCTCCAGAACACGCTCCACTACGGCGCGCTGCGCACCGGGCTGACGTTCGTGCCGACGGCGCTGGCCTACGGGGCCGTGGGGCTGTGGTGGCGGCATCTGCCCCGGCGGATGCACCCGTTGCTGGTCCCGGGCGGGTTCGTGCTGATCTGCGCGGCGCTGCTGGGGATCGGGTTGGCGCTCAAGGACGGCGGGGACGCCGGCGGCCGGGTGCTCCTGGCGTCCGCCGGGCTGGGCGCCGGATTCGGCTGTGCCCACAGCGTCAATCTGGCCGCCGCGTTGGCGTCCGTCCACAAGGAGGACGCGGCGGACGCGAGCGGGCTGGTGGTGACCGTCAACCAGGTCGGGCTGCTGCTGGGGACCTCGCTCTTCGGTGCGCTCTTCCTGAACGGCGTGGCGACGGGAGGGGCGGGAGGTGCCTCAAGAGCCGTGTGGGGGAGCGTTCTCGCGCTGACCGGCGCGGCGGCGCTCGGTGCCATGGCCGGGGTGCTCCGCAGGCGGACCTGACCCGGTGGGCGGTCCGTGGCAGAATCGGACGGCGCAGCCAGGGGAGGAGAGATCGCGATGCCCATGAGCATCCATGGGCGGGTCGGCGACCTGTCCGGACCGCCCGCCGCGCGCGCCATGGCGGGCGCGGCTCTCCAGTGCCCCTCGTGCGGTTCGTCCCACGTCGCGCAGGTGCTGGGCGACAACGGCGGTGTTTCCTTCGTCTGTACGGCCTGCGGCCGCAGTTGGAGCTGATCGATGGGCGCCCACAGCAGGAAGTGCGACTGGTGCGGCAGCGGCACGCCGATCGTCCGCGACATGGAACCGGTCAACGCCGATTACCAGTACTGGTGCGAGGAGTGCGCGCGCGCCCTGGTCATAAAGGGCGATCCCATCGAGACCTATCGGGAGCTCGACGGGGAGCCGATCTATGGTCGGCTGCTGGAGGAGCACTGCACGCTGAAACGGTTCTATTCCTTCGCCACGGCCTGAGTTGGGGCCTCCGGCTGGCCGGGTGCAGCGATCCGGCCCGCCATCGAGCGGTCAACTTCCGTACCGCTTCCGTATCGCATGAGGCACATTCGATCACTTTCGATCGAATGTGCTGATGTGGAACTTCCGCGGCGCGGCGGGGCGTTGACGCCATCAGAACCCGCTGCGGGCCATCGCCGGCGGCGGGAGCGTCAGCAGCGGCGGGCCCGACAGGTTCCGCCCGGCAAGGGGGCTCGTACGGGGGTGGAGATGACGGCAGTCGGCAGCGTAGGGGTGCGCTCGGGAGGCGTCACCGACCAGGAGAACCGGACGCAGATGTGGACGCGGATGTGGACGCGGACGGGGCTTCGGGAGCGGATATCGGGGGAGCGGCGACCGGTCGCCTGAGCCGGGCCGCGGCCAGCACCAGCAGGATGACACCGGCCAACGGGTATACCGCGGAGAGCAGCATCTGGCCGGCGTTCTGGTGGAGTTCCTCGTGCTGGTGCCAGCGGTGCGGCACCCACCACAGCGCGAACGAGCAGAACAGCAGACCCACCGCCACGGTCGCGGCCCACCAGCGGCGGGCCGCGGCACCGGCGCGCTGCAGCGCCTCGGAGCCCAGCAGGATCAGCATCGGCACGCTCCACACCCAGTGGTGCGACCAGGAGATCGGGCTGATCAGCAGGGCGGTGGCGGCACAGGTGAGGGTCGCCCAGGCGCGTTCGCCGCGGAGCAGCGCCGCGGCGGCCAACGCCAGCCCGGCGACGGCCGCCAGCGCGGCCAGGACGAGCCAGGCGGCGCCGGGGTCGTGGGTGTGCAGCAGCCGGGCCAGGACGCCGCGCAGCGACTGGTTCGCGGTGATCTCCACCTCGCCGACCCGGTCGGCGGCGAACACGATCTCGGTCCAGAAGCGGTGCGAGTCGCGCGGCAGCGCGACGGCGGAGAGGAGAGCGGTGGCACAGAACGTTCCGGTGGCGACGGCGGCCTGTCGCAGCCAGGGGTTCCAGGCGGCGCGCCACCCGGCGCCCGAGCGCAGCATCCGTACGGCGCGGACCGCGCCGGCCAGGGCGAGGAAGACGGCGAACAGCGCCGGGGTCAGCTTGATGCCGGCCGCGATGCCGATACCGATGCCGGCCCACCGGTTGGTGTCCCGGCGGGTCAGGTCCCACAGCACCAGCACGGCGAGCAGCAGGTTGATCTGGCCGTAGCGCAGCGTCGTCCAGACCGGCTCGCACCACACCAGCAGCGCGGACAGCGCCAGCGTCGCGGCGAGCGGGGGGAGCCGCCGGGGCCGGCCGACCAGACGGAGGGAGAGGTGGACGACGGCGACGAGCAGCACGAGGTTCCCGGCCGTGGCCAGGGTGCGCATCACCGGGACGCCGAAGAAGGTGAGCGGGATGAACAGCAGCGCGGCGAACGGCGGATAGGTGTTGGGCAGCCGTGCGGAGGTGGCCACCATGTCGTAGAGGTCCTTGCCGTCGCGGGCGGTCTCGCCCTCGGCGCGGTAGACCATGAGGTCCACCATCGAGACGTGCGCCAGCCGCTGCGCGATCCAGAAGGCGGTGAAGGAGATCAGGCAGGCCAGCGCCGCCGCGGCCACGGGGTGGCGGCGGATCACGCCCGCGCGGGGGCGCGGGCCGTGGAGGTCGGCGGGCTGGTCCGGATCCAGCACGGTCACGGCGTACGGCTCCCCTGGACGAATCGGGCACGGCTCGCCGACAGTACCTCGGGTCCCGTCGAAGGGCCCTGGGCGCTGTGGCCCGGAGGGCCTCGTCCCGGGGCGGTGGGCGGGCGACCGGAGGGCGATTTGGCAGAAGCCCGGGGGGTCCGTGTAATGTAGGCGATGCCGCAGCGGGGGGCCGGAAGGAAAACCGCAGCGGAGCAAGACCAGTAAGACCTGGGGCTATAGCTCAGTTGGTAGAGCGCCTGCATGGCATGCAGGAGGTCAGGAGTTCAATTCTCCTTAGCTCCACAGAAGACAGAGCGGGTCGTCCGTCACGGACGACCCGCTCTGTCGTGCGTTCAGGGGATGCGCTCGCAGACCAAGGTGGCCAGGGGCGGCAACGGGTGTGCCAACTGGTGCGGCGATCATCCCGAGTTGCCCTGATATTCGGTCAACAATGCGCTCGCTACGGCGAGTTGAGCGATCTCCGGCGACCATTTCGGCCCGCATGTCGCCCTCCTTGGGCTCTTCTTGGTGATCGCATAACCCTGACATGAACCGTTCACCGAAAGAGTGGCGAACCGCGTGAGCGTCACATCCGACGCATTCACGGCTGATGGGTGGCGCGCACCGGCGCACCGGCGCGGCGACACCACGCAGCGCACCGCATCGCCACAGCAGGGGGTTACATGAGAGCAAGCCGCACCAGATCTCCGCGCGTCCGCGCCGGTCTGGCCCTGGCAGCGGCACTGCCGATGGTCGCCGGAGCGCTCGCGCTCGGCGCCCCGGCCGCCGACGCCGCGGGCCACGACGGGGGTCGGCACGCGCTTCTGGGCACCAAGCCGCAGTGGGCCACCGAGCGGGCCGACCAGGGGGCCACCGCCGGCTCCGCCGGGGTCACCGCCCGGGTCTACCTGGCCGGTAGCGACGCCAAGGGCCTCGCGGACTACGCCAAGGCCGTCTCCGACCCGCACTCCGCCGCGTACGGGAAGTACCTGAGCCCCGCCCAGGTGCGCGCCCGTTACGGCGCCACGCCGGACCAGATAGCCAGGGTGACCGGCTGGCTGAAGAAGTCCGGCCTGACGGTCACCGGCACCACCGACCGGTACGTGACGGTCACCGGCGACGCGACCGCCGCCGAGCGGGCCTTCGCCACCGGCCTGCACAACTACCGCAAGGGCGGCCACACTTACCACGCGCCGTCCGCCACCGCCTCCGCGCCCGCCTCCGTGGCCGACGCGGTCCTGACGGTCACCGGCCTGGACAACGCGCCCCGGTTCGCGCGGCACCACTCCACCGAACTGCCGCCGCCCTCCCCGGTCTTCCGCAACTCCGGGCCGTTCTCCACGTACTACGGCTCCCGTACGGACAAGAACCTGCCGTCGGCCTACGGGACCAAGGCGCCGTACGCGATCAAGGGCTACACGGGCAAGCAACTGCGCGCCGCCTACGGGGCGAAGAACTGGACCGGCAAGGGCGTCACCGTCGCGATCACCGACGCCTACGCCTCGCCGACCATCGCCAAGGACGCGGACACCTACGCCGGCCGCAACGGCGACGCCCGTTACCGCAAGGGCCAGCTCTCCCAGGTCCTGCCGAAGGACTACACGCACATCAAGGACTGCGGCGCGGCCGGCTGGTACGGGGAGGAGACCCTCGACGTCGAGGCCGTCCACGCGGTCGCCCCCGCCGCGGACATCGTCTACGTCGGCGCCGCCTCCTGCCAGGACGACGACCTGCTGGACTCGCTCGGCAGGGTCGTCGACGGGCGCCTGGCCGACATCGTCTCCAACTCCTGGGGCGACGTCGAGGCCAACGAGACCCCGGACGTCGCCGCCGCCTACGACCAGCTCTTCCAACAGGGCGCGGTCGAGGGCATCGGCTTCTACTTCTCCTCCGGCGACAACGGTGACGAGGTCGCCAACACCGGCACCAAGCAGGTGGACACCCCCGCCAACTCCGCCTGGGTGACCGCGGTCGGCGGCACCTCCCTGGCCGTCGGCAAGGGCAACACCTACCAGTGGGAGACCGGCTGGGGCACCCAGAAGGCCGTGCTCTCCAAGGACGGCAACGACTGGACCGACTTCCCCGGCGCCTTCAACGGGGGCGCGGGCGGCGGCACCAGCAAGACCGTCGCGCAGCCCTTCTACCAGCGGGGCGTCGTCCCGGACGCGCTGTCCAAGGCCAACGGCGGCGACGCCAAGCGCACCGTCCCGGACATCTCGGCTGTCGCCGACCCCAACACCGGCTTCCTGGTCGGCCAGACCCAGACCCTGCCCAACGGCAAGCTGGGCTACGAGGAGTACCGCATCGGCGGCACCTCCCTGGCCGCGCCGGTGATCGCCGGCGTCCAGGCGCTGGCCCAGCAGGCCCGGCACGGCATCGCCCTCGGCTTCGCCAACCCCGCCATCTACCAGCGCTACGGCACCTCCGCCCTGCACGATGTCACCGACCACCCGCTGGGTGCCGGCCGTGACCTGGCGGTCGTCCGGGTCGACTTCACCAACGGCATCGACGCCAGCAAGGGCACCATCGTCTCGCTGCGCAGCCTGGGCAAGGACAGCTCGCTGCACACCACCGTCGGCTACGACGACGTCACCGGCGTCGGCAGCCCCGCCGCCGGCTACGTGAGCTCCTACCGCCCCTGACGCAGGGGTGCCGCATCCGCGCCGTCCGCAACGGGCCCGTGAGCACACGGGCGCCGCGGTAGGCCGGAAGTGACGGGCGGGGCCCGCTGCCGGGGGGAATCCCGGCAGCGGGCCCCGTGTGCCCTGCGGTACCCTGACGCCATGTGTGCCGTACGCCTTCTGCTTAGCGGGCCGCGCTGATCAGTCCCGACCGGGCCCTTCGCTGTGGCCGCCCGGGTCGGAATCGGCGCGGCGTCCCCTCCTGAGCGAGGGGCATTTTTGTTTCCGCAGAAACCGTGTCCGCAGCAGCCGCAGGCAGAGACGATCGATGGAGCTTTGAGGACGATGAGCGAGACGACTACCGCTGCCGAGGTGGCAGCGCCGCACCGCTACACGGCCGCGCTGGCCGCCAACATCGAGGCACGCTGGCAGGACTTCTGGGAGGCGGAGGGGACCTACGAGGCCCCGAACCCGGTCGGAGAACTGGCCGGCGACGCCGAGGCGGTGGCCCGTCCCAAGAAGTTCATCATGGACATGTTCCCGTACCCCTCCGGTGCGGGGCTGCACGTCGGCCACCCCCTGGGCTTCATCGCCACCGACGTCTACGCCCGATACCACCGCATGACGGGCCACAACGTCCTGCACACCCTAGGCTTCGACGCCTTCGGCCTGCCCGCCGAGCAGTACGCCGTGCAGACCGGCACCCACCCGCGGGTCTCCACCGAGGCCAACATCGTCAACATGCGGCGCCAGCTGCGCCGCCTGGGCCTGGGCCACGACCAGCGCCGGTCGATCGAGACCATCGACCCGGCGTACTACAAGTGGACCCAGTGGATCTTCCTGCAGATCTTCAACTCCTGGTACGACCCGGAGGCCGACACGGCGCGGCCGATCGACACCCTGGTCGCCCAGTTCGAGGCCGGCACCCGGCCCACCCCCGACGGGCGGCCCTGGAGCGCGCTGAGCGCCCTGGAGCGGGCCGAGGTCCTGGGCGAGTACCGCCTGGCCTACGCCTCGGACGCCCCGGTCAACTGGTGCCCCGGACTGGGCACGGTGCTGGCCAACGAGGAGGTCACCGCCGAGGGCCGCTCCGAGCGCGGCAACTACCCGGTCTTCAAGGCCAAGCTGCGCCAGTGGAACATGCGCATCACCGCCTACGCGGACCGGCTGCTGCGCGACCTGGACGCGCTGGACTGGCCGGAGGCCATCAAGCTGCAGCAGCGCAACTGGATCGGCCGCTCCGAGGGCGCCCGCGTCGACTTCCCGGTCGGCGACGCCCACAAGATCACGGTCTTCACCACCCGCCAGGACACCCTGTTCGGCGCGACCTACATGGTCCTGGCCCCCGAGCACCCGCTGATCGCCGGCAACGGCAGCGACTCGATGGTCCCCGACGCCTGGCCCGAGGGCACCCACGACGTGTGGACCGGCGGCCACGCCACCCCCGCCGAGGCTGTCGCCGCCTACCGCAAGCAGGCCGCCGCCAAGTCCGACGTCGAGCGGCAGGCCGAGGCCAAGGACAAGACCGGCGTCTTCACCGGTGTCTACGCCACCAACCCGGTCAGCGGCGAGCAGGTCCCGGTCTTCATCGCCGACTACGTGCTGATGGGCTACGGCACCGGCGCCATCATGGCCGTCCCGGCGCACGACAGCCGCGACTTCGCCTTCGCCCGCGCCTTCGAGCTGACCATGCGCTGCGTCGTCGAGCCGACCGACGGCCGCAGCACCGACCCGGCCACCTGGGACGACGCGTTCGCCGCCTACGACGCGAAGCTGGTCAACTCGTCCGGCGACACCGTCTCGCTGGACGGCCTGGGCGTCACCGAGGCCAAGGCGAAGATCACCGAATGGCTGGCCGCCAACGGCATCGGCGAGGGCACCGTCAACTACCGGCTGCGCGACTGGCTGTTCAGCCGCCAGCGCTACTGGGGCGAGCCGTTCCCGATCGTCTACGACGAGGACGGCGTGGCGCACTCGCTGCCCGAGTCGATGCTGCCGCTGGAACTGCCCGAGGTCGACGACTACTCGCCGCGCACCTTCGACCCGGACGACGCCGACACAAAGCCCGAGACCCCGCTGTCCCGTAATGACGAGTGGGTCAACGTCGAGCTGGACCTGGGCGACGGGCGCGGGGTGCGGCGCTTCCGGCGCGAGACCAACACCATGCCCAACTGGGCCGGTTCGTGCTGGTACGAGCTGCGCTACCTGGACCCGAAGAACGACGACGCGCTGGTCGACCCGGCCGTCGAGCAGTACTGGATGGGCCCGCGTGACGGCCAGCCGCACGGTGGCGTCGACCTGTACGTGGGCGGCGCCGAGCACGCGGTGCTGCACCTGCTGTACGCCCGCTTCTGGTCCAAGGTGCTGCACGACCTGGGGCACGTCTCCTCCGTCGAGCCGTTCCACAAGCTGTACAACCAGGGCATGATCCAGGCGTACGTCTACCGGGACACCCGCGGCATCGCCGTCCCGGCGGCGGAGGTCGAGGAGCACGACGGCGGCGTCTTCTACTACGAGGGCGGCAAGGTCTCCCGGCTGCTGGGCAAGATGGGCAAGTCCCTGAAGAACGCGGTCACGCCGGACGAGATCTGCGCCGAGTACGGCGCGGACACCCTGCGCCTGTACGAGATGGCGATGGGTCCGCTGGACGTGTCGCGCCCGTGGGACACCCGCGCCGTCGTCGGCCAGTACCGCCTGCTGCAGCGGCTGTGGCGCAACGTGGTGGACGAGGCGACCGGCGAGGTCACCGTCGTCGACACCGAGCCGGACGAGGCCACCCTGCGGGCCCTGCACAAGGCGATCGACGGCGTCACCCAGGACATGGCGAACCTGCGCTTCAACACCGCCATCGCCAAGATCACCGAGCTGAACAACCACCTGACCAAGGTCGGCGGCCCGGTTTCGCGCACCGTGGCGGAGCGGCTGGTGCTGCTGGTGGCCCCGCTGGCGCCGCACATCGCCGAGGAGCTGTGGCGCAAGCTGGGGCACACCGAGTCCGTGGTGCACGCCGACTTCCCGGTAGCCGACCCGGCGTACGTCGTGGACGAGACGGTGACCTGCGTCGTCCAGATCAAGGGCAAGGTCAAGGCCCGTCTGGAGGTCGCCCCGGCGATCTCCGACGCGGACCTGGAGGCGGCGGCGCTGGCCGAGCCGGCGGTCGTCGCGGCACTGGACGGCGCGGGCATCCGGAAGGTGATCGTCCGCGCCCCGAAGCTGGTCAACATCGTGCCTGCGTGAGAGGCCGATCGGCGCCGGTCCTGCGGGGGCGGGGCTCGGGAGCAGCCCTCCTCCGGGGCGGGCTCCTGAGCGTCGACCCCGCGGGACGGGGCGGGTGAACTGCGGTCTCGCGTGATGGGGGCGTTCCTGCCGGGTGGTGGGGGCGTCCCCCTTCTCTTGCTCTTTCGCTTCGCCTGGCCCTTTCCCTTCGCGTGCGCGGGTGCGTGAGTGCGCGTGCGGGCGGGTGGGTTGGGGCTGAGGTGGGGTGGAGTGGCTGGTGGTCGTCGGGGCCGGGTCGTCTGGCCGGCGGGGTGTGATGACACCCTGTCTGACCTGGCCTTTTGTGAGGGTGAGGGCTGTGCGCGGGCGGTGTTCCGCGAGCGTATAGGTGGTTTCCCCTACGGGCAGGTTGGGGGTTCGTTTGGAACCCGCGACCTGCTCGACGCGTTTACCGTGGAGGTACGGGCGTCGGCGTGGAGCCGGCGCCGCCGACACCTCAGGGGAGCGTCCATGGAAGTTGCCGTCGCCATCTTCGGGTTGCTCTTCGTGCTGTTCGTGGTCGCCGGGGTGTTCGTCACGGTCAAGGCAGTGCAGGCGGCGAAGCGCGGGGTGGACCGCAAGGTCGCCCAGGCCCGGCGGACGGTCGAGGACACCACGCTGCGGGCCCGGCAGTTCACCCAGCCCGGAGTGGTCGGCGAACTGGCCCAACTGCGGCTCACGTTGCGCACGTCCATGCGGGCCACCCAGGAGGTCCTGCGGGTCGGCTCCGCCGACGACGCCTCGCTCGCCGAGGCGGTCCGGCTCTTCGAGCAACTCTCGGTGCATGGACGGGAGTTGGACGAGGACCTTCGTCGGCTGGAGCGTGAGCCCAGCAAGCCGACCATCGCGGCCCGTCTCCCCGAGCTCCGGGAGCGCCTGGAGCGGATCACACACTCCGCGGAGTCGCTGCGTTGGGCCGCCCGTGACCGGGCCCGCAAGTTCGCCGAGGACGACCTGGCCGCGTTGAGCGACCAGATCGACATGGAGGCGGGGGCCCTGCGGCACTGGACGGATGACGCGGCGGGAGGGGGCCAGCAGGGCGGGGAAGGCGGACGACCGGCGGCGGGTTCGCGACCCGCGACGGGCCCGGCGGCGACCGGACCCGGGGCCGGCACGGGGTCCGGTGTCGGCGCTGCCTCTGCGTCGGGTGCGGAGGGCTATTCCTGGGGCCCGGTGGAGGATGAGACCCCGGCGATCACCGCCCGGGACCCGCGTGCTCGGCCGACGTTTTCGTGGGAGAAGGCCCCGCAGCGGGAAACGTCCCGCGGCCGGGCGGAAGGCAACGGCGGTATAGCCGGGTAACCGGGTAAACGCGTCCCGTTCGCTCGCCGTGAACCCCCTCCTCGGAGCCTGATGCGAGATGTGCGCCGCGAGGTGTGAGATGGCAGTGGGGGATCGGCGAGCGGGGCGAGACGGCGGTGGTGGTGGCGGTGGGTGGGCTTGGGGAAGGGAAGCCCCAAGAGCGTCCGCACACGGCAGGCGCAGCCCGGCCCCTCCCGCCCCGACTGGCCGTGACCTGGGCGGACTTGGCAGAGGCTTGGCGAAACCGGGAAGATCTTCGGTAGGGGCCCGCACTGTCGGGCGCCTGCGTCCCCGGATAACCTCCCAGTCATGTCCCGCCATGTCGCGATCGTCACCGATTCCACGGCCTACCTGCCGCGCGCGGCCGTTGAACGCCACCGCATCACGGCCGTGCCGCTGACCGTCGTCCTGGGGGACCGGGCCCTGGAAGAGGGCACCGAGATCTCCGCGAGATCCGTTGCCCAAGCGCTCCAGAAGCGCCGGCCCGTCACGACCTCCCGGCCGAGCCCCGCTGTGTTTGCGGAAACGTATCGAGCCCTCGCCGAGGCCGGAGCGAGCAGCATCGTTTCGCTTCACCTCTCGTCGGAGTTCTCCGGCACGTACGACGCGGCGGTGCTGGCGGCGAAGGACGCCGCGGTCCCGGTACGGGTCGTGGACACCGGGATGGTGGCGATGGCCCTCGGATTCTGCGCGCTCGCCGCCGCGGAGGCGGTGGAGGCCGGTGGGGACGCCGACGATGCGGTGGCCGCCGCCGAGAAACGTGCCTCGGGCACCTCCGCCTACTTCTACGTCGACACCCTCGACTACCTACGGCGCGGCGGTCGGATCGGCGCGGCGCAGGCGCTGCTCGGCTCGGCGCTCGCCGTCAAGCCGATCCTGCAACTCGCCGACGGGCGCATCGAACTGCTGGAGAAGGTCCGCACGGCCTCCAAGGCCATCGCGCGCCTGGAGGAGATCGCCGTTGAGGGGGCGGGGGAGGGCCAGGTGGACATCGCGGTCCATCACCTCGCGGCGGCGGAGCGGGCCGATGCGTTGGCGGAACGGCTCCGCGAACGGGTGCCGGGGCTGAACGAGTTGCATGTGAGCGAGGTCGGCGCGGTGATCGGCGCGCATACCGGGCCGGGGCTGCTGGGGGTCGTGGTCTCGCCGAGGTGAGGGTGGCGATCGGGGTGTCGGGGTTTCGGGGCGTGGGGGTGCGGGGTGCGGTGGGTGTCGGTTGTGGGGCGGCCTGCCTGACGCCGATGTGACGCCATGTCTCGTGACGTCCGCAGAACGCCGATGTGAGGGTTGTGCGGCCGGTGTTGGGGGTGCGGCGGCTCTTGGCTCGGGGTGCCCGTGTGAGTGGCGGAGTTATCCACAACTCTCCGCTTATCCACGGTATTTGACGCGGATCGGCGAGATTCGCGCGAAGTGCCTACCGTCGGGTTCATGAACGCTTTTCGCACGGCTTCGTTGCCGGATTCAACGTCAGTGTCGGTATCGGTCTCCGCACCTGAGCCCATGGCCGGGTCGTCTCTCCCGTCGGCCTCCGGGTCGTCGACCACCCTCGCGCCGTCCGCGCGGTGGGGCAGAGGGGAGCGGGAGCGAGTTCGGGAGTGGAAGCGCGAGCGGACGCGGGCTCGGGCCGCGGTGATCTTCGGCGCCGTCCCTCAAGGCGGTGGAGCGCTGGCAGGGAGTGGCGAGGAGGGTGAGAGCGGCAGCGGTCTGAGGAGAGCGGGGCGCGCGGAGGCCGAGGCGAGAGCTGACGCCGATGCAGGAGCCGTTGCCGGTGTGGGGATCGACGCCGGTACGGGAGCCGGCGCTGGCGTGGGGGCGGGCGTCCTTGGTGCGTATGGTCCCGGCGGTGGCCATGGTCGGTCCGACTCGGGTGCGGAAGTGCCGCATCCGCATCGTGCACCGCCCCGTGAGCACGATCCTCCGGGTGCCCCCAGAGCAGAGCGTTGGTGGCCCGCGGTACGTGAACGGCTGCCGCTGTGGCTCCAGTTACGGTGCGGCACGGACCCGAAGGCGCTGGTGGCGCTGGTCCTGGTGCTCCTGGTGGGCGTGGGTTTCGCCGTCCATCACTTCTGGGCGGCGAGTCCGGAGCCGGTGCGGGCGCCGAGTGCCGAGAGTGCGGTCGCGGTGCCGGGAAGAGGCGGTCGCTCGTCGGCTCCGTCGGGGCCGCCGGCGCATGCCGAGTCCTCCGGTGCCACCACGGGTGGGCCGCCGGGCGGGGCCGGCCGGGTGTTGGTCGTGGACGTCGTGGGGAAGGTACGGCGGCCGGGGATCCAACGGCTGCCGGCGGGCTCGCGGGTGACCGATGCGCTGGAGGCCGCGGGCGGCGTGGTGAACGGGACGGACCTCCGTGGCCTCAACCGGGCGCGGCTGCTGACCGACGGCGAGCAGATCGCGGTCGGGGTGGCGGGTGCGGGCGCAGGGTCCGGTGCGCTGGGTGGCGCGGCCGGGAGCGGCGACTCGGGGAGTTCGGGGAGTGGCGCGTCGGGCCTGGCGAGTGGGCCGGTGAGCCTCAACTCGGCGACGGCACAGCAGCTTGACGCCTTGCCTGGAGTGGGCCCGGTCCTGGCCCGCCACATCATTGAATTCCGCACCCGGCACGGCGGGTTCACGTCGGTGGACCAGCTCCGTCAGGTGGCCGGCATCGGCGAGCGGCGGCTTGCCGATCTACGGTCCTTGGTCACGCCATGACGTCGGCAGGGGAGGGCGCCACCTCGACCCGTAATGCCGTGGCGTCGACGGATGGTGGGACGGCGAAGGACGCCGTGGTGGGGAGCGCCACGGTGGAGGGCACGGCGGGCGCCTCACGGAACGCGCCCGCTGATCTGCGGCTCGTCGGCCCCGCGCTGGCGGCATGGGCGGCGGCAGCGGTGGGGTTGGGCGCGCCGGGTGGTGCGGTAGCGGTGGGGTGCACGGTGGCCGTGGTGCTCGCGGTGTTCGCGATCTGGAGGGCCGGGGCGTTGCCGGTGTTCGCGCTCGGCACGTCCGTCCGTTCTCGTGCCGTAGGTGCCGACGGCGGGGGCCGGGGCGGCCCGGTGTCCGGACGGTTCGCGCGCGGCCATGGGCCAAGGCGCGGACGCGCCGCGGGGGCGCTCGTGGCGTTGGCGGCGGTGTTGCTGTGCGCCGCGGCGGGGGCCGCGTCCGCGGCGCTGCATGCCGCGGACGTGCGGCGCGGGCCACTGCCCACCTGGGCGCAGCGGTACGCCCAGCTCACGGTGGAGCTGGAGTTGACCGGAGATCCCCGGTTGACCCGGCCCAAGGTGCGGGGGTCGCAACGGACGCCGCCGGCACTGGTGTTCACCGCCGACGCCGTCCGCATCACGGCCCCGGACGGGACGGTAACCGCCGCCCACACCCCCGTACTGGCGGTCGTGCAGCAGCACCAGACGAAGGGCGCGAAGGGGGTGAAGAGTGCGGGAGAGGCAGCGGAAGCAGGGGAAGCGGGGGCGGGGCGGCGTGCTGACGGGGGAGGGGGCGGGGGCGGGTTGGCGCCGGAGTGGCGGAGGTTGCTGCCGTCGACCCGTATCCGGGTGACGGCGCGTGCCGCGCCGGCGCTGATGGCGGCTGACCGGACGGCCGCCGTGTTGCGGGTGACCGCCGCCGGTCCTCCGGTCGTGGTGGCGCCACCGTCCGCCCTCCAACGACTGGCCGGGAAACTGCGCGCCGGGCTGCGCGAGGCGACCGACGGGCTGCGCCCGGACGCCCGCGCACTGCTGCCCGGCCTCGTCGTGGGCGACATCTCACGGGTGCCGGCCGACCTCGACGACGCCTTCCGTGCCACCGACCTGACGCATCTGCTCGCCGTCTCCGGCAGCAACCTGACCATCGTGCTCACCGTGCTGATCGGCCCGCCACACCTCGCCGGCCAGGCCGAACGCCGAGGGTTGGCGCGCCGGTTGAGGCTCTCGCTGCGCGGCACCGCGCTGGTCGGCGGCGCCCTCGCGCTCGGCTTCGTCGTGGTGTGCCGCCCGGACCCCAGCGTGCTGCGGGCCGCCGCCTGCGGGCTGATCACCCTGCTCGCCATCGGCACCGGCCGCCGGCGCACGCTGCTTCCCGCGCTGGCCGCCGCCGTCCTGCTCCTGATCCTCTACGACCCGTGGCTGGCCCGGCGTTACGGCTTCCTGCTCTCCGTCCTGGCGACGGGCGCGCTGCTCCTGCTCGCTCCCCGCTGGAGCGCTGCCCTCCAGCGTCGTCGGGTGCCGTCCCGCCTCGCCGAGGTGATCGCTGCCGCGGCCGCGGCACAGGCGGTCTGCGCGCCGGTGATCGTGGTGATCGCGGCGCGGGTGGGACTGGTCGGCGTGCCCTGCAACCTGCTCGCCGAACTGGCCGTGACGCCCGCGACGATCCTGGGCTTCGCGGCGCTCGCGGTGGCTCCGGTGGCCCTGCCGGTCGCCAAGTTGCTGGCGTGGTGCGCGGGTTGGCCGGCCGAGTGGATCGCCGGTGTCGCCCGTACGGGGGCGGAGCTGCCGGGCGCGGAGGTCGAGTGGACGGGCGGCTGGAGGGGCGGGCTGACGCTCGCCGTCGTCACCGTGGTGCTGCTGGCGGTCGGCCGGCGGGTGCTGCGCCGTCGCTGGCTGAGTGTGCTGTGCGCGCTGGCCGTGGTCCTGGCGGTGTTCCGCCCCGCGCCGTTGACCCGGGTGCTGACCGGGTGGCCACCGCCGGACTGGCGGGTGGTGGCGTGCGATGTGGGGCAGGGCGACGGGTTGGTGCTGGCGGCCGGTGACGGTACGGCGCTGGTGGTGGACGCCGGGCCCGAGCCCCGCGCCATCGACCACTGTCTGACCGAGCTGGGCGTCCACCGGATCCCGTTGCTCGTTCTCACACACTTCCACGCGGACCATGTGGACGGTCTGCCCGGGGTGCTGCGCGGGCGTTCGGTCGGGGCGATCGAGACCACGACGCTCCAAGAGCCCTACAGCCAGGCGAAGTTCGTACGGGGTGTCGCGGCCGAGGCCAAGGTCCCCGTCATCCGTGCGGCGCCGGGGGAGCGGCGTCACCTCGGGGCGCTTACGTGGGAGGTCCTCTGGCCGACCGCCCCGTTGGCGCCGAAGGCGGGTACGGGCCAGCCGGGACCGTCGTTGCCCGATGGCGGCGAGTTCTCCGGGCCCAACGACGCGAGCGTCACCCTGCTGGTCCGGACGGGCGGGCTGACCGTCCTACTGCTGGGCGATCTCGAACCACCGGCTCAGCAGGCGTTGTTGGCCGCTCACCCGGAGCTGGCCGCCGTCGACGTCCTGAAGGTGGCGCACCATGGTTCCGCCTATCAGGACCCCGAGTTGATGCAGCGCCTGATACCGCGCCTGGCGCTCGTCTCCTGCGGCGCCGGAAACCCGTACGGGCATCCCGCACCGCGCACCATCGCGGCGCTGCGGGCCCGGGGCACCCTGGTGCTGCGCACCGACACCGACGGCGCCATCGCGGTCGTCGGCACCCCGGGCAAGCTGTCCGCGGTGGTCGGCGGACGCCGGCCCAGGGGGCGTGCCGGGGTCAGGACCGGGACCGGACGTCGACCTGGATCCCGGTATGGACGTCGGTCCGGACACCGGGCGAGGCGCTGGTCCAGACGCCAGTCCAGCCGTCGGGGCGGCCGATGGGCGCCGCAGCAGAGCCGACCGACGCACCAGCGACGATGGAGAGGCGACCGACGATCGAGAGACGACCGACGATCGAGAGGCGACACAGGGAGAGGACGCAGATCTGATGGACGAGGCCACCACGGATGCTTACCTTCGGCGGATATCCGCTGACCGGCCGGGCGCACCCGACGACGCGGCGCTGCGTGCGCTGCAACTGAGCCATCTGCGGGCCGTGCCGTTCGAGAACCTCGCCATTCATCTGGGGGAGGAGATCGCGCTCGCGGAGCAGCCGCTGCTGGACAAGATCGTTGGGGCCCGTCGCGGTGGGTTCTGTTACGAGCTCAACGGTGCGTTCGCGGCGCTGCTCCGGGCGTTGGGGTACGAGGTCGAGCTGCTCTCGGCGCGGGTGTTCGGGCCCGAGGGGATCGGGATTCCCTACGACCACCTGGCGTTGCGGGTCCGCACGCCCACCGGGTCCTGGCTCGTGGACGTCGGCTTCGGGCGGCACAGCCACCATCCGCTGCGGCTCGACAGCGACGCGGAGCAGGTGGATCCCGGCGGGCGCTTCCGAATAGTGGGGACGGGGGAGGGGGACCTTGACGTCTACCGGGACGGGGAGCCGCAGTACAGGCTGGAGCAACGCCCGCGCGAGCTGGCGGACTTCGAGGCCGGCTGCTGGTGGCAGCGGACGTCGCCCACGTCGCATTTCAGGCGGTCGCTGGTCTGCTCGCGGCTCACGGAGACCGGCCGGGTGACGCTCTCCGGGCGCACGTTGGTGCTCACCGGTGCCGAGGGCGCCCGCGAGGAGCGCGAGCTGAGTGCGGCGGAGGTCCTGCCGGCCTACCGCACCCATTTCGGCATCGTGTTGGACCGGGAACCGGCCCTCGGCCAGGAGGGGCGTGCGGGGGAGGAGGACGGGCGGAGGGACTGAACCCTCGCTGGTGCCTCGGGTCCTGGCGCCACCGGCTCTGATGCTTCTGGCTCCGGTGCCTTCGGTCCTGGCGCCTCCGGCGTTACTCGGTCTCGCGCCAGCCGTCGTACTCCCCGGCGAGGGCGGCCAGGCCGGCGGCGTCGTAGGAGGCGTCGGGGTCCTCGACCACGACCAGCCACTGCGCGTCCTCGGCGTCGTCCTCGCCGGCCAGGGCGTCCCGTACGAGCTGGGGTTCCTCGGCGACGCCGAAGCGTTCCGTCAGGGCCTCGGCCACCTCCTCGGCGGCGTCGCGGTCGGGGAGGACGAGGACGTGGCGTCCGTTGTGGGTGTCGTTCACCGGTCCATTGTCGGTCAGGGGCGAGCTGCGGAGCACCGGGGCGGGCGCTCGGGGCCCGGTGCGGGCGGGGTTGTCAGTGGGGCGTGGGATGCTGGACGCGATGGCCAGGATGACAGCTAACGACGACCCGCTCGCCCCCGTCACGATCGCGGTGGGGCAGGAGGAACTGCTGCTCGACCGCGCGGTGCAGCAGGTGGTGGCCGCTGCCCGGGCGGCCGACGCGGACACCGATGTGCGCGACCTCACCCCCGACCAGCTCCAGCCCGGCACCCTGGCCGAGCTGACCAGCCCCTCGCTCTTCGCCGAGCGCAAGGTCGTGGTGGTGCGCGCCTCCCAGGACCTGTCGGCGGACACCGTCAAGGACGTGAAGGCGTACCTCGGCTCGCCCGCCGAGGAGATCACCCTGGTCCTGCTGCACGCCGGAGGCGCCAAGGGCAAGGGTCTGTTGGACGCGGCCCGTAAGGCGGGGGCGCGCGAAGTGGCCTGCCCCAAGATGACCAAGCCCGCGGACCGCCTGTCCTTCGTCCGCGGTGAGTTCCGGGCGGCCGGCCGCCCGGCCACGCCGGAAGCCTGCCAGGCGCTGGTGGACGCCATCGGCAGCGATCTGCGCGAGCTGGCGTCGGCGTGCGCGCAGTTGGCCGCCGACGTCGAGGGCACGATCGACGACGCCGTGGTCGCGCGTTACTACACCGGCCGCGCGGAAGCGTCCAGCTTCACCGTCGCCGACCGTGCGGTCGAAGGGCGGGCCGCCGAGGCGTTGGAGGCGCTGCGTTGGGCGATTGCGACCGGGGTCGCCCCCGTCATGATCACCAGCGCGTTGGCGCAGGGCGTCCGGTCCATCGGCAAGCTGGCCTCCGCCCCACGCGGCGCCCGCCCCGGCGACCTCGCCCGCGAACTGGGCATGCCGCCCTGGAAGATCGACCGGGTCCGGCAGCAGATGCGCGGCTGGTCGGCGGAGGGCGTGGCGGCGGCGTTGCGCGCGGTGGCCGAGGCCGACGCGGGGGTGAAGGGCGGCGGGGACGACCCCGAATACGCCCTGGAGAAGGCCGTGGTGGCGATCGCGCGGGCGGCCCGCTCGCGGCGATAGCGAGAGAACGGCGGCGAGGCGGCGGAGGCGGCGAGCCGGCAGAGCGGCCGGCGGTGACGCGGGCAGCGGCGGCAGTGGCGACGGCGATGGCGATGGCGGTGAGGTGTGCTGGCGCCGCGGAGCCAGCACACCCACGCGGCAGCCGATCGGTTACGCATCAGGCGATCGGTCACACGGCAGCCGATCGGTCGGTCAGTCGATCAGTGAGGCCCGGCACGACACCGGAGTTCAGCGCGGAGCGCCACCGCGGCGCACCCGCACCCGAGCCCCTCACCCGGCCCATCTCCGCCGCCCCGCACCGCAGTTCGGCGTGGCAGGAGTGACACCGCAAGCCGGTACTCGACTCGGTACTCGACCCGGCGCCGCACCCGTCGGCGGCCCTTCCTGGCCACCTCGGCGCCCCAACCCGGCGGTTCAGCGTTGCAACCGCTTAAGGGTCTCCTTCGCGCTGGTTTCCAGCATCGTGGCGACCTCGGCCGGCGCCGGCGGCTTGGTGCCGCTGCTGCTCGACGTATAGCTGGACCAGGTCGACTGGTACGTCATCCAGCCGTCGCGGACGGCGAGGATCACATAGGAGTTGTTGTTGCTGGGGGCGTCGTTGCGGGTGATGAGATACGCCTCGTCGCCGATGCCGGACACGGGCTCGACCTTGTACGTGAGCGAGGTCTGCTGCTTCTCGTAGGAGCGGTAGATGTCGGCGAACTCCGGGGCCGGGTCGGCCTTCTTGTGCAGGGTGGCGGAGCTGTAGACCCAGGTCGAGGAGTAGCCGGCGGTGGGGCCGGCGTTGTCCGCGGCGAGGGAGACGTTGCACCACATCGAGTCCATGGAGTTCATCCGGGTCCCGCTGTGCTGCGGGTTCGGCGGGGACGACGGGCTTGGTGCGCCGGGCGTGCCCGAACCCGAGCCGGTGCCGCCGCCGGGGCTCGGCTTCGCCTTGTACCCGGCGCTCTCGAACGGGGTGAGGGAGGTCGCGGCGCACAGGTCGGACCGGTAGGCGTAGCCCTTGAGTTCGGGGTCGGGCTCCGAGGAGAACGCGCCGGTGGCGAACAGCACGGACGCCCCGATCGCGGTGGCGGCCACCGCGCCGCCGACGGCCCACAGCCACCCGGAGGCGGAGGAAGCGGTGCTCCGACGGGGCGTCTCGATCGGGGGCAGGGCGCTGAGGAGGTCAACGCCCCGGCCGCCGCCGGGCGGTGCCCCGTGGGCCGCACCCGGTACACCCGGGGCGCCCGGCGTCGGATAGCCGTAGCCGCCCGGTACTTGGGGCGGCGCGGACGGTGCTCCCGGGTGTGGACCCGGTGGATTCCGCGGACCTTGGAGGCCCTGCGGGAACGGTTGGGCGTAGGGATTCTGCTGGGCGGGCACCGGCGGTTGGGGTGCGGGCGGCGGGCCGTAGGCGGGAGGCTGCGGCGCCGGGAAGGGATCGTTCTGGTCCCCCGTATTGGACATGGCGGCAGCGTAGCGGACAACTCCGGCACCGGACCCGGCCCGTTGCGGTCCACCCGCCCTACGGTCACCAGCTCAGCGCCCCGGGATCCTCCACGCGCCCCCGCACCCCCGCGCACGACGAGCATCCCACTACGCAGCGACCAACCCACGAAGCAACGAAAGCCCCACAACCAACCAGCCCCCCGGCCTCCACCAGCCCTCAACCCCCGCCCACCCCAACGAAAAACCCCGCCGGCCCGAAGGCACTGGCGGGGTCTTTCCCTCCACGTGACGTGGATCTCCGTGGATCTCCGCGTCATGTGGATCTAGTTATGGGCGGCTGCTCTGCGGATTGGATTCCGCGGAGAGCCTGGGCGCCGCACCCGCGTGGCGAACGCAGGCCGCGTGCGGCGCGGTGGTGCACCGGCAGGGAGCGGTGAGAGGGGCCGCTGGGTCCCTGAACGGCAGGGTGACCGCGACGGGCGCGGTCGGGTGGAGGTCAGCCCTTGAGGGCGGCGACCTTCTTGGCCAGCGCCGACTTCTTGTTGGCGGCGTTGTTCTTGTGCAGCACACCCTTGCTGACGGCCTTGTCGAGCTTCTGGGCCGCCAGGGCCTGCGCGGCGGTGGCCTTCTCCAGGTCACCGGCCTCGATGGCCTCGCGGGTGCGACGGATCGCGGTCTTCAGCGAGGACTTGACAGCCTTGTTGCGCTGACGAGCCTTCTCGTTGGTCTTGATCCGCTTCATCTGGGACTTGATGTTCGCCACGAAAGAGCCTTTTCAGGTTCGTTGGAGTTTCGAGTTGCGCCTCGCACGAGAGAGGGCACGAAGCGCAGTGGACCAGGCTACCAGCAGGGTTTACGCGCGCCCAAACCGGGCTACGGGACGGCCCCCGCCCCGCCCGTCCCGGATGCCCGAACCGCCCCACCCCCGGCGCTCATGGGACGATGGGGGAGACCTCACAAGACCGAGTCCCGCCTACCCGCGTTCACTGAATGGACCCTGCGTGCCCGCGACCCCTACGAACGTGCCGGAGCCGAGCCGTACCGACCCGGCGCTCCTCCGTAACTTCTGCATCATCGCGCACATCGACCACGGCAAGTCGACGCTCGCCGACCGGATGCTCCAGCTCACCGGTGTCGTCGACCAGCGGCAGATGCGCGCGCAGTACCTCGACCGCATGGACATCGAGCGCGAGCGCGGCATCACGATCAAGTCCCAGGCGGTCCGGCTGCCCTGGGAGCCCTCCGAGGGCCAAGAGGGAAGTGGCGCGACCCACATCCTGAACATGATCGACACCCCGGGCCACGTCGACTTCACCTACGAGGTCTCCCGGTCGCTCGCCGCGTGCGAGGGCTGCATCCTCCTCGTCGACGCCGCCCAGGGCATCGAGGCCCAGACCCTCGCCAACCTCTACCTGGCGATGGAGCACGACCTCACGATCATCCCCGTCCTCAACAAGATCGACCTGCCGGCCGCGCAGCCCGAGAAGTTCGCCGCCGAGCTGGCGAACCTCGTCGGCTGTGAGCCCGAGGACGTGCTGAAGGTCTCCGCCAAGACCGGCGTCGGCGTGCCCGAGCTGCTGGACCGGGTCGTCCGCGAGGTGCCGGCCCCGGTCGGCGTCAAGGACGCCCCCGCCCGCGCGATGATCTTCGACTCGGTCTACGACGCGTACCGCGGCGTCGTGACGTACGTGAAGGTCGTCGACGGCACGCTCAGCAAGCGCGAGCGGATCAAGATGATGTCCACCGGCGCCGCGCACGAGCTGCTGGAGATCGGGACGAACTCGCCGGAGATGAAGTCGGCCGACGGCCTGTCCGTCGGCGAGGTCGGCTACCTGATCACCGGCGTGAAGGACGTCCGGCAGTCCAAGGTCGGCGACACGATCACCCAGCTCACCAAGGGTGCCCAGGAGCCGCTGGGCGGCTACAAGGACCCCAAGCCGATGGTGTTCTCCGGGCTGTACCCGCTCGACGGCTCGGACTACCCCGAGCTGCGCGACGCCCTGGACAAGCTCCAGCTCAACGACGCCGCGCTGGTCTACGAGCCGGAGACGTCGGCGGCCCTGGGCTTCGGTTTCCGCGTCGGCTTCCTGGGCCTGCTGCACCTGGAGGTCATCCGGGAGCGCCTGGAGCGGGAGTTCGGGCTCGACCTGATCGCCACCGCGCCCAACGTGGTCTACCGGGTGCAGATGGAGGACGGGGCGGAGCACACCGTCACCAACCCCAGCGAGTTCCCGGTCGGCAAGATCGACACGGTGCACGAGCCGGTGGTCCGGGCCACGATCCTGGCGCCCAGCGAGTTCATCGGCTCGATCATGGAGCTGTGCCAGAACCGCCGCGGCTCGTTGCTGGGCATGGACTACCTCTCCGAGGACCGGGTCGAGATCCGCTACACCCTGCCGCTCGCCGAGGTCGTCTTCGACTTCTTCGACCAGCTCAAGTCCAAGACCCGCGGCTATGCCTCGCTGGACTACGAGCCCACCGGCGAGCAGTCCGCCGACCTGGTCAAGGTCGACATCCTGCTGCACGGCGACAAGGTCGACGCGTTCTCCGCGATCACGCACAAGGACAAGGCGTACGCGTACGGCGTGCGGCTGGTGGCCAAGCTGCGCGAGCTGATCCCGCGGCAGAGCTTCGAGGTGCCGATCCAGGCCGCCATCGGCAGCCGGGTCATCGCCCGTGAGACGGTCCGCGCCATCCGCAAGGACGTCCTCGCCAAGTGCTACGGCGGTGACATCTCCCGTAAGCGGAAGCTGCTGGAGAAGCAGAAGGAAGGCAAGAAGCGGATGAAGATGGTCGGCAGCGTGGAGGTCCCGCAGGAGGCCTTCATCGCGGTGCTGTCCTCGGACTCCGACGGCGACGCGAAGAAGAAGTAGCGGAGTAGCGGGAAGACGAAGTGGCAAGAAGCGGGGCGTAGTTGGGTGCGTGGCCATTGCGCCCGCTCGCGGGGCGTCGGTTCCTTGACGGGAGCCGGCGCCCCGTTGTCGTTCCCGGTCAGCCCGCCGGTCAAGCGCGTGTCATGTGCACCTTTCGCGCGGGTCACATCGTGAACCAGTCGGGTGCAGCCCCTTACGTGGCGGCGTCACGCGCTCTACTCTGATCACTGCTCAAAGGTTACTCGCGAGTCACCAGCAACGAAGCGGGCCCCGGAGGACGCCGTGACCGACACTCACACGCTGATCGACAACCGGCCGCCTTCGGTGGCGACCCTCTTCCTGGAGCGGGTCGCGGCCACCCCGGATACCGAGGCCTACCGCTATCCCGTCCCGCCGGCCTCGGGCACCGGTCCGGACGCCTGGAAGACGCTGACCTGGGGCCAGGCCGCCGAGCGGGTCCTCGCCACGAGCGCCGGGCTGATCTCGCTCGGCGTCCGCCCCGAGGAGCGGGTGGCACTGGCCGCCAACACCCGCGTCGAGTGGATCCTCGCCGACCTCGGAGTGCTCTGCTCCGGCGCCGCCACCACCACCGTCTACCCCTCCACCAACGCCGACGAGACCGCCTTCATCCTGGCCGACTCCGGCAGCCGGGTGCTGATCGCGGAGAACGCCGCGCAGCTCGCCAAGGCCCGCGAGAAACGCGCCGAACTCCCCGAGCTGGCCCACGTCGTGGTCATCGACGGGGCCGACGCCCGGCCCGCCGAGGACGACCCCGAGGGGTGGGTGCTCTCCCTCGCCGAACTGGAGAAGCGCGGCACCGTCTATCTGGAGCAGCACCCGGAGTGCGTCAAGGAACGGGTCGCCGCACTCCGCGCCGACCAACTGGCCACCCTGATCTACACCTCCGGCACCACCGGCCGCCCCAAGGGCGTCCGGCTGGTGCACGACTGCTGGGCGTACATGGCCCGCGCCATCCAGGCGACCGGGATGGTCACCGCGGACGACGAGCAGTACCTCTGGCTGCCGCTTGCGCACGTCTTCGGGAAGGTGCTGACCGCCGGGCAGATCTCCGTCGGCCACGTGATCGCGGTGGACGGCCGAGTCGACAAGATCATCGAGAACCTGCCGGTGGTCCGGCCCACCTACATGGCCGCCGTCCCGCGGATCTTCGAGAAGGTCTACAACGGCGTCGCGGCCAGGGCCCGGGAGGGCGGCGCCGCCAAGTACAAGATCTTCCAGTGGGCGGCCGAGGTGGCCCGGGAGTACGCCAAGACCTCCCAGGAGAACTTCCGGCACACCGGCAACGCCTCGGTGCCGTTCGCGCTCGCCGCCAAGCACAAGGTCGCCGACGCCCTCGTCTACACCAAGCTGCGCGAGGCGTTCGGCGGCCGGCTGCGCGCCGCGATCTCCGGCTCCGCCGCCCTCGCCCCGGACATCGGCTACTTCTTCGCCGGCGCCGGCATCCACATCCTGGAGGGCTACGGCCTGACGGAGTCCAGCGCCGCCAGCTTCGTCAACCCCGGCGAGGCGTACCGCACCGGCACCGTCGGCAAGCCGCTGCCCGGCACCGAGGTGCGGATCGCCGAGGACGGCGAGATCCTGCTGCGCGGCCCCGGCATCATGCAGGGCTACCACGGCCTGGCCGACAAGACCGCCGAAGTGCTGGAGGAGGACGGCTGGTTCCACACCGGCGACATCGGCGAGCTGTCCGCCGACGGCTACCTGCGGATCACCGACCGCAAGAAGGACCTCATCAAGACCTCCGGCGGCAAGTACATCGCCCCCGCCGAGGTGGAGGGCCAGTTCAAGGCCGTCTGCCCGTTCGTCTCCAACGTGGTGGTGCACGGCGCCAACCGGAACTTCTGCACCGCGCTGATCGCCCTGGACGAGCCGACCATCCTCACCTGGGCCAAGGAGCACGGCCTGGGTGGCAGGAGCTACGCCGAGGTCGTCGCCACCGACCAGGTCCGCGCGCTGATCGACGGCTACGTGGAGCGCGTCAACGAGGGGCTCCAGAGGTGGCAGCAGATCCGCAAGTTCCGGCTGCTGCCGCGCGATCTGGACATCGAGCACGGGGAGATCACCCCCAGCCTCAAGATCAAACGACCGGTCGTGGAGCGGGCGTTCAAGGACCTGCTCGACGAGATGTACGCCGGCGCGCGGGAGGCGTGAGCGGGAGGGCGCCGTGCGGGCGCACGCCCCGGCGGGCCCGCGCCGCCCCGCACCGTGCCCCGTCCGCCGTCGCCCTCAGGGGGGTCCCGGGCGGCCGATCACGTCATGCGTCAGCCGCGTCACCGCCTCTGACCACGCACTTCCGTGACTCACCGCTTATGAGCGCGCTCGTTCTGTCACCCTGACGGGAGGCGCATCCGGCGCCGCTGGGGAACCGCTCGGGAGTTGCTCAATGAGGATGACAACTACGGCCGGACGGAACGACATCGCAGGGGCCGCCGCCCGCTCCCTGCGTGCCACGCTGCCCGGGGACCCGCGGGCCGCGGCGGCCGCGCGGAAGTTCGTCCGGGCCGCCTTCGCGGACTGGCGCGCGCGGGGCCTGCCCGGCGCCGACCGCCTCACCGAACGGCTGGCGGACGAAACGGTGCTGCTGGTCAGCGAGTTGGTGACCAACGCGGTGGTGCACGCGGGCACCACCGTCGAACTCCTCTGCCGGCTCGACCCCGCCGAGGAGCCGCTGCCGCACCCCGACGACCTCCCGGGCGACGACCTTCCGGACGTCGCCTCCGAGGAGCCACCCCGCCCCGGCCTGGTCATCGAGGTCTCCGACCGGCACCCCACCCAGCCCGTACGGGCCCGCGAGGACACCGGCGCGCTCGAAGGCGGCGGCCACGGGCTCCGGTTGATCAGCGCGGTCGCCGAAGCCTGGGGCGTCACCTACCGGCGGGCGATGAAGACGGTGTGGTTCCGACTGCCGGTCGGCGGCCCCGACGCGAGCTGGCCGGAACCGGACACCGTCGACGACGCCTGCGACGCCTACGCCACCGCGGACGCCCACGACGACCAGGCGTTCCGGCGCGCCCTGCGGACCTCCGAACTCCTCGCCCCGGTGCCCCGCCGCCCCGCCCCGCCCGAGGACCGGCCGGCACCCGGCCGCGGGGGCGTCGACAGCGGCGCGCTCTCCTTCCTCGCGGAGGCGTCCGACCTGCTCTCCGGGCAGCTCGACGCCGACCAGGTCGCCTCGCTGGCCGCCCAGTTGATCGTCCCGCGGCTCGCCGACTGGTGCGCGGTGTGGCTGCACGACGGCGACGGCGGCGCCCCCGGCCGCGGCCTCACCGAGGCCGGCGAGGCGCCACGGCTCGCCCGCGTCTGGCACATGTACGAGGGCCGGATCGACGCGCTGCGCACCGCGCTGGAGAAGGAGCCGCCCGGCCTGAGGACCGACGCCGCCGGCAACCGGCCGGTGCCGGTGCCCTGGCCGTGGTCGGACGGACCGGTCGGCGAGGGGGAGTTCGACGGCGCGGCGCTGGCCTGCCCGCTGGTCACCGGCGGCCGGCGGCTGGGTACCGTACTGCTCGGCCGGGCCGGGCTGCGGCGGTTCCCCGGCGAGGCGGTGGCGCTGATCGAGGACCTGTGCCGCCGGGCCGCCCGCGCGGTCGCCACCGCCCGCGCCTACAGCCGCCAGGAACGCATCAGCCGGGTCCTCCAGCGCCGGCTGCTGCCGCAGGGCCGGGCCCGGGTCCCCGGGGTGGCGTCGGCGGTGGTCTACGAGCCGCGCGAAGGCGCCTGGGCCGGCGGGGACTTCTGGGACCTCTTCGACGCCGGCGACGGCCGCTGGTGCTTCGCCCTCGGCGACGTCTGCGGCAGCGGCCCGGAGGCGGCCGCGGTCACCGGGCTCGCCCGCCCCGTGCTGCGGCTGCTGGCCCGCGACGGCTTCGGCGTCTCCGAGGTCCTCGACCGGCTCAACAAGACCATGGCCCGGGAAGCCTCGGACTCCGTCGCGGCGGTCGCGGCGGCGGTGGCGGCGGCCGGCGCGGGCGCGGAGTCCCCCGTGGAGATCCGCGAGGAGGGCGAACAGGCCCGCTTCCTCTCGCTCCTCTACGGCGAGATCGTCCCGTACGGCGGCGGCACCGGCGGCGCGCGCTGCACCCTGGCCAGCGCCGGCCACCCGCTCCCGTTGGTGCTCGGCACCGACGGCGCGGTCCGGGTCGTCGCGGCGCCGCAGATGCTGCTGGGCGTCGTCGAGGAGGCGGTCTACGTCAGCGAGTCCTTCGACCTGTGCCCCGGGGAGACGCTGCTGTGCGTCACCGACGGGGTGACCGAGCGGCGCTGCGGCCGGCGGCTCTTCGACGACGAGGACGGCCTGGCCGGCGCGCTCGCCGCGACCGCCGGCCGCAGCGCCGAGGGCATTGCCGAACACATCCGCCGCACCGTCCACGCCTTCGGGCCGACCCCGCCCGACGACGACCTGGCCTTGATGGTGCTCCAGGCGGCGGGTGGGGGCGGGCGCCCGTAGGGGGCGGTCGAACGGGTCCCGTAGGGGGTGCGAGGGCCCCCTGCGGGGCCACAACCGGGCGGGCGGGGGAGGTATTCCGGACCCTGAACCGGAAGGCTCCGGCATGACGGACAATGGACCCCATGCCTTCCGCACTGCCAGATGGTGAGCCGATGCCCGAGGACGGGGCGCTGCCCCGCCATGCGCTGACCGGCGCCGCCGAGCGCCCCCTCGGCTTCTATCTGCACGTGCCGTACTGCGCCACCCGCTGCGGCTACTGCGACTTCAACACCTACACCGCGAGCGAACTGCGCGGCCGCGGCGGCGCCCTGGCCTCCCGCGACAACTACGCCGACACCCTCGTCGAGGAGGTCCGGCTGGCCCGCAAGGTACTGGGCGACGACCCCCGTCCCGTACAGACGGTCTTCGTCGGCGGTGGCACCCCGACCCTGCTGCCCGCCGCCGACCTCGGCCGGATGCTGGCCGCGCTGCGCGACGAGTTCGGCCTGGCGCCCGACGCCGAGATCACCACCGAGGCCAATCCGGAGTCCGTCGATCCGCGCTACCTCGCCGAGCTGCGCGCGGGCGGCTTCAACCGCGTCTCCTTCGGCATGCAGAGCGCCCGCCAGCACGTCCTGAAGATCCTCGACCGCACGCACACCCCGGGCCGCCCCGAAGCCTGCGTCGCCGAGGCCCGCGCGGCCGGCTTCGCGCACGTCAACCTCGACCTGATCTACGGCACCCCCGGGGAGTCCGACGACGACTGGCGCGCCTCCCTGGACGCCGCCACCGCCGCCGGCCCGGACCACATCTCCGCCTACGCCCTGATCGTCGAGGAGGGCACCCAACTCGCCCGCCGGATCCGCCGCGGCGAGGTCCCGATGACCGACGACGACGTGCACGCCGACCGCTACCTGATCGCCGAGGAGCGCCTGACCGCCGCCGGCTTCTCCTGGTACGAGGTCTCCAACTGGGCCACCACCGAGGCCGCCCGCTGCCGTCACAACGAGCTGTACTGGACCGGCGCCGACTGGTGGGGCGCCGGACCCGGCGCGCACAGCCACGTCGGCGGCGTCCGCTGGTGGAACGTCAAGCACCCCGCCGCCTACGCCCAGGCCCTCGCCGAGGGCCGCTCACCGGGCGCCGGCCGCGAGGTGCTGGCCGACGAGGACCGCCGCGTCGAGCGGATCCTCCTGGAGCTCCGGCTCGCCGCCGGCTGCCCGCTCGACCTCCTCGCCCCCGCGGGCGCCCGCGCCGCCGCCCGCGCGTTGGCCGACGGCCTCCTGGCGCCCGGCCCGTACGAGGCCGGGCGGGCGGTGCTGACGCTCCGCGGCCGACTCCTCGCGGACGCGGTCGTCCGCGACCTGGTGGACTGACACCCGGGTCGCCGCCTCGCTCGCGCTCGAATCCCCCGCCCCGTCCCCAACGCCCCCAAGGAGCCGGGGACTTCACCACACCTAGGGCGTCGACGCTTCGACGACCGGCGCGTCAACCCCTCGATTCCTTGATCTCTCGATTCCTCGATCAATGCGTCAACGGGCGGGACGACCGGCCCGACGCCGAGTCGATCTCGTCATGGGCCTTGGTCAGCAGTTGCATCGCCAGGTCGTTGAGGGCCCTGGCCCCCGCGACCTCCTCGCCGACCCGGGGCTGGTTCCCGTCGGCGGGATGGCGGCTGGCATAACCATGGGACCGCACCTCGGTCCCGTCCGGCAGCCGTACCATCGCGGCGGCCCGGGTGCGGTGGACGTCCTCCTCGAACTCCATCTCGACATGCCATCCGACAGCGGTCTTCAACATGGCGGTCACCTCCGGAATCGCTGCTACCAGCGTGCGCTCGCCACCGCCCCCGCGCACGACGTGCACCGGGGCGGCGCCGCGCCCTCCCCAGGGCGCTTCTGACGGATCTCCGCCCGCGGTCACCAGGCCCTTCGCCCCGTCACGCGCTCTCCGGCGCCGTCACGAAGTCGATCAGTTCCTCCACCCGACCCAGCAGCGCCGGCTCCAGGTCCTTGTACGACCGCACCCGGGACAGGATCCGCTGCCAGGCCGCGCCGGTGTTCTCCGGCCAGCCCAGCGCCCGGCACACCCCGGTCTTCCAGTCCTGACCCCGGGGGACCTGCGGCCAGCCCGCGATGCCCACCGACGACGGCTTCACCGCCTGCCACACGTCGATGTACGGGTGGCCGACGACCAGCACGTTCCCGTCCGTCACCGACGCCGCGATCCGGGACTCCTTGGAACCGGGGACGAGGTGGTCCACCAGGACGCCGAGGCGGGCGTCCGGGCCGGGGGAGAACGCCTCCACGATGGCCGGAAGGCCGTCGATGCCCTCCAGGTACTCCACGACGACGCCCTCGATCCGCAGGTCGTCGCCCCAGACGCGCTCCACCAACTCGGCGTCGTGCCGGCCCTCCACGTAGATGCGACCGGCGCGGGCGACCCGGGCGCGGGCCCCGGGGACCGCGAGCGAACCGGAGGCGGTGCGCGCCGGCCCGCTCGCCGCCGGGCGGGCCGACGGCCGGACGAGGGTGACGGTCCTGCCCTCCAGGAGGAAGCCGCGCGGCGCCATCGGGAACACCCGCTGCTTGCCGAAGCGGTCCTCCAGGGTCACCGTCGTGCCCTCGGCGGTCTTCTCGCACCGGATGACCGCGCCGCAGTAGCCCGTGGCCACCTCCTCCACGACCAGCCCGGGATCGGCCGGCACCTCGGGCACCGGCTTCGGCTTCTTCCAGGGGGGAGTGAGGTCGGGGCTGTAGTGCCTGCTGTGCATGGAGGTCGGTTCCCTACGGGTCGGGGGCGGACAGTCGGTGGGTCGGGTGGGGAGGAGTGGTGCTACGGGCGGCGGACCGGTGTGCACGCCGGGGAGGGCGGGCCAACCGCGGTCGCGTCAGGGCGCGTTGGCGGTGCCGAAGCGGGCGGCCAGGGCGTCCCGTTGCGCGCGGACGAAGGCCGCGTCCACCACCGCGCCGTGCCCCGGCACGTAGTGGGCGTCCTCGCCGCCCAGGGCCAGCAGCCGGTCGAGCGCGGCGGGCCACCGCCGGGGCAGCGCGTCCGGACCCGCCTGGGGCTCGCCGGACTCCTCCACCAGATCGCCGCAGAAGACGACGTCCCGTTCGCCGGGCCGGCCCGGTACCAGGACGGCCAGGTCGTGGGCGGTGTGACCGGGGCCGACGTCGGCCAACAGCACCTCCCGGCCCCCGAGGTCGAGGGTCGTTCGGTCGTCCACCTGGTGGCGGGGGACGACCAGGTGGTCCGCGGCCTCGGCGGCGGCCCGCGGGGCCACGCCGTGCCGGACCGCGTCCTGCCGCAGCGTCTCCCCGCCGTCCCGGAGCAGTCCGGCCACCCCCGCCGCGCCGTACACCTCGACGCCGGCGAAGGCCGCGGTGCCCAGTACGTGGTCGAAGTGCGGGTGGGTGAGCGCGACATGCGTCACATCGCGGCCCAGCACGCCGCGGATCGTGCGGCGCAGCTCCGCCCCGGCGGCGAGGGTCGGACCGGTGTCGACGAGCAACACCCCGTCGGCGCCGGCGATCACGCCGATCGTCTCGTCCCAGCCGGGCATCCGGCGCCGGACGACGTCGGTGCCGAGCCGCTCCCAGCCGGCCTCTTCCCAAGTGGTGCGCATGGCAGGACGCTAGCGCCCCCGCGATAGCGTTGCCCCGCACCCGGTGGAAACCCGGCGGAAAGCCGGCGGGCGCGCGCACCTCGTGGGGCGCGCCGCGGTGCGGTCCCGGGGCGCCAACGAGGCGTCGTGCAAGGGATTTCCAGGGGATCGCTCGGGGAACTCTCCGGGGCGGCCCGGGGTCGGATCAGGCGGTGGTGGGTAAGCCCTCAGTGCGCCCGCCCTTGCTGTATCCGCTCCGCCCGGCCGTACACTGGCTGCGGGTCTGGCACTCGGGCCAGGTGAGTGCCAGTGGAGAGACGACCGGCGGGACGGCCGACTGGAGGTGGCGGACATGCTCAGTGAACGCAGGCTTGAAGTGCTGCGCGCCATCGTCCAGGACTATGTCGGGACGGAGGAGCCGGTCGGCTCCAAGGCCCTCACCGAGCGCCACAAGCTGGGCGTCTCCCCGGCCACCGTCCGCAACGACATGGCGGCCCTGGAGGACGAGGGCTTCATCGCCCAGCCGCACACCAGCGCCGGCCGGATCCCGACCGACAAGGGCTACCGCCTCTTCGTCGACAAGATGGCCGGCGTCAAGCCGCTGTCCGTCCCCGAGCGACGGGCGATCCAGAACTTCCTGGACGGCGCCGTCGACCTCGACGACGTGGTGGGCCGCACGGTGCGGCTGCTGGCGCAGCTCACCCGACAGGTCGCGGTGGTGCAGTACCCGTCCCTGACGCGGTCCACCGTCCGGCACGTCGAGCTGCTGGCGCTGGCCCCGGCCCGGCTGATGCTGGTGCTGATCACCGACACCGGCCGCGTCGAGCAGCGGCTCATCGACTGCCAGACGCCGTTCGGCGAGACGTCCCTGGCGGACCTGCGCGCCCGGCTCAACAGCCGGATCGTCGGCCGCCGTTTCACCGACGTCCCGCAGCTCGTGCAGGATCTCCCGGAATCCTTCGAACAGGAGGACCGGGCCACGGTATCGACAGTACTGTCGGTGTTGCTGGAGACTCTGGTGGAGGAGACCGAAGAGCGGTTGATGATCGGCGGCACCGCCAATCTGACGCGCTTCGGGCATGATTTCCCCCTGACCATCCGGCCGGTGCTGGAAGCCCTTGAGGAGCACGTGGTGCTGCTCAAGCTGCTCGGGGAGGCCAACGACTCGGGCGTGACCGTACGCATCGGGCATGAGAATGCTCACGAGGGCCTGACGTCCACCTCGGTCGTCACCGTCGGATACGGTTCGGGCGACGAGGCCGTCGCGAAATTGGGCGTGGTCGGACCGACCCGCATGGACTACCCCGGAACGATGGGAGCGGTACGCGCAGTGGCACGTTACGTCGGACAGATCCTCGCGGAGTCGTAAGTGGCCACGGATTACTACTCGGTCCTCGGCGTCAGCCGTGACGCCTCGCAGGACCAGATCAAGAAGGCTTTCCGGCGGCTGGCGCGCGAGCTCCACCCGGATGTGAACCCGGATCCCAAGACCCAGGAGCGGTTCAAGGAGATCAACGCCGCCTACGAGGTCCTGTCGGACCCGCAGAAGAAGCAGGTCTACGACCTCGGCGGCGACCCCCTCTCGCAGGCCGGCGGCGCCGGTGGCGCGGGCGGCTTCGGCGCGGGCTTCGGGAACTTCTCCGACATCATGGACGCGTTCTTCGGCACGGCCTCGCAGCGCGGCCCGCGCTCGCGGACCCGCCGCGGCCAGGACGCGATGATCCGCCTCGACATCGAGCTGAGCGAGGCCGCGTTCGGCACCACCAAGGACATCCAGGTCGACACCGCCGTCGTCTGCACCACGTGCAGCGGCGAGGGCGCGGCGCCGGGCACCTCGGCGCAGACCTGTGACATGTGCCGCGGCCGCGGCGAGGTCTCGCAGGTCACCCGGTCCTTCCTGGGCCAGGTCATGACGTCCCGCCCCTGCCCCCAGTGCCAGGGCTTCGGCACGGTCGTCCCGACCCCGTGCCCGGAGTGCGCGGGCGACGGCCGGATCCGCTCCCGCCGCACCCTCACGGTCAAGATCCCGGCCGGTGTCGACAACGGCACCCGGATCCAGTTGGCCGGCGAGGGCGAGGTCGGCCCCGGCGGCGGCCCCGCCGGCGACCTCTACGTCGAGATCCACGAGCTGCCCCACCCGGTGTTCCAGCGCCGCGGCGACGATCTGCACTGCACGGTCACCATCCCGATGACCGCGGCGGCGCTGGGCACCAAGTGCCCCCTGGAGACGCTCGACGGCATGGAGGAGGTCGACGTCCGGCCCGGCACCCAGTCCGGCCAGTCGATCCCGCTGCACGGCCGCGGCGTGACGCACCTGCGCGGCAACGGCCGCGGCGATCTGATCGTCCACGTCGAGGTGCAGACCCCGAGCAAGCTGGAGCCCGAGCAGGAGGAACTGCTGCGCCGGCTGGCCAAGCTGCGCGGCGAGGAGCGCCCGCTGGGGCAGTTCCAGCCGGGGCAGCAGGGGCTGTTCTCGCGCCTGAAGGACGCGTTCAACGGGCGGTAGTCGCACCGGTCGGGGCGGCGGTCAGGGGGTTTCCCGCGGCCGTCGCCCCGGTTCTGGGCGGGGCGACGGGCGTGACACGATGTGGGCATGCCCACCGCGCTCACCGATCTCTGCCGCCACCCCATCGTGCAGGCCCCGATGGCGGGTGGTGGCTCCGGACCCGAGTTGGCCGCCGCCGTCTGCGAGGCCGGCGGCCTCGGCTTCCTGGCGGCCGGCTACAAGACCGCCGACGGCATGTACCAGGAGATCAAGCAGCTGCGCGGGCTGACCGGCCGGCCCTTCGGCGTCAACCTCTTCATGCCGCAACCCCCGTTGGCCGACGCCTCCGCCGTCGAGGTCTACCGCGAGCAACTCGCCGGCGAGGCCACCTGGTACGAGACCGAGCTCGGCGACGCGGACGCCCCCGCCGACGACGGCTACGAGGCCAAGCTGGCGATCCTCCGCGACGACCCGGTGCCGGTGGTCTCCTTCACCTTCGGCTGCCCCTCGCGGGCGGTGCTCGACGCGTTCGCCAAGGTCGGTACGTACACCATCGTCACGGTCACCACGGCCGCCGAGGCACAGGCCGCGCAGTGGTCGGGGGCCGACGCGGTGTGCGTGCAGGGCGTGGAGGCGGGCGGCCACCAGGGCACCCACCGGGACGACCCGCACGCCGACGGCACCGGCGCCGGGCTGGGGTTGGTGGCGCTGCTGGCGCAGGTGCGGGAGACGGTGCAGATCCCGCTGATCGCCGCCGGCGGGCTGATGCGCGGCGCCCAGATCGCCGCGGTGCTGGCCGCCGGTGCCACGATGGCGCAGTTGGGCACCGCCTTCCTGATCACCCCCGAGTCCGGCGCCCACCCGCTGCACAAGCAGGCACTGATCAACCCCCTGTTCACGCATACCGAGTTGACCAGGGCGTTCTCCGGGCGGCCGGCCCGCGCACTGGTGAACCGCTTCCTTCGCGAGCACGGCCCGTACGCCCCGGCCGCCTACCCGGCCGTGCACTACCTCACCTCCCCGGTCCGCAAGGCCGCCGCCAAGGCGGGCGACGCCCAGGGGATGAACCTCTGGGCAGGGCAGGGCCATCGGCTGGCGCGGGAGCTACCCGCCGGGCGGTTGGTGGAGGTCCTAATGGCCGAACTCGACGCCGCCCGCGCCGCGTTGGCCAACGGCCGCCCGTCCGACGCCGGTTGCGGCACGAGCGGAGGTGCGGCATGACCGCCCCCGTCTTCCTCGTCGACGTCGATGCGCTCGCCGGTGTACGGGCCGGCGGCACGCTCACCCTGGACGGCCCCGAGGGCCGGCACGCGGTGTCGGTGCGGCGGCTCCGGGTCGGCGAGGAGATCGTCCTGACGGACGGCGCCGGCACCGGCGCCGAGGGCACCGTCGCCGCCGTCGAGGGCAAGGACCGGCTCACCGTCGCCGTCACCGCGCTGCGCACCGAGGAACCGCCGGCGCCCACCCTCACCGTCGTGCAGGCGCTGCCCAAGGGCGACCGCGGGGAGCTGGCCGTGGAGACCATGACGGAGGCCGGGGTGGACGCCATCGTGCCGTGGCCCGCGTCCCGTTGCGTCACCCAGTGGAAGGGCGAACGGGCCGCCAAGTCGCTCGCCAAGTGGCGGGCCACCGCGCGGGAGGCCGGCAAGCAGTCCCGCCGGCTGACCTTCCCGCAGGTCACCGACCCGCTGTCGACCAAGAAGGTCGCCGAGCTGCTCGCCGACGCCGACTTCGCCGCCGTCCTCCACGAGGAGGGCAGCAGCCCGCTCGCCTCCGCCGAACTCCCCACCCAGGGCTCGATCGTGCTGGTCGTCGGCCCGGAAGGGGGCGTCTCGCCGGAGGAGTTGGCGCTCTTCGCCGAGGCGGGGGCCAAGCCGTATCGGCTGGGGGCGAGCGTGCTGCGGACGTCTACGGCCGGGACGGCGGCGGTGGCGTTGTTGTTGGGGCGCACGGGGCGCTGGGGCTAGGTTCGGCCCACCTTGTCGGCTGCCCCGCCGTGGGCCTGCGGCCGGCTGGTCCCCACGTTGTCGGCTGCCCCGTCGTGGGGCTCGCTGTTTACGCCTGCGGCGCGGGCCGCTGCGCGGGGCGGGGCCGCTGCGCGGGGCTGTCGGGGTGCGGTGACGGGCCTCCGGGGTGGTGTGTCGGACTGCTTCGCTTTACGTCCGACACACCACCCCCTCCGACCCGTCCCCTCCCGTTGTGGGTGGGGAAAAGGGCGGTGGGGGTTGGGCGTTGTGGTGCTCCGGAGGCCAATGGCCAGGCTGGGGGCCCGGGTTGGTCAGGGGAGGAGCTCGGCGGTCAGGGTGATGTTCTTGACGCCGGCCAGGGCCTGACTGACGGGGCAGTTCTGCTTGGCGTCCTGGGCCGCGGACTGGAAGTCGGGGGCGGAGAGGCCGGGGACGCGGGCCTTGACGGTGAGGGCGATCGCGGTGATGCCCTCGCCGGGCTGGAAGGTGACGTCGGCCTGGGTGTCGAGGCTTTCGACGGTGTGGCCCTTGCCGGCCAGGCCGTGCGAGAGGGCCATCGAGTAGCAGGAGGAGTGGGCCGCCGCGATCAGCTCCTCGGGGCTGGTGACGCCGTTCGGCTGCTCCGCGCGGGCGGGCCAGTTCACGTCGTAGGTGCCGACCTTGGAGGACTCCAGGGCGACGGTGCCCTTGCCCTGGAGGAGGTTGCCTTCCCAGTGGGTCTTGGCGGTGCGCGTGGTTGCCATGGTGCATAACTCCCGTTTGTGGGGCCAATGCGGTCTGAGAGGTCAGCTTAGGGTCAGACCGGTCACGATCCGCGGGATCGACTCCGGGGCCGCCTGGACCGGCCCGCGGGGCCGCCGGGGGTGATCGGCTAGCATCCGGAGGGCGTACGCACGGTGCGTACGGCGCAAGCCGCGCGACCCGGGAGGAGCCCACCGGTGGCGGGAAAACCGCAGGCCGACTGCCTGTTCTGCAAGATCGTGGCGGGAGAGGTACCGGCGACGATCGTCCGTGAGACGGAGACCACCGTCGCCTTCCGCGACATCAACCCCCAGGCGCCCACGCACGTCCTGGTGATCCCGAAGGTGCACTACCCGGACGCGGCGTCGCTCGCCGGCGCCGAGCCCGAGGTGATCGCCGACATACTGCGCGAGTCCCGCGAGGTCGCTGCCGCGGACCAGATCGAGGAGACCGGCTACCGGGTCGTCTTCAACACCGGCGCCGGCGCCGGCCAGACCGTCTTCCACGCGCACCTGCACGTCCTCGGGGGCCGCGGCCTCCAGTGGCCTCCCGGATAACGAGCCATGTCGGTACGCGAACTGGTCGTCCTCGGGACCGCCAGCCAGGTCCCCACCCGGCACCGCAACCACAACGGCTATCTGCTGCGGTGGGACGGCCAGGGGCTGCTCTTCGACCCGGGCGAGGGCACCCAGCGTCAGATGTTGCGGGCCGGCGTCGCCGCCCACGACCTCAACCGGATCTGCATCACCCACTTCCACGGCGACCACTCGCTGGGCCTGGCCGGGGTGATCCAGCGGATCAACCTCGACCGGGTGCCACATCCGGTGACGGCCCACTACCCGGCCAGCGGCGAGCGGTTCTTCGAGCGGCTGCGGTACGCCACCGCCTACCGCGAGACCGTCAAGATCGCCCAGCGGCCGGTCTCCGCCGACGGTGAACTGGGCCGCGACAAGGGCTACGTCCTGACCGCGCGCAAGCTCTCGCACCCGGTCGAGTCGTACGGCTACCGGCTCACCGAGCCGGACGGCCGGCGGATGCTGCCGGAGCGGCTGGCCGCCCACGGCATCGCCGGACCGGACGTCGGGCGGCTCCAACGGGACGGCGAACTGGGCGGCGTGACCCTCGACGAGGTCAGCGAGGTGCGGCCCGGCCAGAGCTTCGCCTTCGTCATGGACACCCGCCTGTGCGACGGCGTGCACGCCCTCGCGGACGGCGTGGACATGCTGGTGATCGAGTCCACGTTCCTCGACGAGGACGTCCAACTGGCCAAGGACCACGGACACTTGACGGCCGGGCAGGCGGCGAAGGTGGCCGTCGACGCCGGGGTGCGGCACCTGGTGCTGACGCACTTCTCGCAGCGCTACGCCGACCCCGCGGACTTCGAGCGGCAGGCGCGGGCGGCGGGCTTCGCCGGCGAACTCACCGTCGCCAGGGACCTGTTGCGGGTCCCACTGCCCAAGAGGCGCTGACCCGCGGCCCGTAGAGCGGGACCCCGGCGCCCCTGGGCGGGCGCCGGGGCCGCCCACCTCACGGCAGGTAGTACATCGGGTTCGGCAGCTTGAAGGTGCGCCGCGCGGCGCCGCCCTGCAGGTCGCTGTACTGGTCGCCGAAGTTGGCGACGATGCGGTAGCCGAGGGACTCGATGTGCTTGCGGGTGCCCGACTTGAAGCCGATGGTCGAGCAGGTCGTGCCGCACGGCAGGTAGGGCGGCGGGTGCTCCTTGTCCCGCAGGTAGACGTGGGCGCGGTCCAGCGGGACGTCGTAGCCGACGTTCTTGAGGTTGCGCACGCTCCAGTCGCGCTGGGCCTCCTTGCGGCCGGTGACGAAGAAGACCTCGGCGCCCTTCTTGTGCGCCCAGGTGACCAGGTCGTTCATGCCGAACACCGCGGCCATGTCGGTGTGTTCGAGGTACTCGTCCTGGGACTTGGGCGTGAAGTTGAAGCCGACCTTCAGCTCGTAGTTGTAGGTCAGCAGCGTGGTGTCGTCCATGTCCAGGACGATCGCCGGCTTGGCCTTCCCGGTGTCCTTCTTGGCCAGCGCGTGCGCCAGGTAGGTGCGCGCCTTGGCCTCGATGCCGCGGATCTGGCGGGCGTAGTTGCTGGTGGGGGAGGCGTAGTGCTCGCCGTCGGCCGTCACCGTGTCGCCGTAGTACGCCTTGATCTTGTCCTCGACCTGCGTGAGGTTGGGGATCTCCTTGTCGGTGCGCGGCACCGAGTGTTCGGCGGTGGCCTGGCCGGCGCCGAACACCGCGGTCCCGGCGACGAGGGCGGCGGCCACCGCGCCGCCCAGGCGGACGCGGCGGGAGAGGACGGGGCGGGGCATGCGCGGCTCCTTCAGGAAGCGGGGGTGGTCCCGGCGAGGGGGGCAGAGGCAGGCGGTACGCGGCCATCTACGCGCGCAGATTAACGGATAAATCGGAGGTGGGGGGTCCAGCGTCCAAGCTGGTACCCAACTGGGTTGTCCGGCAAGCCTCTTGACGGTGGACGCGGCCGCTCCTTAGCCTCCATCCCGATCCATGGATGTTGTCTACATATGGAGACGAACGCCGATGGTCGCCCCCTGCCCCGCGGACCTGCTCGTCGCCGAGGTCCGCCTCACCCCGGTCCTGATCGCCGACCCCCCGCTGCTCAACACCCAAGGCGTGCACCAGCCGTACACCCCGCGCCTGATCATCGAGGTGGTCACCGAAGGCGGCGCCACCGGCCTGGGGGAGACCTACGGGGACACCGAATACCTCGCCCTGGCCCGCCCGTTGGCCAACGCCCTCGTCGGTCGACCGGTCACGGACCTGAACGGCCTGGCGGCGCTCGCCGAACGGACCGGCGCGGACTCCCTCATGGCAGCCGGCACGCACGGCGGGAACGGGGGCGCGCAGGGCGTGGACGCCGCCGGGCTGCGCGGCGTCCGCACCGCCGGCAAACTGCGCCGCTCGGTCCGCTCCGGCTTCGAGGTCGCCCTCCTGGACGCCTGGGGTCACGCCGCCGGCCTGCCCGTCCACGCCCTGCTCGGCGGCGCGGTGCGCGACCGCGTCCCCTACAGCGCCTACCTCTTCTACCGCTGGCAACGCCATCCCGAAGGCCCCGGCGAGGAGGACGACTGGGGCGCCGCCCTCGACCCGGCCGGCGTCGTCGCCCAGGCCCGCCGCTTCGCCGACCGGTACGGCTTCACGTCCTTCAAGCTCAAGGGCGGCGTCTTCGCGCCGGAGGAGGAGACCGCCGCGATCCGGGCGCTGGCCGAGGAGTTCCCCGGGCGGCCGCTGCGGCTGGACCCCAACGGCGCCTGGACGGTGCCCACCGCGCTCCAGGTGGCCGACGCCCTCGCGGACGTCCTGGAATACCTGGAGGACCCGGTGAGCGGCACCGCCGCGATGGCCGAGGTCGCCGCCCGCACGCCCATCCCGCTCGCCACCAACATGTGCGTCACCACCTTCGAGGAGATGCCCGAGGCGGTAGCCCGCGGCGCCGTACGGATCGTGCTCTCCGACCACCACTACTGGGGCGGCCTGCACGCCACCCGCGAACTCGCCGCCCTCTGCCGCACGTTCGGCCTCGGGCTGGCCATGCACTCCAACACCCACCTGGGCATCAGCCTCGCCGCCATGACCCACGTGGCGGCCACCGTGCCCAACCTGGACCACGCCTGCGACACCCACTACCCCTGGCAGACCGAGGACGTCCTCGCCGAACGCCCCGTCTTCCGCGACGGCCACCTGGACATCGGCGACGCCCCCGGCCTCGGCGTCACCCTCGACCCTGACCGGCTCGCCGCCCTGCACCAGCGCTGGCTGGCCGACGACGGCACCTACCGGGACCGCGACGACGCCGCCGCGATGCGCCGCGCCCACCCCGACTGGACCGCCCCGGCCGTGCCCCGTTGGTGAGGCGGGCGGGCGGCGACCGCCCCCTGGGCCGCGGTGCACGCGCCGCGGCCGCACGCGGTGTGGCACAACCCGGCGGCGGTGCGTCACAGTGGTCCCGTACGTGATCTTTGAAGAGGGGCGGTACCGATGGCACAGGAAGTGCGCGGCGTCGTGGCGCCGGGCAAGAACGAGGCGGTCCGGCTGGAGACGATCCTGGTACCCGACCCGGGGCCCGGAGAAGCCGTGGTGCAGATCCAGGCGTGCGGGGTGTGCCACACCGACCTGCACTACAAGCAGGGCGGCATCAACGACGACTTCCCGTTCCTGCTCGGCCACGAGGCGTCGGGCATCGTGGAGTCGGTGGGCGAGGGCGTCACCGACGTCGCCCCCGGGGACTTCGTCATCCTCAACTGGCGCGCGGTGTGCGGCTCCTGCCGGGCGTGCCTGCGCGGCCGGCCCCAGTACTGCTTCAACACCCACAACGCCCGCCAGAAGATGACGCTCAAGGACGGCACCGAGCTGTCCCCGGCGCTGGGCATCGGGGCGTTCGCCGACAAGACGCTGGTCGCCGCCGGCCAGTGCACCAAGGTCGACCCGGGGGTCGCGCCGGCCGTCGCGGGGCTGCTGGGCTGCGGCGTGATGGCCGGGATCGGCGCCGCGATCAACACCGGGAACGTCGGCCGCGGCGACTCGGTCGCGGTCATCGGCTGCGGCGGGGTCGGCGACGCGGCGGTGGTCGGGGCCCGGCTGGCCGGCGCGGCGAAGATCATCGCCATCGACATCGACGACCGCAAGCTGGAGACCGCCCGCTCCATGGGCGCCACCCACACCGTCAACTCCCGTACCGCCGACCCCGTCGAGGCCGTCCGGGAGCTCACCGGCGGCTTCGGCGCCGACGTCGTCATCGACGCGGTCGGCCGCCCGGAAACCTACCGGCAGGCGTTCTACGCCCGCGACCTGGCCGGGACCGTCGTCCTGGTGGGCGTCCCCACCCCCGAGATGACCCTGGAACTCCCCCTCCTGGACGTCTTCGGCCGCGGCGGCGCCCTGAAGTCCTCCTGGTACGGCGACTGCCTGCCGTCCCGGGACTTCCCGATGCTGATCGACCTCCACCAGCAGGGCCGGATCGACCTCGGCGCGTTCGTCACCGAGACCATCGCCATCGACGAGGTGGAGCGGGCCTTCGACCGGATGCACGCCGGCGACGTGCTGCGTTCGGTGGTGATGCTGTGATGACCGCCCGCATCGACCACCTCGTCACCTCCGGGACGTTCTCCCTCGACGGCGGCACCTGGGACGTCGACAACAACGTGTGGATCGTCGGCGACGGCTCCGAGGCCGTCGTCATCGACGCCGCCCACGACGCCGACGCCATCCTCCGGGCCCTCGACGGACGCACCCTGCGCGCGATCATCTGCACCCACGCGCACAACGACCACATCGACGCGGCCCCGGCGCTCGCCGCCCGCACGGGCGCGCGGATCCTGCTGCACCCCGACGACCTGCCGCTGTGGAAGCAGACCCACCCGGACACCGCCCCCGACGGGAACCTGTCGGACGGTCAGGTGCTGACCATCGCCGGCACCGACCTGACCGTGCTGCACACCCCCGGCCACGCGCCCGGCGCGGTCTGCCTCCACGCCCCGGACCTGAAGGCCGTGTTCACCGGGGACACCCTCTTCCAGGGCGGCCCCGGCGCCACCGGCCGCTCCTTCTCCGACTTCCCGACGATCATCGACTCGATCCGCGACCGGCTGCTGACCCTCCCCCCGGACACCACCGTCCACACCGGCCACGGCGACTCGACGACCATCGGCACGGAGGCCCCGCACCTGGAGGAGTGGGTGGCGCGGGGGCACTAGGGGCGGGGGAACGCTTCCCCGAGGGGGCGTGCGAACACATCCCGTAGGGGACGCATGGCCCCCTGCGGGGCCTCAACGCACCGAAGGCGCAAGGTATTCCGCGGACGAGCCCTATGGGGGTCCTTTGGGGGACTCCCCCTCGGGGCTGGACGAACGCATCCCGTAAGGGGCGCGCGGTCCCCCTGCGGAGCCTCAACGTACGGGAAGCGCAGGGTATTTCAGAGGTCTCCAGAGGAGAGGGCCGGAGGAGATCACGGAGGGCCCGAGGGGATCAGAGGGACCCCAAAGGGCATCGGCAGGGGGCAGAGGAGGCCCAAGAGAGGCCCAGAGAGGCCCAGAGGGGACGGGAGGGGACGGGGGGGACGGGGGGATCGGAGGAAGCAGGTGGGATCAGAGCGGTTCAGGGGAAATCGGGGCGGATTGGTCAGGACCAGCGGAAAACAGGGTGGGTCAGACAGGGTCAGAGGGAGGCAGGGCGGATCAGACAGGGGTAGGGGAAACGGGGCGGATCAGGGGCGCGGTGTGCTTCAGGTGCCGGTGGCTGTTTGTTGGAGGATGCGGGCGGCCACCGTTGCGGAGTCGACCAACGGGTGGAGGGCCAGGGCCCGTAGGGCGGCGTCGCGGTCCTTGAAGAGGGCGGCGTCGACCGTGGCGCGCTCGACCGCCTTGAGTTGGAGCATCAGCCCCAACTGGTCCTCGCGCAGCGGCGCGCAGGGCAGCGGCCGGGCCCCCTTGGCGGTCACCTCGCAGACCGTCTCCACGATCGCGTCCGACGGCAGTTGCGGCACCGTCGTCCCGTTGCGGACGTTGAGGATCAGCCGCCGACCGGAGTCGCCCGCGATGGCGTGCATCAGGGCCAGCGCGACCCGGTCGTAGCCACCGCCCTCCAGGTCCGCGCTGTCCCGCTGCCAGCCGCCGGTGGCCTCCCGGCTGTGCGCCATGTACGTCTCCTCGCGCTCCAACCGGGTCCGCTCCCACAGCTCGTACACCGCGTCCGGGGAGCCGGCCGTCGCGGCCCGTTCGAAGAAGCCGCCCTGCTGCCGGTCCAGGAACTCCCCGCGGGTCTGCGCGGTGTCCCGTACGGAGTGCAGGGTCTCCCGGCGGAAGTAGTAGTAGTGCAGGTACTCGTTGGGCAGGGCGCCGAGGACGCGGAGCCAGTCGGGGCCGAAGAGCCGACCCTCCTCGAAGGAGCCCAGGGCCGCCTCGTCGGTGAGCAGGCCGGGCAGCACATCGGCGCCGTCCAGGGTCAACGAGCGTAGCCAGCCGAGGTGGTTGAGGCCGACGTAGTCGTAACCGGAGCGGGCCGGGTCCTCCAGGGCCGCCGGGTCCGCGCCGACCGCGCGGGCCGCCCGGCGCACCAGCCCCACGGGGGAATCGCAGATCCCGATGACCCGGTCACCCAGTACCTGGGCCATCGCCTCGGTCACCATCCCCGCGGGATTGGTGAAGTTGATGACCCACGCCCCCGGGGCGAGCGTCGCGACCCGTTCGGCGATGTGCAGCGCCACCGGGATCGTCCGCAGCCCGTAGAGGACGCCGCCCGCGCCGACCGTCTCCTGGCCCAAGACGCCCTCGGACAGCGGGATTCGCTCGTCCCGGATGCGGCCCGCGGTGCCGCCGACCCGGATGGCGGAGAAGACGAAGTCGGCGCCCGTCAGCGCCGCGTCGAGTGATTCCGCCACTCGTACGGGTACCGCTTCGGTACGGCCCCGCGACAGCCGGGCCAGCACGTCGGAGATCACCGCGACCCGTCGCGGATCGGTGTCGTACAGCGTCAACTCGGAGACGGAGCGTGTCGGATCGTCGAGCAGTGCGCGGTACACGAGCGGGACCCGGAAGCCGCCACCGCCGAGAATGGAGAGCCTCATGGGGCGGAACGTACCGCAGCATCAGGCACACTGGCGGCACGAGTTGCGTAGGAGAGGGGCGAGCGCGGTGAACAGTGGCCGACGCGATGTGCAACCGCCCGCGGGGCCGGCCGCCGTGCCGCCCGGGCTCGATCCGCTGGCCGGGGTGCGCCGCGAGGGCGATCCGCCCACCGACGTCTACCTCACCGGCACCGTCTTCCTCGACATCATCTTCACCGGCCTGGACACCGCCCCGGTCCGCGGCACCGAATCCTGGGCCCGCGGCATGGGATCCAGCCCCGGGGGCGTCGCCAACATGGCCACCGCGCTGGCCCGGCTGGGGCTGCGCACCTCCCTGGCCGCCGCGTTCGGCGACGACATGTACGGCGAGTACTGCTGGGAGGCGCTGGAACAGGGCGAGGGCATCGACCTGTCGCTCTCCCGCCGGGTCCCCGGCTGGCACTCCCCGGTCACCGTCTCGATGGCCTACGAGGGCGAGCGCACCATGGTCTCGCACGGCCACCAGGCCCCGCCGCCGGACTTCGTCTTCGACGGCCGGCACGCGCCCGGCTGCCCGCCGCCGTCCCGGGCCTGCGTCGCCTCGCTCGTGCCCGGCCGCCGGGAGGGCTGGCTGGGCTGCGCGGCCGGCCGCGGCAGCCGGCTCTTCGCCGACGTGGGCTGGGACGACTCCGGCCGCTGGGACCCGGCCGACCTCGCCGACCTGGAGCACTGCGAGGCGTTCCTGCCCAACGCCGAGGAGGCGATGCGCTACACCCGCACCGACTGCCCGCGCGCCGCCGCCCGCAAGCTGGCCGAGCGGGTCCCGCTCGCCGTGGTCACCCTCGGCTCCGAGGGCGCCTACGCGGTGGACGCCCGCAGTGGCGAGACCGCCGAGGTGCCCGCCATCGTCGTGGAGACGCTGGACCCGACCGGCGCCGGGGACGTCTTCGTCGCCGGCTTCGTCACCGGCACCCTCGCCGAGTGGCCGCTGGCCGACCGGCTGGCCTTCGCCGGGCTGAGCGCCGCCCTGTCGGTGCAGGAGTTCGGCGGCTCGCTCTCCGCCCCCGGATGGGCCGAGATCGCCACCTGGTGGCGGCGGGTCCGGGCCTGCGACACCGCGGTCGGCGCCGGGCTGCGCCGCCAGTACGGGTTCCTGGACGCGGCGCTGCCGGCCCCCGGCGCGGCCGTCGACGCCCCCGGCGGGACCGATGCCGCGCGCCCCGCCGGCCCGCCCCCGCTGGCCCGCGCGGTCCCCACGATCGGCTTCCGCCGGCCGGCCTGAACGGCGCCGCGCCCGTACGGAACGTGCCCGTGCCCTCGCCCACTGTGACGGGTGTGCCTGGCGTCCCCCGCACCCGGCGCCGCCCGGAAGCGCCGCCCGGCGGGCGGGACTTGAGGGGCCGGCGCCGGGCCGGACGGCCGCGCGCCGGTGGCCGAAACGCCCCCTCATCCCCACCCGCACGAAAAGCCGGCCGGCGTGTCAGTGGCCCGTCGTACTCTGGTAGCGCAAGGAGCCAGTGCGGACACCTTCCTTGAGGGGCCGCACCTGTGATGAGCAAAGGATGGGGGTTGAGCAGGCCACCCGGCCTACCCATGACGCAGACACCCACACGAGCGCAGGCGAGCGCCCAGTTCACGGTCCCGGCCAAGCACCCGATGGTGACGGTCCTCGGATCCGGCGACGCGCTCCTGCGTGTGATCGAGGACGCCTTCCCCGCCACCGACATCCACGTCCGCGGCAACGAGATCAGCGCCGTCGGCGACGCCCGGGAAGTCGCCCTCGTGCAGCGCCTTTTCGACGAGATGATGCTGGTGCTCCGCACCGGACAACCGATGACGGAGGACGCAGTGGAACGCTCCATCGCCATGCTGCGCGCGGCGGAGAACGGCGACGGAGCCAGCGAGACCCCGGCAGAGGTGCTCACCCAGAACATCCTCTCCAACCGCGGCCGCACCATCCGCCCCAAGACGCTCAACCAGAAGCGCTATGTCGACGCCATCGACAAGCACACCATCGTCTTCGGGATCGGCCCGGCCGGCACCGGCAAGACGTACCTGGCCATGGCCAAGGCCGTGCAGGCGCTCCAGGCCAAGCAGGTCAACCGGATCATCCTGACCCGCCCCGCGGTCGAGGCCGGCGAGCGGCTGGGCTTCCTGCCCGGCACGCTCTACGAGAAGATCGACCCCTACCTCCGCCCGCTCTACGACGCCCTGCACGACATGCTCGACCCCGACTCCATCCCGCGCCTGATGGCGGCCGGGACGATCGAGGTGGCGCCGCTGGCGTACATGCGCGGCCGGACCCTCAACGACGCCTTCATCATTCTCGACGAGGCGCAGAACACCAATCCCGAGCAGATGAAGATGTTCCTCACCCGGCTCGGGTTCGACTCGAAGATAGTCATCACCGGCGATGTGACCCAGATCGACCTGCCGGGCGGCACGAAGAGCGGTCTGCGCCAGGTCCGGGAGATCCTGACCGGCGTCGACGACGTGCATTTCTCCGAGCTCACCAGCAAGGACGTGGTCCGGCACAAGCTGGTCGGCCGTATCGTCGACGCCTACGAGAAGTTCGACAGCCGCAACGGCAAGTAGCCCGCGCTGCGCGATTGAAAAGAAGCGAGACCCACTTCCCCATGTCGATCGACGTCAACAACGAGTCCGGCACGGACATCGACGAGCAGGCGATCCTCGACGTCGCCCGCTACGCCCTGGCCCGGATGCGGATCCACCCGCTCTCCGAGCTGTCGGTCATCGTCGTGGACGCCGAGGCCATGGAGCAGCTCCACCTCCAGTGGATGGACCTGCCCGGCCCGACGGATGTCATGTCCTTCCCGATGGACGAACTGCGGCCGCCGGCCAAGGACGAGGAGGAGCCCCCGCAGGGGCTCCTCGGTGACATCGTGCTCTGCCCGGAGGTCGCCGTGCAGCAGGGCGCGGCGGCCCCGACGGCGCACAGCATGGACGAGGAGCTGCAACTGCTGACCGTGCACGGCGTGCTGCACCTGCTCGGCTACGACCACGAGGAGCCGGACGAGAAGGTCGAGATGTTCGGCCTCCAGGCCGCGATCGTCGACGGCTGGCGGGCGGAGCGCGGGATCACCGGCCCCTCGCCGGCCCCGACCGTCACCTGACGGGGCCCGCCATGACCACCCTGATCGCCGTAGCGGTACTGCTCGTCATCGTCGCCTGGCTCGCCGCCTGCGCGGAGGCCGGACTGACCCGGACGACCAGTTTCCGCGCCGAGGAGGCGGTCCGCTCCGGCCGCCGCGGCAGCGCCAAGCTGGCCGCGGTCGCCGCCGACCCCACCCGCTACCTCAACCTCGCGCTGCTGGTGCGGGTCGGCTGCGAGGTGGCCGCCGGCGCCCTGGTCACCTACGCCTGCCTGCGCGCGTTCGACACGACCTGGGAGGCGCTGACCGTCGCCATCGCGGTGATGCTGCTGGTGTCCTACGTCGCCGTCGGCGTCTCTCCGCGCACCATCGGCCGCCAACACCCCCTCAACACCGCCACCACAGCGGCGTACGTGCTGCTGCCGCTGGCCCGGGTGATGGGCCCGGTGCCGCAACTGCTGATCCTGCTCGGCAACGCCCTCACCCCCGGCAAGGGCTTCCGCAAGGGCCCGTTCGCCTCCGAGGCCGAACTGCGGTCGCTGGTGGACCTCGCCGAGAAGGAGTCGCTGATCGAGGACGAGGAGCGCCGGATGGTGCACTCGGTCTTCCAACTCGGCGACACCCTCGTCCGGGAGGTGATGGTGCCGCGCACCGACCTCATCTCCGTCGAGCGCTTCAAGACCATCCGCCAGGCGCTCACCCTCGCCCTGCGCTCCGGCTTCTCCCGCATCCCGGTGACCGGCGAGAACGAGGACGACATCGTCGGCGTGGTCTACCTCAAGGACCTCGCCCGCAAGGTGCACATCAGCCGGGACGCGGAGACCGAGTTGGTGTCCACCGCGATGCGCCCGGCGGTGTTCGTCCCGGACACCAAGAACGCCGGCGACCTGCTGCGCGAGATGCAGCGGGACCGCAACCACGTCGCGGTGGTGATCGACGAGTACGGCGGCACCGCCGGCATCGTGACCATCGAGGACATCCTGGAGGAGATCGTCGGCGAGATCACCGACGAGTACGACCGCGAACTGCCGCCCGTGCAGGACCTGGGCGCCGGCCGGTACCGCGTCACCGCCCGGCTGGACATCGGCGCGCTGGGCGAGCTGTACGGGCTGGCGGAGCTGGACGACGAAGACGTGGAGACCGTCGGCGGGTTGCTGGCGAAGCTGTTGGGTCGGGTCCCGATCGCCGGGGCGACCGTCGAGGTCGACCTCTCCGACGACGGCTCGGACCCGGACCTGAAGGCGCTGCGACTGGTCGCCGAGTCGCCGGCCGGCCGCCGCAACAAGATCGTCACGGTGCTCTGCGAGCCGGTCCGCGCGGCGGCTGCGGAGAGTGACGGCGATGGTCGCTGACCGCCCGCCCACCCACCTCGCGCCCGCGGTCGAAAGGCCGCGGGCGCCCGCAGTTCCGGGCCGCGCGGCCCCGCACCACAACTGATCGGCAGTGCACCGGAAATATCCTCAAAGCCATGTCCGGGAGCGCTGGATTCCCTCGCTGAGCCCGTGGAAGGATCTTCGAGTCGGCGCGAGTCGCCTGGCGGCGGGCGGTGACGACGGAAGGGCGCCCCGCCCGTCGGATGCGCGGGTCGGCGCCGCCGGCGAGGCGGATCCGGAAACGACGTTGGCCGAAGAGCCGGGTGCCCCGGTACAGGGGAGCGGGGCAAGCGGTGCCTTTGGCCATCGGACGTTTTCGGCTCTCCCGCCGGGGCCTGCGGCCGGCTGTCCCCCACGTCGCTGGCTTTCCCGCCGCGCGGGGTGCTGTTTTTTTTGCGCCTTGCGGCGCGGGCTTGTTGCCGCTGCGCGGGGCGGTACCGCTGCGCGGGGCTTTTGGGGTGCGGTGACGGGCCTCCGGGGTGGGCATGCAGGACTGCTTCGCTTTACGTCCTGCACACCCACCCCTCCGGCCCGTCCCCTCCTGTTGGGGGTGGGTGGAAACGGTGGGTGCCATGTTCTCTCGGTGGGTCAACTCGGGCCGCTGGGTTGAGTGGTGGCCGTAAGAGGACGTATGAGCCTGAGTGGTGACCGTACGAGGATGCCTGAGCCTGCGTGGTGACGATCAGAGGACCACTAGGGCCAGCCCTCACTCCGAGAAATCCACCCCTCAACGGGAGGGGACGGGGCGGAGGGGGCGGTGTGCCAGACGTAAAGCGAAGCAGTCTGGCATGCCGCCCCCGGAGGCCCGTCACCGTAGCTGACAGCTCCGCGCAGCGGATCAATGCGCTTGCGCCGCAGGCGCAAAGACAGCAACCCGCGCGGCGGGACAGCCGACAACGTGGGGAAAGCCCAGGAATATGCTCGGGCGCATGACCGACTCCGCACCGCTGGATCCCGAAGACCGCAAGATCATCACGCTCGCGCGTTCGGCGCGGGCCCGTAACGGCGTCCCGGAGGGCGCCGCCGTCCGCGACGAGACCGGCCGCACCTACGTCGCCGGCACCGTCGCGCTGGACTCCCTCAAGCTCAGCGCGCTCCAGACGGCCGTCGCGATGGCCGTCGCCAGCGGCGCCACGTCCCTGGAGGCCGCGGCCGTGGTCACCGACGCCGAGCAGGCCGCCGACGCCGACCGGGCGGCCGTCCGCGACCTCGGCGGCCCGGACACCCCGGTCCTGGTCGCCGCCCCCGACGGCACCCTGCGCGCCAGCACCCCGGCCGGTCCGTCGGTCTGACCGCCCCCGGGCGGGGCGCCAAACCGACGCGCCCCGCCCCGGCTCCCCCGTCGGGCGGAGCGGCGGATGGTCGGAGCGACCGCGGGGATCGGGGAGAATGGGCGCCATGAGCGTTCGTACCGAGTCCACCGTCCCGCACCGCGCCGGCTTCGCCTGCTTCGTCGGCCGCCCCAACGCGGGCAAGTCCACCCTGACGAACGCTCTCGTCGGGACGAAGGTGGCGATCACCTCCAACCGCCCGCAGACCACCCGCCACACCGTCCGCGGCATCGTGCACCGCCCCGACGCCCAGCTCGTGCTGGTCGACACCCCGGGCCTGCACAAGCCGCGCACGCTGCTCGGCGAGCGGCTCAACGACGTGGTCCGCACGACCTGGTCCGAGGTCGACGTGATCGGCTTCTGCCTCCCGGCCGACCAGAAGATCGGCCCCGGCGACCGCTACATCGCCAGCGAGCTGGCCGACATCAAGAAGACGCCCAAGGTCGCCATCGTCACCAAGACCGACCTGGTCGACTCCAAGACGCTGGCCGCCCAGCTCCTCGCCATCGACCAGCTCGGCAAGGAGCTGGGCATCGAGTGGACCGAGATCATTCCGGTGTCGGCCGTCGGCGACAAGCAGGTCTCGCTCCTCGCCGACCTCCTCGTCCCGCTGCTCCCCGAGAGCCCGGCCCTCTACCCGGAGGGCGACCTGACCGACGAGCCTGAGCAGGTGATGGTCGCCGAGCTGATCCGCGAGGCGGCGCTGGAGGGCGTCCGCGACGAGCTGCCGCACTCGATCGCCGTCGTCGTCGAGGAGATGCTGCCCCGCGACGACCGCCCCGCCGACAAGCCGCTGCTCGACATCCACGCCAACGTCTACATCGAGCGCCCCAGCCAGAAGGGGATCATCATCGGCCCCAAGGGCAAGCGGTTGAAGGAGGTCGGCACGAAGTCCCGCAAGCACATTGAGGCGTTGCTCGGGACGCCGGTCTTCCTCGACCTCCACGTGAAGGTCGCCAAGGACTGGCAGCGCGACCCTAAGCAGCTTCGCAAGCTGGGTTTTTAGGCTTCCCACCTTGTTGGCTTTCCCGCCGCGCGGGGTGCTGTTCTTTGCGCCTGCGGCGCTGGCTTCGTAGCCGCTGCGCGGGGCGGTGCCGCTGCGCGGGGCTTTTGGGGTGCGGTGACGGGCCTCCGGGGCGGGCATGCAGGACTGCTTCGCTTTACGTCCTGCACACCCACCCCTCCGGCCCGTCCCCTCCCGTTGGGGGTGGGTGGAAACGGTGGGTGTCACGTCCGCCTGGTGGGTCAACTCGGGCCGCTGGGTTGAGTGGTGACCGTAAGAGGGCGAGCGGCCCCAGCAACCGGGCGATGACCGTCAGCGGACCACAATGGCTAGCCCCCCCGGGAGGCCCGTCGCCGCAGCCGACAGCCCCGCGCAGCGGCAACAAGCCCGCGCAGCGGCAACAAGCCCGCGCAGCGGCTACGAAGCCAGCGCCGCAGGCGCAAAGAACAGCAACCCCCGCGGCGGGAAAGCCAACAACGGGGGAAGCAAAAACTTACGCGCCTTCCTTGAGCAGGCGGGTAATCAACTCGCGCTGCTCGTCGGTGAGATCGGGATCCGCGCAGTACGCCGTCTTGCCGTCGACGGTGAGGGCGTACTGGAAGCCGTCGGGGACGCCGGTCGGCGGTGCGGCGTGTGCCGCGGCCATCGCGTGGTCGGCGAGGGCGTGCCATGCGGTGGCGTCGGGGCGGTCGGCCGTGTCGACCTCGGCGCGTCGCTCGATGGCGGTGAAGCCGCCCGTGCGGCGGATGTGGATGTGCATGGGGGAGTCCTACCCGTTGGGGCGGGAGTAGTCGCGCGCCGGGAGGTGACACGCGATCCGGGGAGGCGCGACCCCCGCCCCTGAGGGGTTACTTACCGGTGACGCCCACCGTCGACCACGCCTTGACCACGGCCTCGTGTTCGGCGCCCGAACCGCCGTAGCGGGTCTGGGCGGCCTGCACCGTGAGGTTGGCGAAGTCGGCGAACTGGGCGTTCTTGGCCAGGTGGCCGCCGGTGAGGACGTCGTACCAGATCTGGCCGGCGCGCTCCCACGCCTTGCCGCCGAGGGCGCTGGCGACGAGGTAGAAGGCGTGGTTGGGGATGCCGGAGTTCAGGTGGACGCCGCCGTTGTCGTCGGCGGTCTGGACGTAGCCGGCCATCGTGGCGGGCTGCGGGTCCTTGCCCAGGTGCGGGTCGTCGTAGGCGGTGCCGGGGGCCTTCATGGAGCGCAGGGCCTTGCCGTGCACGCCGGGGGCGAGCAGGTCGGCGCCGATCAGCCAGTCGGCCTGGTCGGCGGTCTGTTTGAGGGCGTACTGCTTGATGAGGGAGCCGAAGACGTCGGAGAGGGACTCGTTGAGGGCACCGGACTGGCCCTGGTATTCGAGGGCGGCGGTGTACTGCGTGACGCCGTGGGTGAGTTCGTGGCCGATGACGTCGACGGGGATGGTGAAGTCCTTGAACAGGGTGCCGTCGCCGTCGCCGAAGACCATCCGCTGGCCGTCCCAGAAGGCGTTGTCGTACTTCTGGCCGTAGTGGACGGTGGCGTCGAGCGGGAGGCCGGCGCCGTCGATGGACTTGCGGTGGTACGCCTTGAGGTAGAACTCGAAGGTCGCGCCGAGGCCGGCCTGTGCGCGGTTGACGGTGGCGTCCTTGGAGGGGCCGTCGGCCTCGGCGTGGACCTTGGTGCCGGGGAGGTTCTGCTGGTGACCGGCGTCGTAGATGGTGCGGTTGGGCTTGTCGGCGTCGGCCCGTGCCTCGTCCGGGGCGATCAGTTGGGCGGTCAGGTCGTTGCGCCGGGTGCGGTGGAGGGCGTCGTGCTCCAGGGTGCGGCGGGCGGGCTCGTGGTGGGCCGGATCGTCGGACTCGGACAGCTTGCCGAGGATGTGCGGTGGCACGATCGAGCAGAAGACGGGCGCGGTGGGGGCCGGTGCGGTGCTCTTCTGGGTCACGGATTCCTTCATGGGAAAACGGTGGCATTGCGTAATGCGTCTGTCACTGGCAGCGGCCGAAGTTCCCGAAAACGTGTGGTTGGTCGCATTTTCACCGCTGTGTCTGGGCGGTCCCGCATACTGATACGCGACTGCGGTTCCCCCATGCCTCCGCTAACGTGCTGTGCATCATGCGTTTCGGGCTGCTTCTCCTTAGCTGCCGCGGCGAGGGCCTGTAGTCGTAGGCCGACCCCCTCCCCGCGGGATCTGGTGCTGCGTTCGACCGTCGGCCGTCCCATGGATCTCCCCGAGGAGCCCTACGCAATGTCGCAGCCCGTCGGCCGCCCCACGCCGATCACCAACGCCACCCACACGCAGGTCACTTCCGGCATGCCGGTCCACAAGTACCGCCCGTTCGACGCCGTGGAACTGACCGGGCGCAGCTGGCCGGAGAAGCGGATCACCAAGGCGCCCCGCTGGCTCTCCACCGATCTGCGTGACGGCAACCAGGCGCTGATCGACCCCATGTCGCCGGCCCGCAAGCGCGAGATGTTCGACCTGCTGGTACGCATGGGCTACAAGGAGATCGAGGTCGGCTTCCCGTCGTCCGGCGAGACCGACTTCGCGTTCGTGCGGTCGATCATCGAGGACGGCGCCATCCCGGAGGACGTGACGATCTCCGTGCTGACGCAGGCGCGGGAGGAGCTGATCGAGCGGACGGTGGAGTCGCTGCGCGGTGCGCCCCGGGCCACCGTCCACCTCTACAACGCCACCGCCCCCACCTTCCGCCGGGTCGTCTTCCGCGGCTCGAAGGAGCAGGTCAAGCAGATCGCGGTGGACGGCACCCGGCTGGTGGTGGAGTACGCCGAGAAGCTGCTGGGCGACGAGACCGTCTTCGGCTACCAGTACAGCCCGGAGATCTTCACCGACACCGAGCTGGACTTCGCGCTGGAGGTCTGCGAGGGCGTGATGGACGTCTGGCAGCCCGAGGAGGGGCGCGAGATCATCCTCAACCTGCCGGCCACCGTGGAGCGTTCGACGCCCAGCACGCACGCCGACCGGTTCGAGTGGATGAGTCGGAACCTGTCGCGTCGTGAGTTCGTGTGTCTGTCGACGCATCCGCACAACGACCGCGGGACGGCGGTGGCCGCGGCCGAGCTGGCCGTGATGGCCGGGGCGGACCGCGTCGAGGGCTGCCTGTTCGGGCAGGGCGAGCGCACCGGCAACGTCGACCTGGTCACCCTGGGCATGAACCTCTTCTCCCAGGGCGTCGACCCGCAGATCGACTTCTCGCAGATCGACGAGATCCGTCGCACCAGCGAGTACTGCAACCAGATGGAGGTCCACCCGCGCCACCCCTACGCGGGCGACCTGGTCTACACCGCCTTCTCCGGCTCCCACCAGGACGCCATCAAGAAGGGGTTCGACGCGATGGAGGCCGACGCGGCCGCCCGGGGCAAGACCGTCGACGACATCGAGTGGGCGGTGCCGTACCTGCCCATCGACCCCAAGGACGTCGGCCGCTCCTACGAGGCGGTCATCCGGGTCAACTCGCAGTCCGGCAAGGGCGGTATCGCCTACGTCCTGAAGAACGACCACAAGCTGGACCTGCCGCGCCGGATGCAGATCGAGTTCTCCCGGATCATCCAGGAGAAGACCGACGCCCAGGGCGGCGAGGTCACCCCGAAGGACATCTGGGACACCTTCCGGGACGAGTACCTGCCCAACCCGCTGAACCCGTGGGGCCGTATCCAGCTCAAGGCCGGCCAGACCACCACCGACAAGGACGGCGTGGACACCCTCACCGTCGAGGCCGAGATGGACGGCGCCGAGACCATGCTGGTGGGGTCGGGCAACGGTCCGATCTCCGCGTTCTTCCACGCGCTCCAGGACCTGGGCATCGACGCCCGCCTGCTGGACTACCAGGAGCACACCATGAGCGAGGGCGCCTCCGCGCAGGCCGCCTCGTACATGGAGTGCGCCATCGACGGCAAGGTGCTGTGGGGCATCGGCATCGACGCCAACACCACCCGCGCCTCCCTGAAGGCCGTGGTCTCCGCCGTCAACCGCGCGGCGCGCTAAGCCCGTTCGCGCCACCCGGCCCCGTCGCTCCGGAGCGGCGGGGCCGTCCCGTGCGCCCGGCGTCCCGTACACATCGCGTACGCATCCGCGCCGGCATTCCGGCCAGGTGTCCGGGCGTTGTCCGATACGGGGTGCTGACGCCGCATCACCGATGTGGCTAACATCACGTAACGAACGGCGAAGAGGCCGCGGCATGGCGGAGGGCTGACGTGATGCGCAACGTATGTGTGGTGGGGGTGCGCACCTCGTGGCGGACCGTTGCCGACGGTGAGTTCTTCTGTCCCGACTGCGGCGGCGACCGCAACTACCTCCGCCGCACCGGCCGGCGCCGCCTGATCGTCCTCGGCGTGCCTGTCCTCGGCCGCGGCGACGCCGGTCCGATCCTCGAATGCGTCGCCTGCCGGGGCCACTTCGGGCTGGACGCGCTCGACCACCCGACCACCGTACGGCTCTCGGCAATGCTCCGGGACGCCGTCCACACCCTGACCCTGGCGCTCTTGGCGGCCGGCGGCACGGCCTCCCGCACGGTCCGGGACGTCGCGGTCACCGCGGTCCGCGCGGCCGGCTCCGCCGACTGCACCGAGGACCACCTGCTGACCCTGCTCGCCGCGCTCGCCGCCGACACCGGCCGGATGACCGGCACCTACGAGGCGGCCACCGGCGGCCACTGCGCACACCGGGGGCTCGACCCCTGCGGCACCGCGCTGGCCATAGAGCTCCACGAGGCGCTGGAGCCGCTGGCGCCTCATCTCGCCCCCGCCGGGCGGGAGTCGCTGCTGCTCCAGGGCGCCCGGATCGCGCTGGCCGACGGCCCGTGCAGCCCCGCCGAGCGCGAGGTGCTGAGCACCGCCGGCGACGCACTCACGCTCCGCCCGCAGGACGTGGACCGGCTGGTGGCCGCGGCGGCGCGGACGCCGCGGTATCCCGGCTGAGCGGGGGACGCGCCTCCCCACGGAGCGGTTGAACCGTTGACGCCCCGCGTCGCCGCCGGCTACGAGCCGGGGGCGACGCGGGGCGTCGAACGTCGGGCGGGTGACGCGTCGTTCACCCCGCCGGCCGCACTACAACCGGCCTGTAGGGGACCGGTCGGGGACGCCTCACGGCGTCAACCGCACCGGCAGGCTCGCCAGTCCGCCCGCGATGAAGCCGCCCGCCGCTGCCAACCCCTCCTCGGGGACGACCAGTTGCATGTCCGGGAAGCGCGCGAAGAGGGCCGGGAGGGCGGTGCGGGCCTCCAGGCGGGCCAGCGGGGCGCCGATGCAGTGGTGCACCCCGTGGCCGAACGCCAGGTGCTCCTGGTCGGCCCGCTGCAGGTCGAACGTGGCCGCGTCCGGGCCGTGTTGCTCGGTGTCCCGGCCGGCCGCCGCGTACATCGGCAGGATCGCCTCGCCCTTGCGGATCACCTCGCCGTGCGGCAGCTCGATGTCCTCGACCGCGAACCGCAGCGGCAGGCTCGCGATGGACGGCGTCCAGCGCAGCGTCTCCTCGATGACGTCGTTCCAGGACGCCTCCCCGTCGCGCACCAGCTTCAGCTGGTCGGGGTGGGTCAGCAGCGCGTACACCGCGTTGCCCAGCAGGTCGACGGTGGTCTCGTGGCCGGCGCCGATGACCAGCAGCAGGGTGTCGAGGAGCTCCTGCTCGGTCATCCCCTGGCCCTCGTCGTCGCGGGCCGCGACCAGCGCGCTGGTCAGGTCCTCGGCGGGCTCGGCGCGCTTGGCGGCCACCAGGGAGCCGAGGAGCTTGTTGACCGCCAGCCAGGTCGCGGTGGCCTGCTCCGGCGTGGCCGTGGTGTCCATGATCTCGGCGATGACGCGGGCCAGTTCGACCCGCGGCTCGCCCTCGGGGTAGCCGAACAGCTCGCAGATCACCTGCATCGGCAGCGGGAGGTTGAAGGACTGCCGCAGGTCCACGACCTCGCCCGCCGGGCGCGCCGCCAGCCCGTCCAGCAGGTCCTCGGTGATCCGCTCCACCCGGGGCAGCATGGCGTCGGTGCGGCGCGCGGTGAACGCCGGGGCGATCAGCTTCCGCAGCCGGCGGTGGTCGGCTCCGTAGGCGGTGAACATGTTCGTCACGCCTATCCACGACTGGAGCCAGCTGCCGCGGATCTCCTCGCGCTGCCACTCCGGCCAGTGGTCGCGCGGGTTCTTGGAGACCCGGTCGTCGGTGAGGAGCTGCTTGAGCAGGGCGTGACCGGTGACGCCCCAGGCTCTGATGCCGCCGGGAAGTTCGATCCGGGCGGCCGGGCCTACCGCGCGGAGGCGGGCTCCTTCGCCGTGGATGTCGGTTCCGGCGGGGTCGATGACGAAGGTCTGCTCTCGCTGTTGTGCCATGGCGTGGCTCCTGCCTGATCCGGGGTGATGGGGGTGAAACGGGCCGGGAGGGCGGCCAGGGCCCGGTGGAAGGCCCCGTTGCGCCACGTCAACTCGTCGGGGGTGCCGACGAGTTCGATGTCCGACAGCCAGGCGGTGAGCCGCTCGATCGCGGTGACGGCGATCAGCAGCGCGTGCCGCTTGACCGGGCAGGCGTGCGGACCGGCCGCCCAGGACAGGTGCGATCCGCTGCCCGACCCCGGCCCGTGCGCGGCCGTGGTGTCGAACTGGCTGTTGGCCGCCGCGTAGGAGACCATCACCAACTGGCCGGCGCGCACCCAGGTGCCGTGGAAGAAGACGTCCCGGACCGGGTAGTGCGCGGAGTAGTTGGTCAGCGGCGGGTCGTTCCACAGCACCTCGTTGATGGCGTCGTGCACGGTCAGTGCGCCACCGGAGACGGTGTTGTAGTAACGGTCGTCGGAGAGCATCCGGGCGAGCGCGTTGCCGATGAGGTTGGCCAGCGGCTCGTTGCCGGCGCCCATCACGAGGATGATGTTGTGGATCAGTTCCTCGTCGTTCAGACCGTTGGGGTGGTCCATGAACCACGAGGTGAGGTCCGGTCCGCGCGCGGCCTTCTTCGCGCCGACCAGCTCCATGATGTACTGCGTGTACGCCTCGTTGGCGGCGGCCGCCTCCTCCGGCGAATTGCCCTCCAGCATCCCCGCGATGGCCGCGATCAGCCGGTCGCTGTAGGAGTCGGGCAGCCCGAAGAGGGTGTTGAACATCAGAAGCGGGATCAGCCGCGCGTACTCCGCGATCAGGTCCGCCTCGCCGCGGTCGCCGAAGCGCCGGATCAGGGTGTCCGCGGCGTGGTGCACCCGGGCCCGCAGCTCGTGCGGCTCGACGAGCTTGAAGCTGTCGACGATGACGTCGCGGTAACGGACGTGCGCCGCACCGTCGTTGAAGAAGACGTTGGGCCGCCAGCCCAGCATCGGCAGGATCGGGGAGTCCGCCGGGATGGTCCGCATCCAGGCCCGGGAGTCCTTGGACCACGTGCTGTCGTCGTTGAGCAGCTCCAGCGCGGCCCGGTAGTCCGTCACCAGCAGCGCGGTCACCTCGGGCGCGATCTCCACCGGCGCCAGCGCCCCGTACTGCCGCAGCCGCGCGTAGACGCTGTGCGGGTCGGCCGCGAAGTCCGGGCCGTAGAGCCGCACATGCGCGTGCGGGTCCGGCGGGGCCGGTGCCTGCGCGGGCGCCGCGTGCGCCGGGCAGCCCGGCGGGGCGGCGGCCTCCGGTGGCGGGAAGCCCTGCCCGGGGCGGGACGGCGGGGCGGCGCCCGGCTGGTGCGGGGAAGTCACGGGTTCGGGGTCTCCTCGGGCGTGTGGGCCAGGACGTGGCGGACCAGCGCGATCAGCGCGTCGACGGACTGGTCCCGGTCGCGCGCGTCGCACAGCACCAACGGGGTGTCGGGGTGCAGGTCGAGCGCGTCGCGGAGGCTGTCCACGTCGTAGTGCGGGGCGTCGGGGAAGGTGTTGACCGCGACCGCGTAGCGCAGCCCGGCCTCCTCGATGATGTCCATCACCTCGAACGAGTCCGCCAGCCGGCGGGTGTCGGCGAGGACCAGGGCACCCAGCGCACCGCGGGCGATGTCCTGCCACAGCGGGCGGAACCGCTTCTGGCCGGGCGTGCCGAAGAGGTACAGCACCAGGTCCCCGGGCAGCGTCAGCCGCCCGAAGTCGATGGCGACGGTGGTGGTGGTCTTCTCCCGCACGCCGGCGAGGTCGTCGACCAGCGCGCCGGACTGCGTCATCACCTCTTCGGTGTGCAGCGGCGGGGTCTCCGAGAGCGCGCGGATCAGGGTGGTCTTGCCGACCCCGAACGGGCCGGCGACCAACAGCTTCACCAGCGTCTGGTCCGCGCTGGAGAGGTACATGCGGTCGGTCCCGGCGCCGGCGCTAGGACTTGAGAGAGCGGAGTCCATCGAGAACCCTCTCCAGGATCTGCCGGTCGAATTGCTCGGCTTCGGGTATGGGGACTCGGGCGTGCAGGCGCCCGGCATCGACGAGGTCGGCCACCAGCACCTTCACCACGCTCACGGGCAGGTGAAGGTGGGCGGCCACCTCGGCCAGAGTCAGCGCGCCGGGCTGGAGCAGCTCCAGGATCCGGTGCTCTTCGGGGCGTACCTCACTGGTGATCGGCATGTCCACGCTGATCAGCACGGTCAGCCGGTCCAACGTGTTGCGGCTCGGACGGGCGCGTCCGCCGGTCGCCAGATAGGCCGGTACGAGACGTCGTCCGCTGCTCTGGCGCGGCGTCATGCCTGGCTACCGAGGTCCCGAGCCGGGCTGTTCATGACCTTCTTGCCCAGGGTCGTCACCTGGATCTGCATGTGGTGCGCGACGACGCCCATGTTCACCTCCGGATCGGCGAAAACGGCCAGGCAGGTGTTCTCGCCCGCCGGGATCGCGAAAACGAAACCTTCCTCGGACTCGATCACCGTCTGCCGCAGCCGCGCGTCGTCCTTCTCGACGAACGCCGCGGTCACCGCGCGCCCGGCACCCTGGAGCGCCGACATCATCGCCGCGACGCCCTCCGCGGCCTCCCGCGACAGGCCCGGCGAGGCGCCCTCGATGAAGCCGTCGCCGGAGATGACGGCGGCGTGGACGACATGCGGCAGCTCCAACAGGGGAGCCAGCACCCAGGACTTGTCCTCGGTGACACGGCGACGGGTGGGGCTGTTCATGACTGGGCGTTCCCTTCGGGACTGCGCGGGTAGTCGGACTGCGGGAAGTCTGACGACTGCTGGAAGTCGTGCGACTGCGGGAAGTCTGGCTGTGCGGGCTCGGGGTGGACCGCGGCCGCCCGCCCGGACTCGGTGCCGCGCTGGAGCGCCGCCCAGCGGGACCCGGTCTCCTCCGGGGAGCGCAGGTTGAGGGTGTCCGAACGCTCCTCGGGCTGCTCGGACTGCGGCCGGCGCCGACGCCGACGCGGCAACTCACCCTCGGCGCGCGGCTGCTGCGCCTGCTCGGGCACGGACGGGAGCGGCTGCGCGGCCGGGACGGCCGGCGCGACGGGCTCCGGGAACTGCTCGACCACCGGCGCGGGCTGCGCGACCGGCGCGGCCCCCGCGGGCGTGGCCGGCGCGCCCGCACCGGTCGGCATCGCGGACGGCGCCGTCACCCGATCCCGCGGCCCGCCCGGAGCGCGGTGCGGCATCGGCGCCATCACCGACATCGGCCGCGCGCCCTCGTCGAGGACGGTCAGCAACGGATCGCCCGGTATGTAGACCACGGCTCGGACCCCTCCGTACGGCGACGGTTCCACGTGCACTCCGAATCCGTACTGCCGCACCAACTGGCCGGCAGCGGCGAAGCCGGACCGCGGCGGGTCGCCGAGCTGCGTCAGCAGCAGGTCGTCGTTGCTGGCCAGCAGCTCCATCGCGTGCTTGAGCTCGTCGTCGTGCATGCCGACGCCGTAGTCGTCGATGATCACCGACGCGCCGCGGTTGCCCTGCTGGAGCGTGACGGTGACCGGCAGTTCGCGGTGCGAGTGGTGCAGCGCGTTCGCCAGCAGCTCGGTGACGGTGATCGCGATCGGCTCGACGGCGCGCGCCACCACCGCGACCGGGTCCCGGAGTTGGTTGCTGATCTGCACCCGCTCGTAGCCGCGCAGCCGCGACGAGGCGCCGACCACCAGCTCCGAGAGGTAGGAGTCCTCGCGGGTCAGGCCCGGCCAGGCACCGCAGACCACGCCGGTGGCCTGCACGCGGCGCAGCGCCTGCTCGTTGAGGAAGTCCGCGTCCAACAGGTCCTGGGCGATCTGCGGGTCGTCGTACTTGTGCTGCATCGCCTGGAGCGAGGTCTGCACCTGGTACAGCAGCGCCTGGATGGTGGTGGTCGCGCCGCGCAGCGTGGACTGCGCCGCCGCGTCGACCCGGGTGCGCTCCCTGGTGATCGCCTCGCTGACCTGCTCCAGCACGGCGCCCAGCGCCTGGTCGGTCTCGGAACCGGCGAATCGTTTGTCCGAAAGTCCGCGCACCGGAACGTGCGGATGCGCCAACGCCAGCGTGAGGTCGGGCAGCCGGGCCTCGGCCAGGTGCCGGATCTCCACCTCGGTGGCCCGGATTCTGGCGGTCAACTCCGTGTTGTTGTGCAGGGTGGCGTTGTTGTGCTCCTCGGCGGCGCTCAGGCGGGTCCTGAGCGCGGTGCGTTCCTTGCGCACGCGGAGCAGCAGCGCCGCCAACACCACGGCGGCGGCCGTTCCTGCGCCAAGGCACCACAACAGCGCCTGCGGTATGGATGTCATCGAGATCCTCGTTCGGGGGCTTACGGGGATGTCTCGGTCGCCACGGCTGCCGTGCCGCCGAACCTCACCGGATGCTACCTGCCGCTAGACACGCCGTGAGGGGTCCTTGACGTGCGGGGACGGAGAAGTACCGAAGGTCACGTTAGCTGTTGATGACCGCTCAGTAACGTGATGTGGCCCCGTCGTCCTGAATGGACGGCGGGGCCACGGGTACCTCACGGGTGAAATGCGGTCAGGCGGTCCTGAATCGACCGCCCTTGAGCGCCCCGATGAACGAAGTCCAGCCATCGGCCGGGAAGACCAGTGCCGGACCGTGCGGGTCCTTGCTGTCACGGACGGGGACGAGACCGGGGAGGTCGTTCGAGACCTCGACGCAATCGTCGTTGTTGTGGCCGCTGTAGCTGCTCTTGTACCACTGAGCAGCGCTCAGTTCGTACTCGCGCATTGTCGGTATTCCTCCGCCGTAGATTCGATCAGGGCCAGGGACGCCTCCGGCGAGCGCGCTGCGGCCCGGATCAAATCGTAGTCCTGCTGTACGCGCTTCACTATGGCCGGATCGTCCAGCAGCGTGCCCGCATACACCGCCTCCGTATAGGCAGTTGGCGGGGCATCGTCGAAGTCCATCAGCTTCAGCATCTTGCCCATGGACGGGTACGCGCCCGCGGCGAACGGGAGGATTTGGATCAGGGCCCTGTGTTCGCGGATGAGCCGCACGAGGTGTTCCAACTGCTCGGCCATGACGGCCGGTCCGCCCACCGGCACCCGGAGGACGGCCTCATGGAGGACCACCCAATACGTGAGGCGCTTCTCGCTGTTGAGGACGACCGCGCGATCTAGACGTGACTGCACGCCCTCGTCGAACTCCTCATCCGGCGCGAATGGGCTGGCCGCTCGCATGACGGCCCGCATGTACGACTCGGTCTGGAGCAAGCCAGGCACGATCGACGGCGCGAACTCACAGATCTTCGTCGCCAACGGCTCAAGCTCCACCACCTTCGCGAAGTAATCCGCATACCGCTGATCGTCAATCAGCTTGCGCCAGGTGCGCTCGAAAAAACCGTCGGTTTGTAGAACCTGGTCGATGCGCTTCGCCACATCGAGTTGGGGGCGGCGGATCGCCTGCTCGAACTGGCCGATATAGCCGCCGGATACGAAGACCTTCTCTCCTAACATGTCCTGCGTCAGACCGGCGTTCTCCCGGTGGCGCTTGAGTTCCGCTCCCCAATACTCCCAGAGCACCTGGCGTGAGGCATTGGCCATGGTCTACTCCCTTTCCCTGCCCGGTAGTTGCAGCGTTGGCCCGCTTGCCCAGGCTAGCTCCGTGCCGGCACGCTTTCGCTGCGAACGGTGAAAAAAGACTCGGCACGGAAAGCGGTGACGATGGGGAAAGAACTGACCGAAGTGGAAAGCGCGCTCACGGAATTGCGCGAGGCTCTGGCCCGAGCTGGCATCATTTTGCCGTCGCTCGGCCTCGACCCGGTTTCGTACGCGCACCGCACCATGCCGCCCCTGGTGGAATTGGGGCGCTGCAACACCGACACCGCCCGCCGCCTGGCCCGGGCGCTGGGGGAGCGGTGAGGGCGGCGGTGGTGGTCCCGGCGTTCGGGGCGTACGTCGTGGACGTCCGGGACGGGCGGGTCGGGCAGGTCGTGGGGCGGTCCGGGGCCGGCCTCCGGCTGCGGCCGGTCGGCGGCGGGCGGGAGTGGGACTGCGCCCCCGGGGCGACCCGGTGCGCCACCGTCGCCGAGCGGCTGCGGGCGGACACCGCGTACGCCAACGCCCGCAGCCGCGGGGAGCGGGCCTGGTGAACGGGCGCGGCCCGGGCCGCGGGACGGGCGGGGCCGGTGGTGCGCGAGAATGGCCGTATGACTCTGTTCCGCGACGACGGCATCGTGCTGCGCACCCAGAAGCTGGGTGAGGCGGACCGGATCATCACCCTGCTGACCCGCGGCAACGGTCGGGTGCGGGCGGTGGCGCGCGGCGTGCGGCGGACGAAGTCGAAGTTCGGCGCCCGGTTGGAGCCGTTCTCCCACGTGGACGTCCAGTTCTTCTCGCGCGGCGGGGAGCTGATCGGGCGCGGGCTGCCGCTGTGCACGCAGAGCGAGACGATCGCTGCGTACGGTGGCGCGATCGTCACCGACTACGCCCGCTACACGGCTGGCACGGCCATGTTGGAGACCGCCGAGCGGTTCACCGACCACGAGGGCGAGCCGGCCGTCCAGCAGTACCTGCTGCTGGTCGGCGGGTTGCGGACGCTGGCCAACGGGGAGCACGCCCCGCACCTGGTGCTGGACGCGTTCCTGCTGCGCTCGCTGGCGGTGAACGGTTATGCGCCGAGTTTCGACTCCTGCGCGCGGTGCGGAATGCCCGGTCCGAACCGGTTCTTCTCGGTGGCGTCGGGCGGGGTGGTGTGCGGTGACTGCCGGGTGCCCGGAAGCGTCGTACCCTCCTCAGAGGCCATCGGGCTCCTGGGCGCGCTGCTGACCGGCGACTGGGAGACCGCGGACGCCTGTGAGGCGCGGCACGTCCGGGAGGGCAGCGGCCTCGTCGCGGCGTATCTGCACTGGCACTTGGAGCGCGGTCTGCGATCCCTCCGCTATGTGGAGAAATAGCGGGGGGACCGGTCCGGTTCCGGGCCGCCCGTTCGGCCACAACGGCACGGCACCCGCCGGAACAACACCGTCCATCGATATTGCATAGGAGACGTGGGGCGCATGGCAGTACGCGGGATTCTGGGGCGCAACCGACGTGAATACCAGACGCCCGAGCCGCACCCGTCGGGTGCGCGTCCGCCGAAGATCCCCGGCGAGCTCGTGCCGAACCACGTCGCGATCGTGATGGACGGCAACGGGCGGTGGGCCAAGGAGCGCGGACTGCCGCGCACGGAGGGCCACAAGGTCGGTGAGGGCGTCGTGTTGGACGTTCTCAAGGGCTGCATCGAAATGGGCGTGAAGAACCTCTCGCTCTACGCCTTCTCCACCGAGAACTGGAAGCGGTCGCCCGACGAGGTCCGCTTCCTGATGAATTTCAACCGGGACGTGATCCGTCGGCGCCGGGACGAAATGGATGCGCTGGGCATCCGCATCCGGTGGGTGGGCCGGATGCCGAAATTGTGGAAGTCCGTCGTCCAGGAACTCCAGGTCGCCCAGGAGCAGACCAAGAACAACGACGCCATGACGCTGTACTTCTGCGTGAATTACGGCGGTCGGGCCGAGATCGCGGACGCCGCGGCGGCCATCGCGGCCGACGTGCGGGCCGGGAAGCTGGACCCGTCCAAGGTCAACGAGAAGACCGTGGCGAAGTACATGTACTACCCGGACATGCCCGACGTGGACCTGTTCGTCCGGCCGTCCGGTGAGCAGCGCACCTCGAACTACCTGATCTGGCAGAGCGCTTACGCGGAGATGGTGTTCCAGGACATCCTTTGGCCGGATTTCGATCGACGGAACCTGTGGGAGGCGTGCCTGGAGTACGCCAAGCGGGACCGTCGGTTCGGCGCGGCGCCGCTGGAGTCGGGCGAGACGGCCACCTGAGGCGCTCCGACGACGGCGAACGGGCCGCCTCCCCTGTGGGGAGGCGGCCCGTCGGCGTTGTGGATGCGGTGCTGCGGTCGCGGGCGGTGTGCGCGCCGGGGCGCCCTAGCCGTTCGCGTCCTTCTTGGCCGCGCACTCGCCGCAGGTGCCGAAGATCTCGACGGTGTGCGCCACATCGCGGAAGCCGTGCTCGGCCGCGATCTGGTCCGCCCACTTCTCCACCGCCGGGCCCTCGACCTCGACGGCCTTGCCGCAGCCGCGGCACACCAGGTGGTGGTGATGGTCGTCGCTGCTGCACCGGCGGTAGACGGCCTCGCCGTCGCTGGTGCGCAGCACGTCCACCTCGCCGGCGTCGGCGAGGGACTGCAGCGTCCGGTAGACGGTGGTCAGCCCGACCGAGTCGCCCCGGTGCTTGAGCATGTCGTGCAGTTCCTGCGCACTGCGGAACTCGTTGACCTCGTCGAGTGCGGCCGAAACCGCGGTGCGCTGCCGCGTCGACCGGCCGCGGACCGGAGAACCCGCGCTCGTCGCCACCGTTGCCTCCCTAGGACGTCAGGACATCTCCCGCGCATGCGTTTGGCCATTGTGCCAGGTGATGACCGGGAGCCCGGTGCGGTGCTTACCGCTACCTCCTATGTATCCCTCACCCGGGCCGTCCCACACCGCGGTGCCTGCGCCGCCCGTCACACCCGGACGTCGTCCTCGACGGGGGTGCGGCCGCCCGGTACTTCCAGGGTGCACCCCTTACCGTCCGGCGCGCCGGCCCGCGCGCGCTTTCTGGCCAGCGGGGTGGCCAGCGCCGTGAAGCCCACGAACAGCACGATGGCGAAGAGCACGATGGTCGCGCCGGACGGCACGTCGACGTAGTACGAGGTGGTGGTGCCGGTCAGCGTCACCGCCACGCCGATGCCCACCGCGGTCGCGAAGGTCGCCGCGAAGCTGCGGCTGAGCTGCTGGGCGGCCGCGACCGGGATCACCATCAGCGCGCTGACCAGCAGCAGGCCGACGACCCGCATGGCGACCGTGACGGTGACCGCGGCGGTCACCGCGATCAGCAGGTTCAGCAGCCGCACCGGCAGGCCGGTGACCCGGGCGAACTCCTCGTCCTGGCAGACCGCGAAGAGCTGGCGGCGCAGCCCGAGCGTGATCGCCAGCACCAGGGCGGCCAGCACATAGATCGTGATCATGTCCTGCGGTGAGACGGTGGTGATCGAACCGAAGAGGTACGTCCCCAAGTTGGCGCTGGAGCCCGCGTCGGAGAGGTTCATCAGCATCACGCCGCCCGCCATGCCGCCGTAGAACAGCATGGCCAGCGCCAGGTCGCCGCGGGTCTTGCCGTACCAGCGGATCAGCTCCATCACCACCGAGCCGACGACGGCGACCACGGTGGCCATCCACACCGGGCTGGTGTTGAGCAGGAAGCCCAGGCCGACGCCGGTCAGCGCGACGTGGCCGATGCCGTCGCCCATCAGGGCCTGGCGGCGCTGGACGAGGTAGATGCCGATGGCGGGGGCGGTGATCCCGACGATCAGGGCGGCGATCAACGCCCGTTGCATGAAGGCGTAGTTGAGGAGTTCCATCAGCTCAGCAGCCCCGTTCGGAGCGGTTCGGCCGACGCGTCGGCGTGCGGGTGGACATGGTCGTGGCCGGGCAGGGCGTGCTGGCCGACGGCCTCCGGCGGCGGGCCGTCGTGGACGACGCAGCCGTCCCGCAGCACCACCGCGCGGTCGATCAGCGGCTCCAGCGGCCCCAGTTCGTGCAGGACCAGCAGGACCGTGGCGCCGCGGGCGACCTGCTCGCGCAGCGCGGCGGCCAGCACCTCCTGGCTCGCCAGGTCCACGCCGGCCATCGGCTCGTCCATGATCAGCAGATCGGGTTCACCCGCCAGCGCCCGGGCGATCAGCACCCGTTGGTGCTGACCTCCCGACAGCGCGTTGACGGAGTCCTTGATCCGGTCGGCCATCCCGACCAGTTCCAGTGCGTGGTGCACCGCCGCCCGGTCCGCCTTGCGCAGCAGGCCCAGCCTGGTGCGGGCCAGCCGGCCGGCGGTGACCACCTCGCGGACGGTCGCTGGCACCCCGCCGGCCGCCGTGGTGCGCTGCGGCACGTAGCCGATCCGCGCCCAGTCCCTGAAGCGGCGGAACGGCGTGCCGAAGAGCGCCAGTTCACCGCCGGTCAGCGGGACCTGCCCGATGACCGAGCGGACCGCGGTGGACTTCCCGGACCCGTTGGCGCCGAGCAGCGCGACGACCTCGCCGGCCCGCACGGTCAGGTCGACGCCGCGCAGTACCGGGCGGGCGCCCAGCGTCGCGGTCGCGCCGCGCAGCTCGATGACCGCCGGCGGCTGCGCGTCCGGCGACTCCTCGGCCGTCGCCGCTATGACGGCCTGGCCGGTGTCCTTCATCTGCTGACCTCCGTCGTGCGGCGTCGTGGCGGGCGGGGCGTGCCGGGTGGGCACGGGGTGCGCGGGGTGGGTCACTTGGCGCCGAGCGCCTTCTGGAGCGCGGCGAGGTTGGCGCGCTGAACGGAGAAGTAGTCCTGGCCGCGGGACTTGTCGGTGATGCCCTCCAGCGGGTCCAGCACGTCGGTCTTCAGGTGCAGGTCGCCGGCGAGGGTCTTGGCGGTGGCCGGGTTGGCCAACGTCTCGAAGAACACCGTGGAGACGTGGTGGGACTGCGCCAGGGTGTGCAGCTCCTTGATCCGGTTGGCGCTGGGCTCGGACTCCGGGTCCAGGCCGCTGATCGCCTCCTGGACCAGGCCGTAGCGCTCGGCGAGGTAGCCGAAGGCCGCGTGCGTGGTGATGAAGGTGTCCGAAGCCCGGTTCTTCAGGCCGTCCTTGAAGTCGGTGTTGAGCTTGTCCAGCTTCTCCACCAGCACATCGGTGTTCTTCTGGTAGGCGGCCTTGTTCTTCGGATCGGCGTCGGCGAACGTCTTGTTGACGCCCTTGGCGATCTCGGCGAACTTCACCGGGTCCAGCCAGACGTGCGGGTCCTGGCCGGGCTCGGCGTCGGAGTGGGAGTGCGAACTGTCGCCGTCGGAGGCGTGGTCGTGCCCGTCCTCCTCGGCGTGGTCGTGCCCGTCTGCCGCGCCGTGGTGGTGCCCGTCGACCTCGGTGCCGTGCGCCTCCGTGCGGGTCAGCTCCGCCGCGTTGGCGATGTGCTTGACGCCGGACTGCTTGACCGAGTCGTCCACGGCGGGCTGGAGCCCCTTGAGGTAGACGATCGCGCCGGACTCGCTGAGCTGCGCGGTCTGCTTGGCGGTGAGCGTCAGGTCGTGCGGCTCCACGCCCGGCTTGGTGAGGTTGGACACCTCCACGTGGGAGCCGCCGATCTGCTCCGCGAGGAACTGCAGCGGATAGAACGACGCCGTCACCTTCAGCTTGCCGTCGTCGGAGCGCCCGGAGGCGCTGGGGGAGCAGGCGGAGAGGGTCGCGAGACCGAGGACCGCGGCTCCGGCGACGGCCACGGTGGATATTCGGGAGCGTACGTTCATGACAGTCATTTTCAACAAACATGGAAATGATTGTCAACAAAGTGCGTGCCAGGTCACAGGCCGAACAGAACCGGCCGGAAGCGATCCTTTATCGATTTGGTCCGGGGGGTACGCCCGCCGCTACCCTGAACTATTCGCTCGCGCGATCCCTGAGCAGCACCCTTCGTCGAGGCGCACCGCGCCCCTGTCCACCGTCCGACGTCGTACTGAAGAGAGCACCGTGGCCGCCGACAAGATCGATACCATCGTCAGCCTGAGCAAGCGCCGTGGCTTCGTTTACCCCTGCAGCGAGATCTACGGCGGCTCCCGCGCTGCCTGGGACTACGGTCCCCTCGGCGTCGAGCTCAAGGAGAACATCAAGCGCCAGTGGTGGCGCGCCATGGTCACCTCCCGCGAGGACGTCGTCGGCCTCGACTCCTCGGTGATCCTGGCCCCCGAGGTGTGGCAGGCGTCCGGCCACGTCGCCACCTTCACCGACCCGCTCACCGAGTGCACCTCCTGCCACAAGCGCTTCCGCGCCGACCACCTGGAGGAGGCGTACGAGGCCAAGCACGGCCGCCTCCCCGAGAACGGCCTCGCCGACGTCAACTGCCCGCACTGCGGCAACAAGGGCGGCTTCACCGAGCCCAAGCAGTTCTCGGGTCTGCTCTCCACCCACCTCGGCCCCTCGCAGGACACCGCCTCCGTCGCGTACCTGCGCCCCGAGACCGCCCAGGGCATCTTCACCAACTTCGCGCAGGTCCAGCAGACCTCCCGGAAGAAGCCGCCGTTCGGCATCGCCCAGATGGGCAAGTCCTTCCGGAACGAGATCACGCCGGGCAACTTCATCTTCCGCACCCGCGAGTTCGAGCAGATGGAGATGGAGTTCTTCGTCAAGCCGGGCGAGGACGAGCAGTGGCACGAGTACTGGATGGAGCAGCGCTGGAACTGGTACCGCGACCTCGGCCTCCGCGAGGAGAACGTCCGCTGGTACGAGCACCCCAAGGAGAAGCTCTCCCACTACTCCAAGCGCACCGCTGACATCGAGTACCGCTTCCAGTTCGGCGGCTCGGAGTGGGGCGAGCTGGAGGGCGTCGCCAACCGCACCGACTACGACCTCTCCTCGCACGCCAAGGCGTCCGGCCAGGACCTCTCCTACTTCGACCAGGAGGCCGGCGAGCGCTACACCCCGTTCGTCATCGAGCCGGCGGCCGGTGTCGGCCGCACCATGCTCGCCTTCATGCTCGACGCCTACACCGAGGACGAGGCGCCCAACGCCAAGGGCAAGTTGGAGAAGCGCACGGTGCTGCGCCTCGACCCGCGCCTGTCGCCGGTGAAGGTCGCGGTCCTCCCGCTCTCCCGCAACCCGCAGCTCTCCCCGAAGGCCAAGGGGCTGGCCGCGGACCTCCGCAAGTTCTGGAACATCGAGTTCGACGACGCCGGCGCCATCGGCCGCCGCTACCGCCGCCAGGACGAGATCGGCACCCCGTTCTGCGTCACCGTCGACTTCGACACCCTCGACGACAACGCGGTCACGGTGCGCGAGCGCGACACGATGAAGCAGGAGCGGGTGGGCCTGGACCAGATCCAGTCGTACCTGGGTACGCGACTGCTCGGCTGCTGAACCGCCTGACGGCGGGGTGGCCGACGGGCCCGCCTGACGGTGGGTCGGCCGCCGACGGTGGCGCGGGCCACGGTCGTCGGGCCGCGGCCCGGGCCGCCTCGTAGGGCGATGTGAACGCCGGCCGGTCCCCGAACTCGTCGGGGACCGGCCGGCGTTCGCGTTGCCTGCCGTGCCGTGCCGTGGCGCGGTGTGCCGCCTGTGCGCCTGGTGCGCTCTGGCTATCTACTGCCGCAGACCGCGGAGGACGAGGTCGCGGACGACCTCGAAGTCCGCGGTGATCCCCGGGTGGGACCACTCGGGGGCGTAACAGGGGTCGTGGAAGCGGCCGGTGGCGGCGAAGACGGCGTGCGCGGTGGTGGCGGGCGGGTCGGCGCGGAACGCGCCCTCCGTGACACCCGCCTCGATGATCTCGGTCAGCTGCCCCTCAAGATCGCTGACGTGCCGGTCGACCACGCCGCCGCTCTCCCCGATCAACGCCATGTACGTCGCGAAGAGTTCGGGATCGTCACCGGCCTTGTGCCGCTTGGCCTGGAACAGCGTGGCCAACCAGCGGCCCAGCCGTTCCTCGGCGGGGCCGTCCTCCTCGACGATCTCCGCCAACTCCCGGCTCGTACGGTCCAGCCAACGCGCCGTGACCGCCTCCCGCAGCGCCGTCTTCGTACGGAAGTGGCGGTACACGCTGCCGTGACTCACGCCCAGCGCCCGCGCGACATCGACGACGGTGGCCTTCGCCGGCCCGTACCGGCGCAGCACCTCCTCGGTGGCTTCGAGGATCCGCTCGGGCGTCAACGTCTCGGGGGGCATGGGGAGGGGTGGCCTTTCGCGAAGCGGTGCTCTTCTTATGTATCGACCGTATCGTCTGCGACTGATTTTGCTTCCCACGTTGTCGGCTGACGCCGGTTGGTTCCCACGTTGCCGTCTGTCCCGCCGTGCGGGTTGCTGTCTTTGCGCCCGGCGGCGCGGGGCCGGTCCGCTGCGCGGGGCGAGCCGATGTGTCCGCTGCCCGTCCGCTCCGCGGGGCGGGGCGAGTTGTTGTCCGCTGCGCGGGGCTGTCGGGGTGCGGTGACGGGTCGGAGGGGGCGGTAGGCCAGACTGCTTCGCTTTACGTCTGGCCTACCGCCCCCTCCGACCCGTCCCCTCCCGTTGAGGGGTGGGTTTTCCCTGGGTGGGGGCTGGCCCTTGTGGTCCTCTGATCGTCACCACGCAGGCTCACGCATCCTCGTACGCCCTCTTACGGTCACCGCTCAGGCTCATGCGTCCTCGTACGGTCACCACTCAGTCCAGCGGCCCGAGTTGGCCCACCGGGAGGATGTGGCACTCACCGTTTTCACCCACCCTCCAACGGGAGGGGACGGGCCGGAGGGGTGGGGGTGCCAGACGTAAAGCGAAGCAGTCTGGCACCCCG
>NZ_JBIVXW010000016.1:0-144819 GCF_044769405.1 Streptomyces sp. NPDC090442
CAGTCACGCGCGTCGATCAGGTTGCGCATGGCGTGGGAGACGTGGGTGTTCAGCCGGTCCCAGACGAGCACGATCGGTGCCCGGACCAGCTGGTGTACCCCGTCGATCAGGTCGATGTAGTCGTGCTCGGACAGGCTGCGGCGCTCGCCCTTACGCCCTGTGTGCAGCCGAAGTCGGTGACACAGCCGGGTCCGTGAGCCAGGACGCATCGCGATCAGCCCGGCGACAGAGACCCTCCCGGAGCGGCGACCGTTCACCTTCACGACCGGGGTCGTGCCGCGTCGTCCCCAGGTACGTCCGACCGGCGGCCTGCGGGTGAATCCGGCCTCGTCCTCGAAACAGATCCATCCTCGGCAGGCCGCCTGCAGCTCCCCCGAGTAGCGAGTGAACCGATGCTAAGGCTAACGACCTTGCCCTGACTCCGTGTTGGAGTCACCTTTTGGAGTCTCCCCACCACTCTTCCAGCGCGTTGACTAACCGTCATCCGTCCCGAGAGCGCACCGGCAGGTGCACCACCGGCGGCAGGGCGTCCCGCTGGCTTCTCCCCCTGAGGCGAGTGGGCGCCCAGCACCCACCCCCAGTCCACGCGAGCGAACCGAGTCTGCGATGACCACATACAGCACCGTTCAGGGCCAGCAGAACGTCGTCACTTATCCGCCGGGCACTGTCGTCTACGACGTCGTCGCCGGTGCCGTCGGCAGGGTGGCAGATCCGGAGGCATACCCACGGGGCTGCTTGGACAGCGTCTGCGTTCTCGTAGTGCCGCTCGTCGGGTCCGACCCGACGTGACAGGCCGAGTCCGGCGCGCTGCGCCGGGCAGCCGACGAAGAGATCCACGCTGCGCTCACCGAACCCACGCTCACCGAGGCGGATGCTCTGTGAACGACACGCATCCTGAGGTCGGCGATCTCGTCGTCGCGGTCGCGACCGGCACGCAGTGGGTGTGCACGGATATCGCGGGCGCGAAGACCCGCCGGCCGGTGTGGCTGCTGCGCCCCCGGTACGGCGCTGCCGGCAGGGAACAACTGCGCGTTGAGCGGGACGACCTCGTGTCGTATGCGGTGGCCGCCCGCCGCGGCGAGTGGATCCAGCCTTGAGCCGCCGCATCGGCCGCCCATAGCCAACGGCACCAACGCACCCCACCGCAGCCCACCGCAGCCCCATCCGCGACGAAATCCGCAGCCGAGTGCACCCCGATACAGCGAACAGACCGTCAGCCACATCCAGCCCAGATCCAGCACCGGTACGGATACCAGCGATGACGACAGGTGACGACCCGTCAGAAGATCCAGCACGGATCCAGCACCGGGCACGACAACGGGGCCGACCCCATCCAGGGTCGACCCCGCCCGACCTGCGCATTTGCCAGATCGCTACATCAACGCTACGGCGTGCGTCACACGTTGAACCGGAACTCCACCACGTCCCCGTCCTGCATCACGTACTCCTTACCTTCCATGCGGGCCTTGCCGGCGGAGCGGGCCTCGGCTACCGAACCGGTCTCGACCAGGTCGTCGAAGGAGATGACCTCGGCCTTGATGAAGCCCTTCTGGAAGTCGGTGTGGATGACGCCGGCGGCCTCGGGGGCGCTGGCGCCCTTCTTGATCGTCCAGGCGCGGGTTTCCTTGGGGCCGGCGGTCAGGTAGGTCTGCAGGCCGAGCGTGCTGAAGCCGACGTGGGCGAGGGTGGCCAGGCCCGGCTCCTCCTGGCCGACGGACTGGAGGAGTTCCAGGGCCTCCTCCTCGTCGAGCTCGGCGAGGTCGGCCTCCAGCTTGGCGTTGAGGAAGATCGCCTCGGCGGGGGCGACCAGGGCGCGCTGCTCGTTCTTGAAGTCCTCGTCGGTGAGCTCGTCCTCGTCGACGTTGAAGACGTAGAGGAACGGCTTGGTGGTGAGGAGGTGGAGGTCGTGCAGCAGCTCGGTGTTCTCGGCGCCCTGGACGAGGCCGGCGGAGAAGAGGGTGCGGCCGTCCTCCAGGATGGCCTTGGCCTCCTCGACGGCCTTGACCTTCGGGGCCACGTCCTTCTTGATCCGCGACTCCTTCTGGAGGCGGGGCAGGACCTTCTCGATGGTCTGGAGGTCGGCGAGGATCAGCTCGGTGTTGATCGTCTCGATGTCGTCCTTGGGCGAGACCTTGCCGTCGACGTGGACGACGTTCTCGTCCTTGAAGGCGCGGATGACCTGGCAGATCGCGTCGGACTCGCGGATGTTGGCGAGGAACTTGTTGCCCAGGCCCTCGCCCTCGGAGGCGCCGCGGACGATGCCCGCGATGTCGACGAAGTCGACGGTGGCGGGGAGGACCCGCTGGGAGCCGAAGATCTCGGCCAGCTTGGCCAGGCGCGGGTCGGGGACGCCGACCACACCGACGTTCGGCTCGATGGTGGCGAACGGGTAGTTGGCCGCCAGCACGTCGTTCTTGGTCAGGGCGTTGAACAGGGTCGACTTGCCGACGTTGGGCAGACCGACGATTCCGATCGTGAGCGACACGGTGGCGACTTCCCGGAGCTGGAGTTGGGCGAGGGGCGGGCCGCTTCCCGGGGACCGGGCCGGTGGGACCGGGCCGGGCCGGGACGGCCGATCCACCAGTCTACTGGGCGGGCCCCGCGGTGCCGGGCGGGCCGGGAGCGGTCCCCGTGAGGGCGCGCGTCGCGCCGCGTGCTCCCTCGGCATGCCCCGGGCCGCCTAACGCACCCCCCAAGGTAGGTCAAAGTGCGTGTCCTGTGGCCTATTAATCCCACCTCGCTGCCTACCGTTGGCGGGTGGACCCACATGTGGAGCACCCCCAAGCGCGCATGTCCCCGCACGGCCGGCCGCCGAGCGGCGGCCCGGAGGCGGCGCAGGACGCCCGGCTCCCGCGTCCCGCGGAGGCCGTGGCCCCCGATCCCGACGACGCCTTCCTGTCCGCGATGCGGGCGTCCGGCTACGCCTCGGTCCCCGCGGGCACCGAGGTCACCACCCGCGGTTACGGGCCGGCGCCGGCGGAGTTCCGGGCGCCGACCCGGCCGTCGGCCGGGCGGGCGGAGGAACGGATGCCGCGGCCGGCCGCGGGGCCGCCGCCGGACGGCGAGGAGGTCGCGGCCGTCTACCGGGCGGGCCCCCGACGCCCGGCGCCCGTCCCGGTGGACGGGCTGGTCCGCCGGCTGCCGGCCGCCAAGCTCACCGGCCTCGGCTGTGGCCTGCTCGCCGCCTGCACGCTGTTGGCCCTCGGGTTCCTGGACCGCTGGCTGTTGGGCGGGGCGCAGGCCGCGTACGGGGTGTGCTTCCTGCTGGTCGGCCTGGCGGCCGGGGCGTGGGTGCGGCCGCGCGATCTGATCGCCGCGCCGGTCGCGCTGCCGATCGCCTTCACCGTCGGCGCGGTACCGGTGCAGCACGGCCCGACGGGCTTCACCGGGCTGCTGGTCGGCGTCTTCACCGTGCTCGCGCTGAACGCCGGCTGGCTCTACGGCGGCACGCTGCTGTGCGCACTGGTGGTGCTGGTGCGCCGGGCGTTGCTCAGCGCGCGGCGTCGGGCCAGCCAACCGGTGAGTCGACAGCGGCAGTCGGGGACCGGTCCGCGGGGGACGGCCCCTGGGGCGGACGGGTCCGGGCCGCAGGGCCCGGGCCACTCCCGGTCGGGGAGCCGTCCGCGGCAGGTGGCGCGCCTGTAGGGGCCGCGGCGTCGGCCGCCCCGGTGGCGGCGCGGGCGTGCGCGGCCATCGCGGCGCCGACGATCCCGGCGTTGTTCTGCAGCCGCGCCGGCACGATCTCGGCCCGGATGCCCTCGATGAGCGGCAGGAACTTCGACGCCTTGCGGCTGACCCCGCCGCCGATCACGAACAGCGCGGGCGAGAAGAGCATCTCCACGTGCGCGAGGTACTTCTGGACCCGGTGCGCCCAGTGCTCCCAGGTGAGCCCCTCGTCCTCCTTGGCCTTGGTGGAGGCGCGCTTCTCGGCCTCGTGGCCGTGGAGTTCCAGGTGGCCCAGCTCGGTGTTGGGGACGAGCCGGCCGTCGGTGAAGACGGCGCTGCCGATGCCGGTGCCGAGGGTGAGGACGATGACCGTGCCGGACCGGCCGCGGCCGGCGCCGAACCGCATCTCGGCCAGGCCCGCCGCGTCCGCGTCGTTGAGCAGGGTGACCGGGCAGCCGCCGGCGAGCCGGCCGGTGAGCAGCGCGGCGGCGTCGGTGCCGATCCAGCGCTGGTCGACGTTGGCGGCGGTCCGGGTGGTCCCGCCGGTGACCACGCCGGGGAACGTCGCGCCCACCGGGCCGGTCCACCCGAAGTGGTCCACGACCTCCTTGACGCAGTCGGCGACCGCCTCCGGCGTGGCCGGGTGCGGGGTCAGTACCTTGTGGCGCTCCTCGGTCAGTTCGCCGCGCTCCAGATCAACCGGGGCGCCCTTGATGCCGGATCCGCCGATGTCCACACCGAAGACCTTCATGGGAAAAGGCTAGGCGCGGACCTGGCCCGCCGCCCCCGCTATGACGAAGACGGCGGGCGGCGGTGATCACTCCTGGACGGCCGCCTCGGCCTCGGCGCGCAGGTCGCGGCGGAGTTCCTTGGGCAGCGAGAAGGCGATGGACTCCTCGGCGGCGGTGATGGTCTCGACGTCCTCGTAGCCGCGCTGGGCGAGCCACTGGAGGACGCCGTCGACGAGGATCTCCGGGACGGAGGCGCCGGAGGTGACACCGACCGTGCCGACGCCCTGAAGCCAGCTCTCGTCGATCTCCTCGGCGTAGTCGACGAGGTACGACGCCTTGGCGCCGGCGCCGAGGGCGACCTCGACCAGGCGCTTGGAGTTGGAGGAGTTGCGGGAGCCGACGACGATCACCAGGTCGGCCTGGGCGCCCATCTGCTTGACGGCCTGCTGGCGGTTCTGGGTGGCGTAGCAGATGTCGTCGCTGGGGGGCGAGAGGAGGTTGGGGAAGCGGCCCTTGAGGGCGTCGACGGTCTCCATGGTCTCGTCGACGGAGAGGGTGGTCTGGGAGAGCCAGACGACCTTGTCCGGGTCGCGGACCTCGACGCCGGCGACGTCCTTGGGGCCGTCGACGAGGGTGATGTGCTCGGGGGCCTCGCCGGAGGTGCCGATGACCTCCTCGTGGCCCTCGTGGCCGATCAGGAGGATGTCGTAGTCCTCCTTGGCGAACCGCACGGCCTCCTTGTGGACCTTGGTGACCAGCGGGCAGGTCGCGTCGATGGTGGCCAGCTTGCCGCGCTGGGCCTCCTCGTGGACGACGGGGGCGACGCCGTGCGCGGAGAAGATCACGATGTTCCCCTCGGGCACCTCCTCCGTCTCCTCGACGAAGATCGCACCCTTCTTCTCCAGGGTCTTCACCACGTACTTGTTGTGCACGATCTCGTGGCGCACGTAGACCGGGGCGCCGTACTGCTCAAGGGCTTTCTCGACGGCGATCACGGCGCGGTCCACGCCCGCGCAATAGCCGCGGGGGGCGGCGAGGAGGACCTTGCGGCTGGGCTGCGGACCGGGAGTAGCAGACATGGGTCCCATCGTAAGGCCGCGCCCCGACACGGGTCGGTCCCGGCGGTGGCCCAGACTGGTGGGGAGCAAGAGGAGGCGGTATGCCGGGCACCATCGGCGCGACCGTGGGTGATGAGGGGCGCAGCGGCACCGGAACGCTGCGCCGGACGCTGTCGTTCCGGGACCTGGTCGTCTACGGGCTGCTGTTCATCGCCCCGATGGCGCCGGTGGGGATCTTCGGCACCCTCCAGGCGACGTCGCACGGCGCGATCGCGGCGGTCTACCTGGTCGCCACGGTGGCGATGGCGTTCACGGCGTACTCGTACGCCCAGATGGTGCGGGTCGCGCCGCGGGCCGGGTCGGTCTACACCTACGCGCGGGTCGGGCTGGGCGAGGGCGCCGGGTTCGTCGCCGGGTGGATGGCGATGCTGGACTACCTGCTGATCCCGGCGGTGGCCTATCTCTTCTCCGGGATCGCGCTGCACGCGCTGGTGCCGCAGGTACACCAGTGGGTCTGGACGGCGCTCGCGGTGGTGGTGACCACGCTGCTGAACCTCTGGGGCGTGCGGGTCGCGGCGGTGGTCGGGTTCGCGGTGCTGGCGCTGGAGATCGCGGTGCTGGTGGTCTTCGTGGTGGCGGCGGTGTGGGCGCTGGCCGCGCACGGGCCGCAGCGCGGCTGGACGGTGCCGCTGACCGGCGAGGGCGGCTTCTCGACGAGCGCGGTGCTGGCGGCGGTGTCGATCGCGGTGCTGTCGTACCTGGGCTTCGACGCGATCGCGTCCTTTGCCGAGGAGGCTTCCGGGGGCTCGCAGCGGGTGGCCAGGGCCGTGGTGACGTGCCTGGTGGTGGCCGGGGTGCTGTTCGCCGTGCAGACGTATCTGGCGGCGCTGCTGGCCCCGATGAGCGCCGCCGAACTGGCCGCCAAACCGGGCGAGCAGGGCGCCGCCTTCTACGTGACGGTGGACTCCGCGGTGGGCGGCTGGCTGCACGACCTGGTGGCGGTGAGCAAGGCGATCGGGGCGGCGTTCGCGGCGCTGGCGGGGCAGGCGGCGGCCGGCCGGCTGCTGTTCGCGATGGCGCGGGACCGGCGGTTGCCGGGGGCGATGTCGAAGGTGGACGCGGGCAGCGGGGTGCCGCGCCGGGCGCTGCTGGGGGCGGCCGTGGTGACGCTGGTGGCGGCGGTCTGGGCGGCCAGTCGGGACGACGGTCTGGACCGCCTCTCGTCGATCGTGAACGTCGGCGCGCTGGCCGCGTTCGCGCTGCTGCACGCCTCGGTGATCGGCTGGTTCCGGGTCCGTCGACAGGCGGCGGAGCCCAGCGTGTTGCGGCACGTGGTGGTGCCGTTGGCGGGGCTCGCGGTGGTGGTCGCGGTGATCGTGGAGGCCGCGCCGACCGCGCAGATCGTGGGCGGCGCCTGGCTGTTGGTGGGTCTGGCGGTGCTGGTGGTGCAGCACCTGAGACGGGGGCGGGCGGCCGCGACGCGGGACTGAGCGCGGGCGCCGGGCCGGCGCGGCCGGGCACTGTCAGTGGCCGCCGCTACGCTCACTGACATGGCTGTCTCTACGTCTCCGGAAGCGCCGATCCCGGTCGGCGAGGTGTCCCGGCTCATCGGCGGGTGGATCGACCGGCTCGGCGCGGTGTGGGTCGAGGGGCAGATCACCCAGCTCTCGCGGCGGCCGGGCGCGGGCGTGGTGTTCCTGACGCTGCGCGATCCGTCGTACGACATCTCGGTCAGCGTGACGTGCTACCGCCAGGTCTTCGACAAGGTCTCCGAGGTGGTGGGCGAGGGCGCCCGGGTGGTGGTGCACGCCAAGCCGGAGTGGTACGCCCCGCGTGGCCAGCTTTCGCTGCGGGCCGCCGAGATCCGACCGGTCGGGGTGGGTGAACTCCTCGCCAGACTGGAGCAGTTGAAGCGGGCGCTGACGGCGGAGGGGCTGTTCGCGGCGGAGCGCAAGCGGCCGCTGCCGTTCCTGCCGCAGCTGATCGGGCTGGTCTGCGGTCGGGCCAGCGCCGCCGAGCGCGATGTGCTGGAGAACGCCCGGCACCGCTGGCCGGCGGTCCGCTTCGAGGTGCGCAACGTCCCGGTGCAGGGGGTGCACGCGGTGCCCCAGGTGATCGCGGCGGTGCGGGAGTTGGACGCGCTGCCCGAGGTGGACGTGATCGTCGTGGCGCGCGGCGGCGGCAGCGTGGAGGACCTGCTGCCGTTCTCCGACGAGCAGTTGGTCCGGGCGGTGTCCGAGGTGCGCACGCCGGTGGTCTCCGCGATCGGCCACGAACCGGACAGCCCGCTGCTGGACCTGGTGGCCGACCTGCGCGCCTCGACGCCGACGGACGCGGCGAAGAAGGTGGTGCCGGACGTGGGCGAGGAGCTGACCCGGGTCGAGCAGTTGCGGGCGCGGGCCCGGCGGGCGCTCGGCGGCTTCCTGGACCGCGAGGAGCGGGGCCTGGCGGCGGCGCTGCACCGCCCGTCGATACAGCACCCGCAGCGGATGGTCCTGGAGCGCGAGGAGCAGGTCACCGCCCTGTTGGAGCGCGGCCGGCGCACGCTGGGGCATCTGCTGGACCGCGCCGATTCGGAGCTGGCGCACACCCTGGCCCGGGTGGTGGCGCTCTCCCCCAAGGCGACGCTCCAGCGCGGCTATGCGGTGCTGCAGAGACCGGACGGCTCGGCGGTGCGGGCGCCGTCGGAGGTGGCGGTGGACGAGGAGTTGCGGGCCAGGGTGGCTAAGGGCGCGTTCCGGGTGCGGGTCTCCGCGATCCCGGAGGCCGACGGCGGACGGACCGGTGCGGACAAGGCGGACTCATAGGGTGGGAGACATGGCAAAGACGGATGACGCGGTGGACGGGATGGCGTCGGTGGACTCCACCCTCGGTTACGAGCAGGCACGGGACGAGCTGATCGACGTCGTCCGCCGCCTGGAGGCGGGTGGCACGACGCTGGAGGAGTCGCTCGCCCTCTGGGAGCGCGGCGAGGAGCTGGCCAAGGTCTGCCGCCGCTGGTTGGACGGCGCGCGGGCCCGGCTGGACGCGGCGCTGGCCGAGGCGTCGGAGGGCGACGGCGACGCGGAGCAGGAGTAGCGGACGGGGAGTAGCGGGGTAGCGGACGGGGTCGGAGCCGGGGCCGAGGCCCCGCGCTCCCCGAAGGGTGAGATTCCGAATCCCGGAAGGCCACTGCCGCCCTGTGAACCCCCTCACAGTTTCCATCCGTTAGTTGAAACTTAATCTACTTCGGTTACAGTGGTACCCGTAGACAGCACTGGTCTGCGCAACTCCCCCATACACACCCGATGCCCCGAGGTGCCGCTGATGACTCTCGCCCTTGACGCCGCCGCCCAGGACCTCCTCTTCCGCGAGGCCCAGACCGCCAACACGTTCACGGACGAGCCGGTCACGGACGAGCAGGTCCAGGCCATCTACGACCTGGTGAAGTACGCCCCGACCGCCTTCAACCAGTCCCCGCTGCGGATCACCCTGGTCCGCTCCGAGGACGCCCGCAAGCGCCTGGTCGCGCACGCCATGGGCGCCAACGGCCCCAAGACCCTGGCCGCGCCGCTGACCGTGATCCTCTCCGTCGACCTGGACTTCCACGAGAAGCTGCCGCGCCTCTTCCCGCACGCCCCGGGCGTCAAGGACAGCTTCTTCTCGGAGGCCGCGGTCCGTGAGGTCGCCGGCACCCAGAACGCCACCCTCCAGGCCGGCTACCTCATCCTCGGCATCCGCGCCGCCGGCCTGGCCGCCGGCCCGATGACCGGCTTCGACTTCGGCGCCGTGGACAAGGAGTTCTTCGGCGACGGCAAGCAGAAGTCCTTCCTGGTCATCAACGTCGGCAAGCCGGGCCCGGATGCCTTCTTCCCGCGCTCGCCGCGACTGGCCTTCGACGAGGCCGCGACCACCATCTGAGCCGACCACCGGCCGACGCGATAGCCACCGCACACGACGAGGCCGCCGCACCCCTCCCGGGTGCGGCGGCCTCGTCGTACTGCCCCTCGGGCGAGCGGGGCGGGGTGGCTCAGCCCTTCTTGGCGACCAGGGCCGCGGCCAGCTCGGCCAGCCGCCCGTAGGGCGCGGTGCCGGTGACGACCGTGGTCACCCCGGGCTGCTCGTTGACCAACGCCTTGTAGGTGTCGCCCTCGTAGCGGTCCCACTTCTTGTCGCCGACGGCCTGCTGGCCGGCGACCTTCTCCGCGCCGAGCGTGACGTCCTTGATGAACTGCGCCGCGGGTGCGTCGCTCTGCTCGACGGCCGCGTACTGCTGCTCCGGGTCGAGCATTCCCAGGTGCCAGGCGCCGCCCTTGCCGTCGCTGGTCGCCTTGTACGAGACCGAGGTGGCCCGCCAGGACGACGGCAGGCCCTCGGGCGCCGCGACCGGGTACGGGGCGGCGCGCCGGGCGGTGATGATCTCGACCCGGGTGTCGACGGTCTTGACCGCGTTCTTCTCCGCGGTCGCACTGTCGTCGTGCGGGATGAAGAAGTAGATCGCCCCGACCAGGATCCCGATCACCGCCAGCGACAGAACCATGTCCGTCACTCTTTGCCTGCCTCGCATACCAGCCACGTCCCTATGGTCCCCTATGCCCGTCGGCGAGCGGACCCGGCCCCCTCGGACACCACCCACCTGGGCAAACGGTTCTGCGGCCGGCACCCGCCCGCCGAGGGCGTCACCCGACCAGTGGCTTGCTCATGCGAAGGCCCCCCTGCTCATTTTCGCGACGTACCGATAAAGTCATGAGCACCCTCATCAATCCGGCCGTCGCCGTACAGAAAGGTGCGCTCGATGACCGAGCATCATCTGCCGTCCCAACTAGAGGTCAGTCCGGAGGCCCCGGACCGTAACCTCGCCCTGGAGCTGGTCCGGGTGACCGAGGCCGGTGCCATGGCCTCGGGCCGCTGGGTCGGCCGCGGGGACAAGAACGGTGCGGACGGCGCGGCGGTCAAGGCCATGCGGGCCCTGATCCACACCGTCTCCATGAACGGCGTCGTGGTCATCGGGGAGGGCGAGAAGGACAACGCCCCGATGCTCTACAACGGCGAGCGGGTCGGCGACGGCACCGGCCCCGAGTGCGACGTGGCCGTGGACCCGGTGGACGGCACCACGCTGACCGCCAAGGGCATGGCCAACGCGGTCTCCGTGATGGCGGTCGCCGAGCGCGGCTCGATGTTCGACCCCTCCGCGGTCTTCTACATGGACAAGCTGGCCACCGGCCCGGAGGCGGCGGACTTCGTCGACATCACCGCCCCGGTGGCGGTGAACATCAAGCGGATCGCCAAGGCGAAGAAGTCCGCGGTCGAGGACGTCACCGTGGTCATCCTGGACCGGCCGCGCCACGAGGGCCTGGTCAAGGAGGTCCGGGAGGCCGGCGCGCGGATCAAGTTCATCTCCGACGGCGATGTCGCCGGCGCCATCATGGCGGCCCGCGAGGGCACCGGCATCGACCTGCTGCTGGGCATCGGCGGGACGCCCGAGGGCATCATCGCGGCCTGCGCGCTGAAGTGCCTGGGCGGCACCTTCCAGGGCAAGTTGTGGCCCAAGGACGACGAGGAGCGCCAGCGCGCCCTGGACGCCGGCCACGACCTGGACCGGGTGCTCCAGATCGAGGACCTGGTCAGCGGCGACAACGTCTTCTTCGTCGCCACCGGCATCACCGACGGCGAGCTGCTGCGCGGCGTCCGCTACCGCGCCGAGACCGCCTACACCCAGTCCCTGGTCATGCGCTCCAAGTCCGGCACCATCCGCCAGATCGACTCCCAGCACCGGCTGTCCAAGCTGCGCGCCTACAGCTCGATCGACTTCGAGCGCCCGAGCTGATCCCGGCGGCCGCAGCCGACCCGCACACAACTCGCCCCCGTCGGAAGGACTTTCCGGCGGGGGCGGGATGCGTACGGTCGCGGCCGCCGTACGGGGCGTGCTGCGGTCAGCCGGCCGCGGTCATCGGGGCGGCGGCGCGCTGGAGCTCGCCCTCCCGGCGCCGCCGCCGGGTCAGCACCACCCGGCGCTCGGCGGCGGTCAGCCCGCCCCAGACGCCGTACGGCTCGGGTTGGAGCAGGGCATGCTCCCGACACTCGACCATCACCGGACAGCGGGCACAGACCCGCTTCGCGGCCTCTTCCCTGGCCAACCGGGCGGCGGTGGGCTCCTTGGAGGGGGCGAAGAACAACCCGGCCTCGTCCCGGCGGCACACCGCCTCGGAATGCCAGGGACCGGCGTCGTCGCGAGCGTGCCCTCGCTGGGACGGAACGACAGCGGCATCCTGCAGGGGCTGATGCGGTAGCAGCACGGTCTACTCCTGACGACGGCATCGGCGAGAGAAATCACCCTTGACCGTCTCGCTGCGCACGGCTTTTCGCACCCCGCAGCCGTACGAGAGACGATGCACCAGCCCTACCCGCTGTACGCGGGCTTATGCACACCGTGTCGATCGAGGAGAAGCCGGCGCGGCCCCAACACCCTTTGTCGCCAAGCGAGTCGACGGCTAGCCGAGGCGGCGGCGCTCCCGGCGCTCGGACCACCGCTCGTGGCGCTCCGCCCGCAACTGGTCCATCCGCTCGTGCCGTTCGGCCCGCCGCCGGTCCATGCGCTCGTGCCGTTCGGCGCGGCGCTGGTCCATCCGCTCGTGCCGCTCCGCCCGCAAGTCGTCCATCCGCTCGTGCCGGTCGCCCCTGAGGCGGCTGCCCAGGTCGCGGATCCAGGCACCGCGCTTGGGCTTGGCCTCCACGCTGCCCAGCAGCGCGAAGCCGTTGACGTCGATCTCGGGGGCGTCGCCGTCCTCCGCCTCGTGCGTCTCGACCTCGAAGCTGCCGAGGACGCCGGAGCCGTTGCTGCGCAGGGTGACGTTCTCCGGCACCCGGATCTCGACGCTGCCGAAGAGGGAGGTGACGTTGATCTGCACGCGCTGCTGCGGGAAGACCGCCTCGGTCAGGTCGATCTCCACGCTGCCGAAGACCGCGACCGCGTTGATCCGCGACGGGACGCGCCAACGGCCCTTGCGGCCGGCCGCGCTGAAGATCGCGACGAGGTTCTGGTCCGCGCCCGCGGGGGCCGGGCCGTACTCGTGGGGCCCCTCCTCCGGCCGCGGGCGACCGCCGACACCGGGGAGGTCCCGGACGACGGGCTCCAACTCGCCCATGGTCTTGGCGCGGTAGACCACGTCGATCCGCTCGGCGTGCTCCTCGGCGTCCAGCCGGCCCTCGGCGAGCGCCTCCCGCAGGATCTCCGCGATCCGGTCGCGGTCCGCGTCCGAGGCCCGCATATCCGCCTCCGCGACCGGCTTGGCCTGCGGTTTCGCCTCGCCCTTGGTCAGTTTCACCACCTGCTGGTCGTGCTCCGCAAGCGGCCCGGGCGGGGTCTCGGGGCCCGGTCGTCCCCCGTTTCCTGAAGCGTCCACGCGCCCAGCGTACCGAAACGCGATAGATCGCGACTAGGGGATCCACGGGCGCGTCTCCCACGGACTGAGCCTTACCTCACAGCAGCGACGCCGGGCCGGGGTTCTACGCTGGTCGGGCGCTGCCGTAGAAGCCAGCCACCACCCCTCCGAGTAAGGACATATCCCCCATGCCGGAATTCGCCTATACCGACCTGCTCCCCACCGGCGAGGACAACACCCCCTACCGTCTGGTGACTTCGGAGGGCGTCAGCACCTTCGAAGCGGACGGCCGGACGTTCCTCAAGGTCGAGCCGGAGGCGCTGCGCAAGCTCGCCGCCGAGGCGATGCACGACATTGCGCACTACCTGCGCCCGGCCCACCTCGCCCAGCTCCGCAAGATCCTGGACGACCCGGAGGCCAGCGCCAACGACCGCTTCGTCGCGCTGGACCTGCTGAAGAACGCCAACATCGCCGCGGCCGGCGTGCTGCCGATGTGCCAGGACACCGGCACCGCGATCGTCATGGGCAAGCGCGGCCAGAACGTGCTGACCCAGGGCGGCGACGAGGAGGCCCTCTCCCGCGGCATCTACGACGCCTACACCCAGCTCAACCTGCGCTACTCGCAGATGGCGCCGCTGACCATGTGGGACGAGAAGAACACCGGCTCCAACCTCCCGGCGCAGATCGAGCTGTACGCCACCGACGGCGGCGCGTACAAGTTCCTCTTCATGGCCAAGGGCGGCGGCAGCGCCAACAAGTCCTTCCTCTTCCAGGAGACCAAGGCCGTCCTCAACGAGGCGTCCATGATGAAGTTCCTGGAGCAGAAGATCCGTTCGCTGGGCACGGCCGCCTGCCCGCCGTACCACCTCGCGATCGTCGTCGGCGGCACCTCCGCCGAGTACGCCCTCAAGACCGCCAAGTACGCGTCCGCGCACTACCTGGACGAGCTGCCCACCGAGGGCTCCCCGACCGGCCACGGCTTCCGCGACAAGGAGCTGGAGGACAAGGTCTTCGAGCTCACCCAGAAGATCGGGATCGGCGCCCAGTTCGGCGGCAAGTACTTCTGCCACGACGTCCGCGTGGTCCGCCTGCCCCGGCACGGCGCGTCCTGCCCGGTCGCCATCGCGGTGTCCTGCTCCGCCGACCGCCAGGCCGTCGCCAAGATCACCGCCGAGGGTGTCTTCCTGGAGCAGCTGGAGACCGACCCGGCCCGCTTCCTCCCCGACACCACCGACGAGGACCTCACCAAGGGCGCCGGCCCCGACCTCGACGCGGTCGCCGTCGACCTCAACCGCCCGATGGACGAGGTCCTCGCCGAGCTGACCCGGCACCCGGTCAAGACCCGCCTCTCCCTCACCGGCACCCTGGTCGTGGCCCGCGACATCGCCCACGCCAAGATCAAGGAACGGCTGGACGCGGGCGAGGAGATGCCGCAGTACCTCAAGGACCACCCGGTCTACTACGCCGGCCCGGCCAAGACCCCCGAGGGCTACGCCTCCGGCTCGTTCGGCCCGACCACGGCCGGCCGGATGGACGCCTACGTCGCGCAGTTCCAGGCCGCCGGCGGCTCCAAGGTCATGCTCGCCAAGGGCAACCGCTCCCAGCAGGTCACCGACGCCTGCGCCGCGCACGGCGGCTTCTACCTGGGCTCCATCGGCGGCCCCGCGGCCCGTCTCGCGCAGGACTGCATCAAGAAGGTCGAGGTCCTCGAATACGAGGAGCTCGGCATGGAGGCCGTCTGGAAGATCGAGGTCGAGGACTTCCCCGCCTTCATCGTCGTCGACGACAAGGGCAATGACTTCTTCACCGACCCGGCCCCGACGACCCCGACCTTCACCTCGATCCCGGTCCGCCAGGGCTCGTAGCTCCCGTCAATTCCGTTCCGGAGAGCCGGAGTTCCCGGGGCTCGGAGTACCGGGCCTCCGGTGCTCCGAACGGACGGTACCGTTCACGGCCGTCGCCCACCGCGCGTGGGTGGCGGCCGTGAACTCTTCGGCAATTCCCGGCGGAGCACGGCCCGTTCCGGGGTCGACCTCTTCACCACCGCGCGAACGACCAGGAGGCATGCGCGCAAAACCGCGCGCTCCTGGCGGAGTTGGCCTCGCCGCCGCCCCACGCCCTCGCCGCCCCCTTGCGCTTCCACCACCGGCACATCGGGCCGCCGGTCACGCGCGCACGCCGTAGGGCCGACCCGACGGCTCCCGACGGGCCCTCCCCCCGTTCGGCGACAGGTCGACAAGGCACCCCGGCATCGGAGCCGGAACCCGACGGGCGCGTCACCGTCGGCTTTCGCCGGCGGAGCGCGAAGTGAACCGTGCCGCAAAGGGAACCACCCCACCGGCGCCGCGCAGGCACAAGGCAAGGGCATGCGGGTTCGACACGACGACGCAGCAGGCGGGCGGCGTCGAAGTCGGCGCTCCGGAACTCCCGTGCGGTCAGGATGTCCTGGCGAATCGTCAGACATCGATGCTCCGGGCCTCCGGGGAACTCACGGGGCACCCGACGAGGGCCCGGAGGCGGGATGCGCCCGCCCGGCCCGGCAGCGGCGTCCTCGCCCACCCGCCCTAACGCCCCCGGTGGCGGGGGCAGGCGCACGGGGGCCACGCCTGGGTGAGGCCGTACAGGTCGAAGCGGTCGCCGACGACGACGTGGACCTGGGCGCGCTCCTGGACGACGACGCCGTCGCGGGTCGTGGTGTAGACGCGCAGGGTCATCAGCGACTGCCGGGATCGCGAGCCCGATGATGTGTGGCCGACGCTCGTGGCCATGGTGACGCTCCTGTTCGGTGGGGGGTGTTGGCGCTGTCCTGTTAGGTGCGAGGGCGGCTCCCCTGGTTCCGTCGTGGGATCGCCTTAACTTTCCGCGATTGATACGTTCCGTGTTCCCATCGTTACCCTGAGCCGTAACCTTGGGAAGGAGTGAGAGCTGAGTCCTACAGACGTAAGAATGGGAAGTGAGGCCATGGCCAAGGGGGTTGGGTCTCCCTCGCCGCTCGGGGCAGGGGGTCGGCGCAGAGCGGCGGTGGCGTCGCCCGTCGGGTCGCCGGGTGGGAGCGAGAGCGGGTGAGCGGTGAAGCCGCCGTGATGCGGGGGAAGTTGGTGCGGCCGTCGGGGCGGCCGGGCGGGTGGCCGCCGAAGGGGAGGGCAAAAACGGAGGCGTCTCGTCCGCGTGCCCCCGGTCGGCACGAGGGGTGACGGCGCAGGCAGGTGACATCCACCGACGGCCGGGAACAGATCCGTCCTCGCGGGCACTGTCATAGGCATGAGCGAAAACAGCGCATACAGGATCGAGCACGACTCTATGGGCGAGGTGCGGGTTCCCGCGCACGCCAAGTGGCGGGCCCAGACCCAGCGGGCGGTGGAGAACTTCCCGATCTCCGGGCAGCGGCTGGAGCGGGCGCACATCGAGGCGTTGGCGCGGATCAAGGGGGCGGCCGCCAAGGTCAACGGCGAGCTGGGGGTGCTGGGCAAGGACCTCGCGGGGGCCATCGCGGAGGCGGCCGCGGAGGTGGCCGAGGGGCGGTGGGACGAGGACTTCCCGGTGGACGTGTTCCAGACGGGATCGGGGACGTCGTCGAACATGAACGCCAACGAGGTGATCGCGACCCTCGCCAGCGAGCGGCTGGGGCGGGCGGTGCACCCCAATGACCACGTCAATGCGAGCCAGTCGTCGAACGACGTGTTCCCGTCGTCGATTCACATCGCGGCGACCTCGGCCGTGCTCCGTGACCTGATTCCGGCGTTGGAGCATCTGGCGACGGCGCTGGAGCGCAAGGCGGCGGAATTCGCCGAGGTGGTGAAGTCGGGGCGGACGCATTTGATGGATGCCACGCCGGTGACGCTGGGCCAGGAGTTCGGCGGTTATGCGGCGCAGGTGCGGTACGGCGTGGAGCGCTTGCGCGCGTCGTTGCCGCGATTGGCCGAACTGCCGCTCGGCGGAACGGCGGTGGGGACGGGGATCAACACCCCGCCGGGATTCTCGGCGGCGGTGATCGCCGAGGTGGCGCGGGCGACCGGGCTGCCGTTGACCGAGGCGCGCGACCACTTCGAGGCGCAGGGTGCGCGGGACGGAATCGTCGAGACCAGCGGCCAGTTGCGGACCATCGCGGTGGGGCTGACGAAAATCGCCAACGACCTGCGGTGGATGGCGTCGGGGCCGCGGACGGGGCTCGCCGAGATCAACCTGCCGGATCTCCAGCCCGGTTCGTCGATCATGCCGGGGAAGGTCAATCCGGTGATTCCGGAGGCGGTGTTGATGGTCGCCGCGCAGGTCACCGGAAATGACGCGACGGTGGCGGCGGCCGGGGCGTCCGGAAATTTCGAACTCAATGTGATGCTGCCGGTGATCGCGCGGAATGTACTGGAGTCGGTGCGGCTGCTCACCAATGTGTCGCGGCTGCTGGCCGACCGGACGGTGGACGGCATCACCGCGAATGTGGCGCGGGCCCGCGAATACGCCGAGTCGTCCCCGTCGGTGGTCACGCCGTTGAACAAGTACCTCGGTTACGAGGAGGCGGCGAAGGTCGCCAAGCAGTCGCTGGCGGAGCGGCGGACGATCCGCGAGGTGGTCGTCGAGGGCGGTTATGTCGAGCGCGGACTGCTGACGGTCCAGCAGCTCGACGAGGCGCTCGATGTGTTGCGCATGACCCATCCGTAACCACCGGTGCGGCGCATGTCACCGCGCACGTAACGCGACGCCCCTAAGATCTGCGCATGACAGCGGACACGGTGGAGACGGCGGAGGGCGGGACGGGCGGTGCGCCCGGACCGACGGGCGGAGCGGGTGAACGGGTTGCGGGCGGGGGCCGTTGGGCGCCCGGCGAGCACGTCCTGTGGCGCTACCGCGACAACGCCGACCCCCGCCGGTTCCACATCTGCCGTCCGGTGACCGTCGTGCAGGACACCGAGGAGTTGCTCGCGGTGTGGATGGCGCCGGGCACCTCGTGCATCAAGCCGGTGCTCGCCGACGGCACGCCGGTGCACCGCGAGCCGCTCGCCACCCGTTACACCACACCGCGCCGTACCCAGCGCGACCAGTGGTTCGGCACCGGTGTGCTGAAGTTGGCCAGGCCCGGGGACCCTTGGTCGGTCTGGCTGTTCTGGGAGAGCGGCTGGCACTTCAAGAATTGGTACGTCAATCTGGAGGAGCCGCGCCGCCGTTGGTCGGGCGGAATCGACTCGCTCGACCATTTCCTCGACATCTGTGTCTATCCGGACCGGCGCTGGGAGTGGCGGGACGAGGACGAGTTCGCGCAGGCGCGGCGGGACGGGTTGATGACGGACGCGCAGGCGGCCGGCGTCAGTTCCGCCGGACGCGCCGCGGTCGCACAGATCGAGGCGTGGGACGGGCCGTTCGCCGACCGCTGGGAGGATTGGCGGCCCGATCCGGCCTGGGAGGTTCCCGTGCTTCCGGAGAACTGGGATCGACCGCCAGATCGTTTGCTGTCGTGAGGTAGCAAACGTGAAAAGAAGAGAATGAAGCGAGTGAAGGGGGCGAACGGTGGAAAGGTGCGCCTATGGGCGAAGCTGTTTCCCACTGGCTTCCCACGGCGTTCCCGCTGGACGAGAAGCGGTGGTCAGCCCCCTTGCTGCGCCCTGGGCCTTCAAACGTAGGATCGTCCTCCGCAAGACTGCACAGGCGCAACTCCAGAACGAGAAAACGAACTTGACCGCGGTCGCAGGAGGGGCGAGGTCGTGAGCGCGACGAGCTACGACACGTACGAGGGTCTGAACCGGTTAGGGCTCGACCGGGCCGGACAGGCCGAGGCGTTCGACACGATCGGCAATCAGTACGAGACGGCCTTTCCACACAAGGAAGGCCAGATCGCCTCCGGCACGTGGTTGAGCGGAGAACTGCCGGCGGCTTCGCGGATCCTCGACGCCGGCTGCGGGACGGGCCTGCCGACGGCCCGTCAACTCACGGACGCGGGCCACCGGGTCGTGGGAATCGACCTCTCCCCCGGGATGGTCGAACTGGCCCGGGAGAACGTCCCGGGCGCCGAATTCCACCGGCTGGACATCGCCGATCTGCGCGGTGGCCGGCTGGGCGGCGCCGGCTCCTTCGACGGAATCGCCGCCTATTTCTCGTTGTTGATGATGCCCCGGGCGGAAATCCCCTGTGCGCTGGGCATGCTGCACGACCTCCTGCGCCCCGGCGGGCTGTTGGCCCTGGCAATGGTCGAGGCCGATATCGACGACTTCCCCCTTCCGTTCCTCGGCAGCACGATCCGGGTATCCGGATATCTGCGGGAAGACCTGCGCCGGGTCGTGCGCGACGCGGGATTCGACATCGTCGGGGAGGACTCGTATGCGTATGCCCCGGCGAGCACGGACGTACCACCCGAAATCCAGCTCTTTCTGCACCTGCGACGCGCTTGAGACGCACCGCGTCGGGCGCGGCCGCACGGGCGGCGCGCACCGGACGCGGCGCGGCGGCGCCAGCCCCGGACGGATGGAACCCCACGCGTGACGGAGCACCCCACCTCCCATGAAACGCGGCAGTCGGCCCCGACCGCCGCGTCCTCGGCGTCCCCTCCCGCGGGGACGGCCGGGACGGCGCCGCTCGGCGGCGTACCCGACCCGCGCAGCGCCCTCCAGCAGCCCGTCGGTGCCGGCCACGAGCCGGGGCCGGGTACGGGGTTCGCGGTGTGCGGTGGCGACGACACCGGCTTCGAGGCCGGCGCGGCCGGCCGGCGCGCCGCCACGGCCTCCGCGGGTCCGCCGGCCGGGCAGGGGGACGCCGAACCGACCGCGGACCACGGCCCGGCCGGCGACGGCGGGCGGGCGTACGGTGCGGCCCGCGAGTCCCGCGACAGTTCCTACGGCGCACGCGCCGGGTCGTACGGGGGCTCGTACGACACGTACGGGGAGGTGGCCATGTCCGCTGAGGGACGACCGGGCGGTGTGCCGGACGGGGAGCGCGCGGCGGTCCGGGCGGGCCGGCCGGTGACGCACGGCGCGTTGGGTCGCGCCGGGGCGCCCGAGCCGGACGAGGAGCCGGGGCACGCACAACCGCGGCCCGGCGGCGAGGGCGTGGGGCGGCCGCGGGAGGGCGGCGCGGCGTCCCGGGCACACCACGGCGGTGAGTCGGCGGCGGGCGGGCCGCCGCCGGGCCAGCCCCCGGGCGTACGGGGCGGCGGGCCCGGTGGCGCACAACTCCCGCCCCAGGCAGGGCCGCCGCAGCCGCCCGCGGTGCCGCCGGCCCGCTCGGCGCACCCCGGCGAGGGCGGCGAGGGCCGGGAGTCGGCCGCGGCCCGGCAGGCCAGCGGCGACCGACTGCGGTTCATCGGGGCGGCGACCCGGCGGATCGCCCGCGGGATAGACCTGGACGAGATCGTGCTGGGGCTGTGCCGGGCGACGGTGCCGACGTTCGCCGACGCGATCCTGGTGTACCTGCGCGATCCGCTGCCGGTGGGCGACGAGCGGCCGACCGGCCCGGTGGTGCTGCGGCTGCGCCGTACCGACCGGATCCCGGAGGAGCCGGACACCGGCGGGCTGCGGCTGCCGGTGCTGCCGGCGCAGCCGGATCTGGGGCCGGCGATGGGCGGCAGCGCCGCGGAGCTGTCCGAGGTGCGGGCGGGCGGGCCGCTGGCGGAGGTGCTGCGCGGGGTCCGGCCGCTGTTCGGCGAGGCGCAGGCGGCGCGGACCGCGCTGCCGGAGCTGCTGGGCCCGGAAACCCGCCTGCCGGGCGGCCACCGGGTGATCCTGGCTCCGCTGCGCGGACGCCGGCGGGTGATCGGCGCGGCGGTCTTCCTGCGCCGCCCGGACCGGCCGGCGTTCGATCCGGACGACCTGCTGGTGGCGGCCCAGTTGGCGACGCACACCGCGCTGGGCGTGGACAAGGCGGTGCTCTACGGCCGCGAGGCGTACATCGCCGATGCGCTCCAGCGCACCATGCTGCCGGACTCGCTGCCGCAGCCCACCGGTGTGCGGCTGGCCAGCCGTTATCTGCCGGCCGCCGAGACCGCCCGGGTGGGCGGCGACTGGTACGACGCGATCCCGCTGCCGGGCAGCCGGGTGGCGCTGGTCGTCGGCGACGTGATGGGTCACTCGATGACCTCGGCCGCGATCATGGGGCAGCTCCGGACCACCGCGCAGACCCTGGCCGGCCTGGACCTGCCGCCGCAGGAGGTGCTGCACCACCTCGACGAGCAGGCCCAGCGGCTGGGTTCGGACCGGATGGCGACCTGCCTGTACGCGGTCTACGACCCGGTGGCGCACCGGATCATCGTCGCCAACGCCGGGCATCCGCCGCCGGTGATGCTGCACCGCGGCGGGCGCGCGGAGGTGCTGCGGGTGCCGCCGGGCGCGCCGATCGGCGTCGGCGGGGTGGACTTCGAGGCGGTGGAGCTGGACGCCCCGGCGGGCGCGACGCTGGTGCTCTACACCGACGGCCTGGTGGAGTCCCGCATCCGGGACGTGTGGACCGGCATCGAGCAGCTCCGCGAGCGGCTGGCCGAGACGGCCCGGCTGACCGGGCCCAATCCCCCGCCGCTGGAGCCGCTGTGCGACGAGGTGCTGGACATGCTCGGGCCGGGCGACCGCGATGACGACATCGCGCTGCTGGCCGCCCGCTTCGACGGGATCGCGCCCAGCGACGTCGCGTACTGGTACCTCGACCCGAAGGCGCAGACGGCCGGGCAGGCACGCCGGTTGGCCCGCCGGGCGCTGACCCGTTGGGGCCTGGACGAGCTGTCGGACCAGTTGGAGCTGCTGGTCAGCGAGGTGGTGACCAATGCGGTGCGGTACGCGGAGCGGCCGGTGACGCTGCGGCTGCTGCGGACCGACGTGCTGCGCTGCGAGGTCGGCGACGACGTGCCGCAGTTGCCGCGGCTGCGGCAGGCCCGGCCGTCCGACGAGGGCGGCCGGGGGCTGTACCTGGTCAACCGGATGGCACGGCGCTGGGGCGCGACCCGGCTGAGCATGGGGAAGGTGGTCTGGTTCGAGCTGTCGATGCCGCCGGGGACGCGCCACTGAGGCCGCCCCCCGCGCCGTCGCACGTACGGGGACCCGCGTCCGGACCGGGCGGGGTCCCCGTAGGCGTGTCCGGGACTCGACCGGACGCCGGGGACCCCTTGCCGAGGTGCCGCCGGCGGCGTTGACTGCTTGGGTGGGGGACAAAAGGGACCGAACGGGACCAGCCGCCCTCGGAAGGGACTGACGGCCCCGGGCCCACCCACCCCACCGCCAGTCATCGAACGGGAGGCATTCCTCCAATGAGTAGCAGCGCGCAGAACGTCCCGCCCACCACGAACAACGTCGGCATCCCGGTGGAGAGCGACGAGCACTCCCTGACCGTGAGCCCGGACGGTCCGATCCTGCTCCAGGACCACTATCTGATCGAGAAGATGGCCCAGTTCAACCGCGAGCGGGTCCCCGAGCGGGTGGTGCACGCCAAGGGCAGCGGCGCCTACGGCTTCTTCAAGGTCACCAACGACGTCAGCCAGTTCACCAAGGCGGACCTCTTCCAGCCCGGCAAGGAAACCGAGATGCTGGCCCGCTTCTCGACCGTCGCCGGCGAGCAGGGCTCCCCCGACACCTGGCGCGACCCCCGCGGCTTCGCCCTCAAGTTCTATACGGAGCAGGGCAATTACGACCTGGTGGGCAACAACACCCCGGTGTTCTTCGTACGGGACACGATCAAGTTCCAGGACTTCATCCGCTCGCAGAAGCGCCGCCCGGACAACGGGCTGCGCGACAACGACATGCAGTGGGACTTCTGGACGCTCTCGCCGGAGTCGGCCCACCAGGTCACCTGGCTGATGGGCGACCGCGGCATCCCCAAGACCTACCGACACATGAACGGGTACGGCTCGCACACCTACATGTGGGTCAACGCCGGCGGCGAGAAGTTCTGGATCAAGTACCACTTCAAGACCGACCAGGGCATCGACTTCCTCACCCAGGCCGACGCCGACCGGCTGGCCGGCGAGGACGGCGACTACCACCGCCGGGACCTGCACGACGCCATCGAGAGCGGCAACGCCCCGTCGTGGACGCTGTACGTCCAGGTCATGCCGTTCGACGACGCCCCGGACTACCGCTTCAACCCGTTCGACCTGACCAAGGTGTGGCCGCACGGCGACTACCCGCTGATCGAGGTCGGCCGGATGACGCTCAACCGGAACCCGGAGGACTACTTCATCCACATCGAGCAGGCCGCGTTCGAGCCGTCCAACATGGTGCCGGGCATCGGCCCGTCCCCGGACAAGATGCTGCTCGGCCGGCTGTTCTCGTACCCGGACACCCACCGGTACCGGATCGGCCCGAACTACGCGCAGTTGCCGCCCAACCGCCCGCACGTGCCGGCCCATTCGTACGCCAAGGACGGCCCGATGCGGTTCGACCCGTCGCGGGCGGCCCGGCCGTACGCGCCGAACTCCTACGGCGGCCCGGCGGCCGACACCCGGCGCTACGGGGAGCCGGCGGGCTGGGAGTCCAGCGGTGCGATGGTGCGCGAGGCGTACACGCTGCGCCGGGACGACGACGACTTCGGGCAGCCCGGCACGTTGGTGCGCGAGGTGTTGGACGACGCGGCCCGCGAACGGCTGGTCAACAACATCGCCGGGCACCTGCTGGGCGGGGTGAGCCGGCCGGTGCTGGACCGGGCGCTCCAGTACTGGCGGAACGTCGACAAGAACCTCGGCGACCGGGTCGCCAAGAAGGTCAACGGCGGCTGATCCGCGCACGAACAGCGCCGCGGCCCGCACCCCTTGGGGGTGCGGGCCGCGATGCTGACGGGGACCGGGCGGGTCAGTTGCCGAGGTCCGGCAGACCGTTGCCGCCGGTACTGGTGGTGCCGCCCGGGTTGCCGTTGTTGCCGCCCGTACCGGTGTTGCCACCGGTGCCGGTGTTACCGCCCGGGTTGCCGCCGGTGCCGCCGTTCGGCGGGCCGGAGCCGCTGTCGGTCGGGGTGGGCCGGCCGCTCGGGCGGCCGGTGCCGGCGGTGTCCGACGGGGAGCCGCCCGGGGTCGGGGTGGACGTCGGCGAGTGGGTCGGCGTCGGGGTCGTGGTCGGGGTGGACGTCGCGGAGTGGGTCGGCGTCGGGGGCACGGGCGGCGGCACCGCGGCGCCCATGTTGGTCTCCAGGTCGAAGTCGCCGCCGCCGCTGTCGCCGATCGCGGACTGGGTGTAGTCCGCCCACACCCGCGCCGGGTAGCCGCCGCCGTTGACCCGGCCGCCGCCTCCGGTGCCCTTCAGGGTGACCTGCTTGCCGCCGCTGGGCGACTCACCGAACATGCCGACCGCGGTGACCAGCTTGGGCGTGTAGCCCACGAACCAGGCCGACTTGTTGTCGTCGGAGGTGCCGGTCTTGCCCGCCGCCTTGTAGGAGGCGTTCTTCACCGCGCTCGACGCGGTGCCGTCGTCGACCACGCCGGTCAGGACGGAGGTGACGGTGTCGGCGGTCTTGCGCGAGAGGACCTCGTCGCCGATCGGGTCCTTGAGCGGGACCTCCTTGTCGACGCCGTTCTGGGTGTGCACCGCCTTGACGACCATGGTCGGGGTGACCTTGGTGCCGTGGTTGTCGAGGGTGGCGTAGGCGCCCGCCATCTGGAGCGGGCTGGCGCCCATGGTGCCCAGGGCCATGGCGGGCTGCACCTCGGACTTGGGGACGTTCAGGCCGAGTTGGACCGCGGTCTGCTTGACCTGGTCCAGGCCGACGTCGGCGCCCATCTGCGCGAAGACGGCGTTGACGGAGTTGTTGGTCGCCGTCTGGACGCTGATCTTGCCGTAGGGCTGCTCGTCCTCGTTCGGCGGGGCGAACGGCTTGGTCCCGCCGACGACCGGGCGGCGGTTGGCGCCGTCGTAGATCGTGTTCGGGGTGATCGGGACGCCGTTCTGGGTCTGCGCGCCGTTCTGCAGCGCCGAGGCCAGGACCAGCGGCTTGAAGGTGGAGGCCGCCTGGTAGTCGGAGCGGGTCGCGTTGTTGGTGTAGTGCTTCGGGTAACCCGCGCCGCCGTACATCGCCACGACGTGGCCGGTCTTGGGGTCCACCGAGGCCGCGCCGAGCTGGGCGTCGCGGTCCACCGAGCGCTGGTCGGGCTTCAGGTCGTCGAGGAGCCTCCGCTTGACCGACGCCTCAAGGTCCTTCTGCCGGTCCTTCTCGATGCCGAGGGTGACGGTCCAGCCGCCGGCCTCGAACTCGCCCGGGTCGACGCCCTGGGCGAAGAGCTCCTTCTTGGCCGCGTCGACGATGTAGCTGGCCTGGCCAGTCAGGCCGGGCAGCGGCTTGGGCGGCTTGGGCACGTCGAACTTCTGCTGGGCGCGCTCCTCCGGGCTGAGCCACTTCATCTCGACCATGTTGTTGAGCGTGTACGCCCAACGCTCCTGGACGCGCTGCTTGCCGGCGTCGGAGGCGATGGCCCAGTCGTACTGGTTGGGCGCCTGCAGCAGCGAGGCCAGGTAGGCGCCCTGCGAGACGGTGAGCTTGTCGGAGTCCACGCCGTAGTACGCCTGGGCGGCGGCCTGGATGCCGTAGGCGCCGCGGCCGTAGTAGCTGGTGTTGATGTAGCCGGCGAGGATGTCGTCCTTGGAGAACTTCTGGTCCACCTTGAGGGATATGACGATCTCCTGGAGCTTGCGGGAGATCGTCTGCTCTTGGCTCAGGTAGTAGTTCTTGACGTACTGCTGGGTGATCGTCGAACCACCCTGCTTGCCCTTGCCGCTCAGGGTGTTGATGACGCCGCGCAGGGTGCCCTTCAGGTCGACGCCGGAGTCCTGGTAGAAGGTCTTGTTCTCGGCGGCGACGAAGGTGTGCTGGACGGGCTTGGGGATCTTGCTGAGCGGGACGGTCTCGCGGTTGATCTGGCCGGCCCGCGCCATGACCGAGCCGTCCGCGTACTTGAAGACGTTGCTCTGGAGCTGGGCGGTCTTGTTGCCGGCGGGGACGCCCACGTAGAGGTACAGCCCGATGAAGCCCAGAATGCCCAGCAGGCACACGCCCAGGAAGGCGCCGAGGATCTTCTTCCAGGTGAAGAGCCGGCGTATGCCGGACTTCTTCTCGTTCTTTCCGGCCCGGCGGGCACTGCTCTGCGCCGCCCGCCTCGCGTCAGCTCGGCCCATCGCTCGTGCAACTCCAGTCGTTCCGCCCCCGGCATAACTCAGCGGTTGAAGCTAACACCGCATCTGACAACAAATACTCATCGATCAAGGCTTTTCCCTACGTGACAAAGAGCACGGGAATCGAGCGCAACCGTCCGGGAAGTAGCCGCGGCCCCCTGGACCGCAGCAGGCCAGCAGGTTAAAGTGCTATCACTTTGCTAGAGCAGCGTAAGCACGCACTGCGGTGCACATCACGCACCGCGGCGCGCGCCGTCGAAAGAGAAACGGGGACCACATGACCGCTACGACACCCGCTCCGCACGGTGCCGGGGACGCCCCGGAGATGCCCGAGCCGCAGGTCCGCGAGCGGGCCGCGCACAGCATCCCGGGCGGACTGGCCCTGCTGCTGACCGTCCTGGGCGTCGCCCTCGGCATCGTCGTGATCACCGTCGGCGGGATCCTGGGCAACAAGGGCAACGGCGCGGCCGCCGCCCCGCTGGTGATCGTCGGGATCCTGCTGACTGTTGGCTCGTTCTTCTGCATGACCGGCGTGAAGATGGTGGCGCCGGGCGAGGCCCGGGTGATCCAGCTCTTCGGCCGGTACGTCGGCACCATCCGCACCGACGGCCTGCGGTGGGTCAACCCGCTCACCTCGGCCCGCAAGATCTCCACCCGGGTCCGCAACCACGAGACCTCGGTCCTCAAGGTCAACGACGCGTACGGCAACCCGATCGAGCTGGCCGCGATCGTCGTCTGGAAGGTCGAGGACACCGCCCAGGCGCTCTTCGAGGTCGACGACTTCCTGGAGTTCGTCGCCACCCAGACCGAGGCCGCGGTCCGGCACATCGCCATCGAGTACCCCTACGACGCCCACGACGAGGGCGGCCTCTCGCTGCGCGGCAACGCCGAGGAGATCACCGAGAAGCTGGCCGTGGAGCTGACCGCCCGCGTCCAGGCCGCCGGCGTGCAGATCATCGAGACCCGCTTCAGCCACCTCGCCTACGCACCGGAGATCGCCTCCGCGATGCTCCAGCGGCAGCAGGCCGGCGCGGTCGTCGCGGCCCGCCAGCAGATCGTCGAGGGCGCGGTGGGCATGGTCGAGTCGGCCCTGGAGCGCATCAACGAGCAGGGCATCGTCGAACTGGACGAGGAGCGCAAGGCCGCCATGGTCAGCAATCTGATGGTGGTGCTGTGCGGCGACCGCGCCGCCCAGCCGGTGCTGAACACGGGCTCGCTGTACCAGTGAGCACGGACGCCACCGAGGGGCCCGACGCCGAGCGCGAACGGCCCCCCGCCCGCCGGCCGCAGCAGCGCAAGCAGGTGCTGCTGCGGCTGGATCCGCTGATCCACGACGCCCTCACCCGCTGGGCCGACGACGAACTCCGCAGCGCCAACGCCCAGATCGAGTTCCTGCTCCGCAAGGCCCTGGGCGACGCCGGCCGCCTCCCCCGCGGCACCGGCGGCCTCCCCCGCCGCGGCCGCCCACCCAAGCGCCGAGAGCCGGAGGAGGAGCGGGACGGGGGCGGCGCGTGACGGCGAACGGCACCGCGCGGCGCCACACGGTTCCGGGAGGGGCTCAACACCGCGTCTATACATAGCGCGTATACACCTCATGTAGAGTGCGAGGCATGCCCGTGGGCCGGCGCTGCCCTGAACGCGTCGGTCCTCGTCATGCCCTGTTCGCACTTCCGGAGGCCCACGTATGACCCCGGCCGGTTCCCTGCTCGAAGCCCGTGCGCTGCACAAGGCGTACGGGCCGACGCCCGCGCTCGACGGCGCGGACTTCTCCATCCACTCCGGCGAGGTCGTCGCCGTCATGGGCCCCTCCGGGTCCGGGAAGTCGACCCTGCTGCACTGCCTCGCCGGGATCATCCGTCCCGACTCCGGGTCGGTGCGCTACGGCTCGCACACCCTGACCGACCTCAGCGACGGCCGGCGCAGCGCCCTGCGCCGCACCGACTTCGGCTTCGTCTTCCAATTCGGCCAACTCGTACCGGAGTTGACCTGCCTGGAGAACGTCGCCCTGCCGCTCCGCCTCAACGGCACCAAGCGCAAGGAGGCCGAACGCCAGGCCCACCACTGGTTGGAGCGCCTGGAGGTGGAAGGCGTCGCGGGCAAGCGGCCCGGGGAGGTCTCCGGCGGGCAGGGCCAGCGGGTCGCGGTGGCCCGCGCGCTCGCCGGTCGGCCGCGGGTGGTCTTCGCCGACGAGCCCACCGGCGCACTGGACTCCCTCAACGGCGAGCGGGTCATGGGCCTGTTGACCGATGCCGCGCGGGAGAGCAACGCGGCCGTGGTGCTGGTCACCCACGAGGCCCGGGTCGCCGCGTACGCCGACCGCGAGGTCGTGGTGCGGGACGGCATCGCGCGGGAGATGGCGGGCGCGGCATGAGCACCCACACGGCGAACGCCGGGGGCGGGCCGCGCACCTGGGCCCGGGACCTCGTCATGGGCATGCGCTTCGCGGTCGGCGGCGGGCGCGAGGGCTGGATCCGCACCCTGCTGACCGCGGTCGGCGTGGGGCTGGGTGTGACGCTGCTGCTCACCGCGGCGTCCATCCCGACCATCGCCGCCGAGCGGAGCGAGCGCCGGGAGGCCCAGGCCCCGGCCGACGCCGAACGGACCATGCGGCCGGGCGCGTCCACGCTGCTCGTCGGCGACGTGCACACGACGTACCGGACCCGGGCCGTCAAGGGCGAACTCCTGCGCCCGGACGGCCCGAAGGCGCCCGCCCCGCCGGGGGTGGCCGCCCTGCCCGAGCCCGGCGAGATGGTGGTCTCCCCCGCGCTGCGCGCGCTGCTGCGCTCGCCGGAGGGCGCACTGCTGCGCGAGCGGCTGCCGTACAAGGACGTCGGCCTGATCGCGCAGAGCGGCCTGGTCGGCCCCGCCGACCTCACCTTCTACGCCGGCAGCGACACCCTGACCGAGGTCAACGGCGGCCACCGGGTCCCCGGCTTCGGCACCCGTTCCACCAGCGACCCGCTGGACCCCAAGCTGCTGGCGCTGATCATCGTGGCGTTCGTGGTGCTGCTGATGCCGGTGGCGATCTTCATCGGCACCGCGGTCCGGTTCGGCGGGGAGCAGCGCGACCGCCGGCTGGCCGCCCTGCGGCTGATCGGCGCGGACGCCCGGATGACCCGGCGAACCGCGGCCGGTGAGGCGCTCTTCGGGGCGCTCTGCGGCCTGTTGGTGGGGGCCGGACTGTTCCTGGGCGCCCGGCAACTGGCCTCCGGGATCACCGTCTGGGACGTCTCCGCCTTCCCCTCCGACCTGACCCCGGCCCCGTGGCTGACCGCGCTGATCGCGCTCGCGGTGCCGCTGGCCGCCGTCCTCGTCACGCTGCTGTCGCTGCGCCGGGTGACCATCGAGCCGCTGGGCGTCGTCCGCAGCGGCGCGGCCCGCCGGCGCCGGGTGTGGTGGCGGCTGCCGTTCCTGCTGGCCGGCGTGGCGCTGCTGATCGCCAACGGCAGGCTCAACGGCCCCGGCAGCGGCGTCAATCCGTACCTCGTCGCCGGCGGCGCCGCGGTGTTCCTGCTCGGGGTGACGCTGATGCTGCCCTGGGCCGTGGACGCGGTGGTGGGTCGCCTGCGGCGCGGGACGGTGCCCTGGCAGCTCGCGGTGCGGCGGCTCCAGCTCAGCTCCGGCGCGGCCGCCCGCTCGGTGAGCGGGATCACCGTCGCGGTCGCCGGCGCGATCGCGCTCCAACTGCTCTTCTCCGCCGTGCAGGGCGACTTCATGAAGATCACCGGCCAGGACCCGACGCGGGCGCAGTTGGAGGCGTCGCTGCCCGCGCACGACATCGGCACCATCCGCACGGCGCAGAAGCTGTTCAAGGAGACCGAGGGCGTCCGCGGCGTCGTCGCCACCATCAACACCAACGCGTCCCGGCCCGGCCCGCAGCGCAAGGGCGAGCCGTTCGTCCCGATCACCCAGCTCGTCTACGGCGACTGCGCCAGCCTGGGCGAGATGGCCCGCCTGGGCTCCTGCGAGGACGGCGACGTCTTCGTCGTCCGGGACCACACCGGCCAGGTCGACACCGACTACCTCACCCAGACCGCCCGGCCCGGCGCCACGGTGGACCTCGTCGTGCACAACGAGCAGGGGCCGCCGGTCGCGCCCCGACTGTGGACCGTCCCGAAGACGGCCCGCACGGTCGACTCCCGCACGGACGCGATGGGCCGGTCCTCCTTCGGCCTCTTCGTCACCCCCGGCGCCCTGGACGCCAAGCTGCTGGAGGACCCGCGGGGCTTCGTCCAACTCAAGATCGACCCGACCGTCCCGGACGCCGTCGAACACGTCCGGAACACCGCGGCCCGGATCAACCCGGTGATGGCCCTCCACGAGCTGCAGAACGTCGAGCGCGACTCGCACTTCACCAGCGTGCGCACCTGGCTGCTGGTCGCCTCCACCGCGACCCTGGTGCTGATCGCCGCCAGCATGCTGGTGACGATGCTGGAGCAGTTGCGCGAGCGCCGGCGGCTGCTGTCCGTCCTGGTCGCCTTCGGCACCCGGCGGGCCACCCTGGCCTGGTCGGTGCTGTGGCAGACCGCGGTCCCGGTGCTCCTGGGGCTGGCCCTGGCGCTGGCCGGCGGCTGCGGGCTGGGCCTGTCGCTGCTGCGGATGGCCGGGAAGACCACGTTCGACTGGTCGGTGCTCTGGGCGCCGGTCGCCACCGGGGCGGCGCTGGTCCTGCTGGTGACGGCGCTCAGCCTGCCGCCGCTGTGGCGGATGATGCGGCCCGACGGGCTGCGCACGGAGTGAGCGCCCCCGGTGCGGGGCGGCCGCCGGCGACGATCCGGCCGGCCGCCCCGCACCGCCGTCCACCGGCCCTCGCCCCGTCCCTCCCCGCCGAGGTATACCTCGTGCGTATACACCAGCGATACACCCCCGAGTAAGGTGGTCCGCATGTCAATCGGTCATACGCTGCTGGGCCTTCTGGAGTCCGGCCCCCGCCATGGCTACGACCTCAAGCGGGCCTTCGACGAGCACTTCGGGCAGGACCGCCCGCTGCACTACGGGCAGGTCTACTCGACCATGTCCCGGCTGCTCAAGCACGGTCTGGTCGAGGTCGACGGCGTGGAGGCCGGGGCCGGCCCGGAGCGCAAGCGGTACGCCATCACCGACGCCGGGATCACCGACGTCGCCCAGTGGTTGGCCCGACCGGAGAAGCCCGAGCCGTACCTCCAGTCGACCCTCTACACCAAGGTCGTGCTGGCCCTGCTGACCGAGCGGGACGCGGCCGAACTGCTCGACACCCAGCGCACCGAGCACCTGCGGCTGATGCGCGGCCTGACCGAGCGCAAGCGCTCCGGCGACCTCGCCGACCAACTGATCTGCGACCACGCGCTGTTCCACCTGGAGGCGGACCTGCGCTGGCTGGAGCTGACCGCCGCCCGACTGGACAAGCTGGCCGAGGCGGTCAGATGACGCCCGAGGGATCCCTGCTCGCCGCGGAGGGCCTCAGCAAGGCGTACGGGCCGACGCCCGCGCTCGACGGCGTGGACTTCTCCGTCCACCCCGGCGAGGTCGTCGCCGTCATGGGCCCCTCCGGCTCCGGCAAGTCGACCCTGCTGCACTGCCTCGCCGGCATCGTCCGCCCGGACTCCGGCACCGTCCGCTACGGCCCGCACACCCTCACCGACCTCGGCGACGCCCAGCGCAGCGCCCTGCGCCGCACCGACTTCGGCTTCGTCTTCCAATTCGGCCAACTCGTACCGGAGTTGACCTGCCTGGAGAACGTCGCCCTGCCGCTCCGCCTCAACGGCACCAAGCGCAAGGAGGCCGAACGCCAGGCCCGCCACTGGCTGGAACGCCTGGAGGTCGAGGGCGTGGACCGGCAGCGGCCCGGCGAGATCTCCGGCGGCCAGGGCCAGCGGGTCGCGGTCGCCCGCGCGCTCGCCACCACCCCCCGCGTGCTCTTCGCCGACGAGCCCACCGGCGCCCTGGACTCCCTCAACGGCGAGCGCGTCATGGGTCTGCTCACCGACGCCGCCCGGGACACCAACGCGGCCGTGGTGCTGGTCACCCACGAGGCCCGGGTCGCCGCCTACTCCGACCGGGAGATCGTCGTCCGCGACGGCCGGGTGAAGGACCTGGCGGGCCCCGTATGACCCTGCTCCACCCGCGGACCGGCACCGACGGCACGCGGATCGCTGGCGTGCCCACCACCACCCGCTCCGGCCCGCTCACCTGGGCCCGCGATCTCGCCATGGGCATGCGCTTCGCGGTCGGCGGCGGCCGGGAGGGCTGGATCCGCACCGCCCTGACCGCCGCCGGGGTCGCGCTCGGCGTGGCGGTACTGCTGTGCAGCGCCTCCGCACCGACCCTGATGAACGCCTGGCACGGCCGGGAGAAGGCCCGCGAGAACCTCGGCCAGGCGCACTCACCGGCGCGCAGCGACCGCACCGTCCTCTACAGCTCGGCGGACACCACCTTCCACGGCACCGCGATCCGCGGCCGGCTGGTCCGCCCGGACGGCGCGCACCCACCGGTGCTGCCCGGCATGGACCGCCTCCCCGGACCGGGCCGGATGCTGGTCTCCCCGGCCCTGAAGGAGATGCTGGCCGACCCCGGCAACGCGCTGCTGGCCGAACGCCTGAGCACCTACCGCATCGCCGGCGTGATCGGCGACGAGGGCCTCAAGGGCCCGCGGGAACTGACCTTCGTCGCGGGCAGCGACACCCTCCGCGAACCCGACGGCTACCGCATCGACCACTTCGGCAAGAACTGGGAGTCACAGCCGCTGACGGCGCCCGGCCTGGTCCTGGTGATCATGACCTGCGTGGCGTTGCTGACCCCGGTGATGGTCTTCCTCGGCACCTCCGTCCGCTTCGGCAACGAACGCCGGGAGCGCCGGCTGGCCGCCCTCCGCCTGGTCGGCGCCGACGTCCGCACCACCCGCCGGATCGCCTCCGGCGAGGCGCTGCTCGGCTCGCTGCTGGGGCTGGTGGGCGGCACCGCGCTGTTCCTCGCCGGCCGCCAACTCGCCCCGGCCATCACCCTGTGGGACATCAACGTCTTCCCCGCGGACGTCACCCCCGCGCCGCTGGCCGCCGGGCTGATCGCCGTCGCCGTGCCGACCTGCGCGGTGCTGATCACCCTCGTCGCCCAGCGCGGCGTCACCGTCGAACCGCTGGGCATCGTCCGCCACCGCCCGCCGGTCCGCCGCCGGCTGTGGTGGCGGGTCGCGCTGCCGCTCGTCGGCGCGGGGCTGCTGGTCCCGATGGCCGTCCAACCGGGCCCGGTCGACGATCCGTTGGACACCGCCCAGTTGGCCGTCGGCGCGACGCTGCTGCTGTTCGGCGTCACGGCGCTGCTGCCGTGGCTGGTCGACCGGGTCGTCGGCCTGCTGCGCGGCGGCCCGGTGCCCTGGCAGTTGGCCGTCCGCCGCCTCCAGCTCAGCAGCGGCCCGGCGACCCGCGCGGTCAGCGGTATCACCGTGGCGCTGGCCGGAGCCATCGCCATCCACATGCTGATGACCGGCATGCAGGGCGGGTTCGCCGCCGCCTACGCCAAGTCCGGGCGGCTGCCGCAGATCAGCTTCTGGGGCAGCGCCCAGAACTGGCCTCAGACCGAACGGGCGCTCGCGGCGCTGCGCGCCACCCCCGGGGTCACCGCCGCCCGCGGCGTCATCGACATCAACGCCGGCCGGATGCCCACTCCGGGCCACGACCCCAGCCGCGACCTCCCCGCCAACATCGCCGTCGGCAACTGCGCCGAGCTGCGCAAGCTGGCCGCGCTGCCGTCCTGCCGGGACGGCGACGTCTTCCTCACCGACGCCAACGCGCGCGCCTCCCTCAAGGAGAGCGGCCCCGCCCCCGGCACCACCCTCGACCTCAACCAGCGGCGCAGTGACGACGATCAGCGCCATACCCCCAGCCCCTGGACGGTCCCGACGGACGCCCGTGCCGCCAAGCTCCTCCCGGTCAACGACGGCCGCCCCATCTTCTACGACCTCCTGCTGACCCCCTCGGCCCTCTCCCCGGCCCAGTTCGTCAAACCGAACATGCAGATCGTCGTCCGCTTCGACCGCACCGTCCCCGACGTGATCGAGCACATCCGCAACGCCGGGGTCCGGATCAACCCGACGATGTACGAGGGCTCCTCCTTCGACAACCCGCACGACCGGCAGTACGACGGCATCCGCAACGCGCTCTTCATCGGCGCCGTGGTCACCCTGTTCCTGATCGGCGCGGGCCTGATCATCTCCACCGTCGAGCAGCTCTACGAGCGCCGCCGGCTGCTCTCCACCCTCGACGCGTACGGCACCCGCCGCGCCACCCTCGGCTGGTCCGTGCTGTGGCAGACCGCCCTCCCGGTCGCCCTCGGCCTGGGCCTGGCGCTCGCCTGCGGCCTGTCCCTGGGCTCGCTGCTGCTCAGCATCATCGGCTCCGGGGTGGTCGTCGACTGGCCGGTGGTCGCCGGCATGGTCGGCATCGGCGGCGCCGTCATCCTCTTCGTCACCGCGCTGAGCCTGCCGCCCCTGTGGCGCATGATGCGGCCGGAGGGGTTGCGGACGGAGTGACTGTCGCCCATCGAATGAACTTGCCCGTACGGGACGGAACCGGCCGCCTCTGCCTACGATGACGGCCCTCGACACCAGCCACTAGGAGTCCTGCAAAACCCCCTCGCCAACGAACACGGCCAACACCGCCGCTACGCCCCGGGCGAGCAAGCCACTCTCCCCGGCGACGCCGACGTCACACTCGACGTCACAGCGGTCCTCGAAGCCGCCCACCCGTAAGGGCGTCAAGCGCTCACAACCCGCACCGGCAACCCCCGCATGGCCCCCCGCAACGCCCCTGCGAACTCCTCGAATTCGGGCTGTCGGGCCGAGCCGCTGCGCATCGCCAGGGCGATCCGCCGGGCGGGCGCCGGATCCGCGAAGTAGCCCGTCGTCAGCAGGTCGTTGCGGGCGGTCTCGACCCGAAGTGCCGTACGCGGCAGGAGCGTTACGCCCAGCCCGCCGGCCACCAACTGCACCAGCGTGGAGAGCCCGGCCGCGCTCGTCGTCACCGGCGCGTTCTCGTCCCGGCCCGCCTCCCGGCAGACGTCCAGCGCCTGATCGCGCAGGCAGTGCCCCTCGTCCAGCAGCAGCAGATCGAGCTCCTTCAGCGCCGCGCGCGGGATGTCGCCGCGGCCGCCGAGCCAGTGGTCCTGGGGCGCGACCAGCACGAAGTCCTCGTCGAACAAGGGGATTTCGGTGACCTGGGGAGCGCCGAGCGGCACCGCGAGCAGCAGCAGATCGAGCCGGCCGTGCGCCAGGCCGTCCAAGAGCGAGGCGGTCTGCTCCTCGTGGACCTGGAGGTCGAGGTCGGGATAGGTGTCGTGGACCAGCCGCAGGACGGTGGGGAGCAGATACGGGGCGACGGTGGGGATGACGCCGAGCCGGAGCACGCCGGTGAAGGGCGCGCGGGCCGCCTCCGCCTCCTCCAGCAGCGCACCGACCGCGTCCAGCACCGTACGGGCGCGCGCCGCCACCCGCTCCCCCGCCGGCGAGAGCAGCACCTTGCGGGTCGTACGCTCCAGGAGCTGCACGCCCAGGGTCTCCTCCAGCGCGGCGACGGCGCCGGAGAGCGCGGGCTGGCTCATGCCGATCTCAGCCGCCGCCTCCCGGAAGTGGAGGTGCTCGGCGACCGCGACGAAGGCCCTCAGCTGGGCCAGGCTGGGCTGACGGGTCCGTCCGCCGGGGCTCGCAGGAGAAGCCACTGATAACCACCTCCGATCAACATTCACAAGTCTAACTATTTCCCTGATCAATGCCTCCTATGGCACTGTGGATCCCGTCCAAGCCTCAAGGAAAGACCAGAAAGACCCCGTAGGGGACTTTCTTGCAACAAGGAGAGCGCGTGCTCACTGTCGGTGACAAGTTCCCCGAGTTCGACCTGACCGCCTGCGTCTCGCTGGAGAAGGGCGCGGAGTTCGAGCAGATCAACCACAAGACCTACGAGGGCAAGTGGAAGATCGTCTTCGCGTGGCCCAAGGACTTCACCTTCGTGTGCCCGACCGAGATCGCGGCCTTCGGCAAGCTGAACGACGAGTTCGCCGACCGTGACGCCCAGGTCCTCGGCTTCTCCGGCGACTCCGAGTTCGTGCACCACGCCTGGCGCAAGGACCACCCGGACCTGACCGACCTGCCCTTCCCGATGCTGGCCGACTCCAAGCACGAGCTGATGCGCGCCCTGGGCATCGAGGGCGAGGACGGCTTCGCGCAGCGCGCCGTCTTCATCGTCGACCAGAACAACGAGATCCAGTTCACCATGGTGACCGCCGGCTCCGTCGGCCGTAACCCCAAGGAGGTCCTGCGGGTCCTGGACGCCCTGCAGACCGACGAGCTGTGCCCCTGCAACTGGAGCAAGGGCGAGGACACCCTGGACCCGGTCGCCCTGCTGGCTGGTGAGTGACACCCATGTCCCTCGATGACCTGAAGTCCGCGGTTCCGGACTACGCCAAGGACCTGAAGCTGAACCTCGGTTCGGTGATCGGCAACTCGGACCTGCCGCAGCAGCAGCTCTGGGGCACGGTGCTCGCCTGCGCGATCGCCTCGCGCTCGCCGAAGGTGCTGCGCGAGCTGGAGCCGGAGGCGAAGGCCAACCTCTCCGCCGAGGCGTACACCGCCGCCAAGTCGGCCGCCGCCATCATGGCGATGAACAACGTCTTCTACCGGACGCGCCACCTGCTCTCCGACCCGGAGTACGGCAACCTGCGCGCCGGTCTGCGGATGAACGTCATCGGCAACCCCGGCGTGGACAAGGTCGACTTCGAGCTGTGGTCGCTCGCCGTCTCCGCCATCAACGGCTGCGGCATGTGCCTGGACTCGCACGAGCAGGTGCTGCGCAAGGCCGGTGTCGAGCGCGAGACGATCCAGGAGGCCGTCAAGATCGCGGCCGTCCTGCAGGCCGTCGGCGCCACCCTGGACTCCGAGGCGGCCCTCGCCGAGTGACCCTCGTCGCGTAGGCCGGCCGAGGCGGGCGCCGTCCGGCGTCCGGTCGTCTGACGCAAAGACCCCCGCGGACCTCGTGTCCGCGGGGGTCTTGTGCAGGGGGCCGTGGGCCGTGGCCCCTCGGGTCGACTCCTAGTCGTCCGAGGGGTGTTCGGGATGCCGCGGCGGCGGGGTCGGGGCCACCGCCATCGCGGTCGCACCGCGCGGCGGCACCGTCATCCGCAGCGCCTGCTCCTGCGAGTACGCCCGCAGATAGCCGACGACGGTGTTGGTGACGGCCACCAGCGGGACGGCCACCACCGCGCCGCCGATGCCGGCGATCAGGCTGCCCGCGGCGACCGAGAGGATCACCGCCAGCGGATGCACCCGGACCGCCCGGCCGAGGATGAACGGCTGGAGCACATGGCTCTCGATCTGGTTCACCGCCAGCACCACCGCCAGCACCAACAGCGCCGTGAAGACCCCGTCGTGCCCCGCGACCAGCGCGACCACGCACGCCAGCGCGCCCGAGACCACCGCGCCGATCAGCGGGATGAAGGCGAAGAGGAAGACGAAGACGGCGAGCGGGACGGCCAGCGGCACGTCGAGGAAGTAGAGCCCGATGCCGATGAAGAAGGCGTCGATCAGGGCGACCAGAACCGTGCCGCGGATGTACGCGGTCAGCGTCCGCCAGGCGCGCGGCCCGGCGCCGGCCACCCCCGGACGGGCCTCGGCCGGGACCAGCTTGAGGAACCACTCCCAGATGCGCCGGCCGTCGTAGAGCAGGAACAGCGTGGTGAACATCGCCAGCACGATGCCGGTGAACATCTCCAGGACGACCGTGACGCCCTCCAACCCGGCGGACGTTATGGCCTCGGTGTTGGCACCGACCGCGTCCTGGAGGTTCTTGGCGATGTGGTTGATCTGGCTCTCGGTCACATGGAACGGGCTCTTCAACAGCCAGCCCTTGAGCTCGGTGATGCCCTCCTGGATGCGGCTGGACACCGAGTCGATGTTGCCCTGGACCTGCCACACGACGAACCAGCCGACCAGGCCCATCACCACGAAGCCGGCGATGAACGTCAGCGCGCTGGCCAGCCCGCGCGGCACGTTGCGCCGGCGCAGCCACGCCACGGTGGGCTGGAGCAGCGCCGTGATCAGCAGCGCGGCGACGAAGGACAGCACCACCAACGAGACGGCGGTGATCGCCTTCGCCAGCACCCAGACGGTTCCGGCAAGCACCAGCAGTCGCCAGCCGGCCTCGGCCGCGACCCGCACGCCCCAGGGCACCGCGGCCACCGGGTCCGGGCGGGCGGCAACGGCCGGCGCGTAGGCGGGCGGTGCGGGGACCGCACCCGGCGACCGGACGGCGGCGGGGGCCGGCACCGGCTCCTCCGCCTCCCGCCGCGGCACCCCGTCGCCGCCGCCCGCACGCCCGCCGTCGACGTCGTCCACAACGGTCATGGGGGCCGCGGGAGGCTTGGGGGGCGCGGCGGGCGCGGGCGGCGCCGCGTCCGGCGGCCACGTGGCCGTCGTGGTGCGCCCGCCCGGGGCGTCACCGCTCGCGGAGTGCTCCGCCGAGGCGCCGGCCACCGGGGTGCGCAGTACGTCCCGGTCCACGTGCCCGGCGTACCCGAGCTCTTCCCGCTCGGCGGCCTCCGCCGCGGCCTCCGCGCGGCGGCGCTGTTCCTCCAACCGCTGCGAGAGCCGCGTCAGGCCGGCGCCCAGGCCGCCGACCCACTGAGGCAATCTGGACATGTCGCTTCCTCTTCCCCGCCCCTACCGCAATCTGACGTCACGACGTTACCTGGGCCCGGACGCGCGAAACCCCCGACGCGTCGCGTTCGGGGGTTTCTCGGCGCTGGGGTACGGCCCGGGGACGGCCTAGTACCAGCTGTTGGCCTGCCAGAACGACCAGGCACCGCAGGGGCTGCCGTACCGGCTGTTCATGTAGTTCAGGCCCCACTTGATCTGGGTGGCCGGGTTGGTCTGCCAGTCGGAGCCCGCGGAGGACATCTTCGAGCCCGGCAGGGCCTGCACCAGTCCGTAGGCGCCGGAGCCGGCGTTGGTGGCGCGGTAGTTCCAACCGGACTCCCGCGTCACGATGTTGCTGAAGCACTGGAACTGGTCGGACGCGATCATCTGGCGGGCCATCGCCTGGGTCTCGGCGACGGTGTAGGAAGCCTTGGCGACGAAGTCCGTGGCATCGCGGACGACCGAACGGGAGACGGCCTGCGCCTTCTCGCGCTCCTTGGCCTCCTTCTCCGCCTTCGCCTTGTCCGCGGCGTCCTTCTTGCTCTGCGCGGTCTCCGCGGCTGCCTTACGGGCCGACTCCTGCGCGGACTTGAGTGCCGCCGTGTCCGCCTGGGTGGACGCCGAGTCTGCCTGCTGCGTCAGCGACGCCGTCTGCACCTGGGCCTGCTGGCCCGCGGGGATGTCGGCGATCGTCGCGTCGGCTGCCGTGGCCTCGGTGTTGTTGACCGCTGCCTGGCTGCCCGATGCGACGCCGACCACGGCGCCGACGGTGGTGACCGCGGTGGCGGACGCCACTGCGAATCCCCGGACCGAGATCCGGCTCACACGCTTTCCTTCCAGCATCGCCCGCATAGGTGACCTCGCGGACGCAATCGTGCCCCTGGCGCTGGCCTCCCCTTGTTCCGGCCCCTGTTGAGCGGGTGGCGCCGGCTGGTCACGGGAGGCACTGGCCCGGTGGGTCCCCCTCGGGGGTCCGCGTGATGCTCGGGCGGCATACGGCAACTCGCTATGAAGTTCGGGTCATCCATGCGCCCCGGAGGGCGTGTCTGGGCCGTATGCGGGGCCTGACAGGACCCAGACTCTGCCCGAACGGCACGCCGGGAAGCAATTCCCTACCGGGTGTGAAAGCTCACACCTCGTTCGCTGCTGGGGATTTCCGGATATCCGAGCGCACACGAGCGCCGCCCGGCTAAGCTCCTTCGCTTCGCCGGGCGGCGCGCCGTTTCACAACCGGTCAGATCCTGCCGTCCTCCAGCATTTCGGTCACCAGCGCGGCGATCGGCGACCGCTCGGAGCGGTTGAGCGTGACGTGGGCGAAGAGCGGATGCCCCTTCAACTTCTCGACCACGGCGACCACTCCGTCGTACCGCCCGACCCGGAGGTTGTCGCGCTGCGCGACGTCATGGGTCAGCACCACCCGGGAGTTGGCCCCGATCCGGGACAACACGGTCAACAGCACGTTCCGCTCCAGCGACTGGGCCTCGTCCACGATCACGAACGCGTCGTGCAGCGACCGGCCGCGGATGTGGGTCAGCGGCAGCACCTCCAACATCCCGCGGGACACCACCTCCTCGATGACGTCCTTGGTCGTCACCGCGGACAACGTGTCGAAGACGGCCTGCGCCCAGGGGCTCATCTTCTCCGCCTCGGTGCCCGGCAGATAGCCCAGCTCCTGCCCGCCGACCGCGTACAGCGGCCGGAACACCATCACCTTGCTGTGCTGACGGCGCTCCAACACCGCCTCCAGGCCCGCGCACAGCGCCAGCGCCGACTTGCCCGTTCCGGCCCGGCCGCCCAGCGAGACGATGCCGACCTCCGGGTCGAGCAGCAGGTCCAGCGCGATCCGCTGCTCGGCGCTGCGGCCGTGGATCCCGAACGCCTCCCGGTCGCCGCGCACCAGCCGGACGCCGCCCTCCGGGGTGACCCGGCCCAGCGCCTTGCCGCGCTCGGACTGGAGCACCAGCCCGGTATGGACGGGCAGTTCCTCCGCTCCCGCGATGTGCGCGGTCTCGGCGGCGAACAGGTCGTCCACCTGCTCGGCGGGCAGGGCGAGTTCGGCCATGCCGGTCCAGCCGGAGTCGGTGATCGCCAGCTCGGCGCGGTACTCCTCGGCCACCAGCCCCACCGAGGACGCCTTGATGCGCATCGGCAGGTCCTTGGAGACGACCGTGACGTCGTACCCCTCGGCCTGGAGGTTGCGGGCGACCGCGAGGATCCGCGAGTCGTTGTCGCCGAGCCGGCTGTGCCCGTTCAGGAAGGCGGCGGGCAGCAGTCCCGGGTCGGAGTGGTTGAGCTCGACCCGGAGTGTCCCGCCGAGCTCCCCGATGGGGAGAGGGGCGTCCAAGCGCCCGTACTCCACCCGGTACGCGTCCAGCCGGCGCAGCGCCTGCCGCGCGAAGTACCCGAGTTCGGGATGGTGCCGCTTGGCCTCCAGCTCCGTGACCACGACGACCGGGAGCACCACCTCGTGCTCGTCGAAGCGGGACATGGCAGCCGGATCCGCCAACAGGACGCTGGTGTCGAGGACATAGGTGCGCCGGTCGCTCTCACGGCGCTTCTTGCTGTTCACCACGGGTGGACGAACCCCCTCGGATGAGGTCGGGGTGCGACGACGTCGCCGGGGACAGGACCGGGTTCAGGCCGCGCTGCGCGGGCCGAACGCCGGCCCTCCGCGTCGTCCGTGCGGTACGCACGATCGTCCGTGATGCGCAAAGGGCCTCCCGGGCGGACGACCCCATGCCGTCCGCTGAGAACCGGCGCCCATGGCTTGTTCGTTCCGGGCACCGACCTGCCAGGGATATTCCCTCCAACCCCCGCCCCCATGCCACGGCATATGACACACGCTCGATGAACCTTTGGTTACGGGTACCCGCTGACCGGCGAAAAGGCGGACGACCCACGCAACGGGCGCCGGCGCGGCGCCCGGAGGCACCCCGGGCGGACAACTCATGGAGAGGGCGTCAGGAAAGGCGCCGTCAGCATCCGGAGGGCGCGCACCGCGCCACAATCCCGACGATTACCAGGCCATCGCGCCCCGCCCACCCGTGGCCGGAACCCGCCCCGAAAGATGACCGGATCACACCCTTCGACTTGGCCGGAACTCGACCTTCCGGTATCGGTCTCGGGACTTCAAGTCCCATGCGCCGTCCCGAGGATGGGGCCGGAGTCGGGGTTGGGCCGGGCCTCGGGCGCCCCGTAGATCGAGGTCGGAAACCGGGCCGGAACGGGGCTGGAAACCGGAAGCCGGAATCCGCCCCCATCGCCCGGAATGAGGCGCTAGAAGCCGAAGCGCCGATGGCGCGCCGCGTAGTCGCGCAGCGCCCGCAGGAAGTCGACCTTCCGGAACGCCGGCCAGAAGACCTCGCAGAAGTAGTACTCCGAATGAGCGCTCTGCCAGAGCATGAAGCCCGACAGCCGCTGCTCACCGCTGGTGCGGATCACCAGGTCCGGGTCGGGCTGGCCGCGGGTGTAAAGGTGCTCCGAGATCAGGTCGATGTCGACGATCTCGGCCAGCTCCTCGAAGCTGGTGCCGCGTTCGGCGTGCTCCAGCAGCAGCGACCGCACCGCGTCCGCGATCTCCTGCCGACCGCCGTAGCCGATCGCGACGTTGACGAGGACGCCCTTGTTGTCGAGGGTGTCCTGCTCGGACTCCTTGAGCACCCGCTGGGTCGCGTCGGGCAGCAGGTCGCGGTTGCCGACGTGGTGCACCCGCCAGCGGCCGTCCGCGGCGAGGTTGCGCACGGTGTTCTCGATGATCCCCAGCAGCGGGGTCAGCTCGGACTCCGGGCGGTCGAGGTTGTCGGTCGACAGCAGCCAGAGTGTGACGACCTCCACGCCGGTCTCCGCGCACCAGCCCAGCAGTTCGTCGATCTTGGCCGCGCCCGCCAGGTGCCCCTGCTCGGTCGACAGTCCGTCGGCCCGGGCCCAGCGCCGGTTGCCGTCGAGGATGACGCCGATGTGCTTGGGCACCTGGGTGTGGTCCAGGCGACCCTCCACCCGGCGTGCGTACAGCCGGTAGACGAGATCGCGCAGCGCCGGCGGATATGGGATGCGCATCCCGGAAGATCGCAGCATGTGTGGTCCAGCCCCTCCGTGCCGATGGCCATCGCCCCGTCGCCTAAGGGGGCAACTTTACTTCTCGGCTGTCTCAGCAGCCCAATCGGTGTGTCACAAGTACGTGATAGGGAGAGCTTCATGACCACTGGCACTGACTACCGCGCCGCGGATTCCCGCTATGCGTCCATGGAGTACCGGCGCACCGGCCGCAGCGGCCTCAAACTCCCCGCCATCTCCCTCGGACTCTGGCACAACTTCGGGGACGATCGCACCCTCAGCTCGCAGCGGGCCATTCTGCGTCGCGCCCTCGACCTGGGCGTCACCCACTTCGATCTGGCCAACAACTACGGCCCGCCGCCCGGGTCCGCCGAGCTGAACTTCGGAAAGATCTTCGCCCAGGACTTCCGCGGCTACCGCGACGAGCTGATTCTCTCGACAAAAGCCGGATATCTGATGCACCCCGGCCCTTACGGCGAATGGGGCTCCCGGAAATATCTGCTCTCGTCGCTGGACGCCTCCTTGCTGCGGATGGGTGTCGATTACGTCGATATCTTCTACTCGCACCGCTTCGATCCCGACACCCCGCTGGAGGAGACGATGGGCGCCCTGGCGTCCGCCGTCCAACAGGGCAAGGCGCTCTACGTCGGAGTCTCCTCCTACAACGCGGAGCAGACCCGCGAGGCGGTGCGCATCCTGCGCGGGATGGGCATCCGCCCCCTGATCCACCAGCCGTCCTACTCCATGATCAACCGTTGGATCGAGGACGACGGCCTGCTGGACGTGCTCGCCGACGAGGGCATGGGCTGCATCGCCTTCGCCCCGCTCGCCCAGGGCATGCTCACGGACAAGTACCTCAACGGCATCCCCCAGGACTCCCGCGCCGCCCAGGGCAAGTCCCTCGACCCGGGCCTCCTCACCGACGAGGTCCTCCGGCGTCTCCGCGGCCTCAACGACATCGCGGCCCGCCGCGGTCAGTCGCTCGCCCAGCTCGCCCTGAACTGGGTCCTGCGCGACCCCCGGATGACCTCCGCCCTGATCGGCGCCAGCAGCGTCGCCCAGTTGGAGGCCAACATCGCCGCCCTCGACGCGCCCCCGATCACCGACGCCGAACTGACCGAGCTCGACGCCCTCGCCCGAACCACCGAGGGCGTGAACATCTGGGCTCGCCGCTGACCTGCCTCCGCACCCGCCGGGGCTGAGCGAGCGCCGGGGCGGCCTCGGCCGGGGTCGCCCCGGTTTCCGCTTCCGGCCGGTGGGGGCTTGCGTCTCGCGGGATCTGTTCGGTGGGTGGAGGCCGGAGGGGCTGTCCGCCACGGCGCGTCGCTTCTGGGTCCGGCCTCGTGGGTGGCCGACAGCCGGTGGGGCCGCAGCGTGGGAGGGGGAAGAAAAGCGGGCCGGTCCGTGGGGGGGATACGGACCGGCCCGAGGGGGGGGCTTCCACCATAACCCCGCGGGAGGGGTGGTTCGTGCACCGTGGGGTTGCCGGCGTGGCTCGGGGTGGGGTGGCGGGCTTCAGGGGGCCGCGGGAGCGGCCAGGAGGAGGGCGCAGAAGGCTCCGGTGATCATGAAGGGGCCCAGGGGCATGGTCGTGCGGCGGTCGACGCGGCGGACCAGGAGGAGGAAGGCCGCGTAGAGGGCGCCGAGCAGGATGCCGGCGGCGCCGCCGGTGATCAGGGTGGGCCAGCCGTACCACCCGAGGGCTATCCCCAGGCCGAGCGCCAGCTTGACGTCGCCGAGGCCGAGGGCGGCGGGATTGAGGAGGGAGGGCAGCAGGTAGCAGGCGGCCAGGGTCGGGCCGGCCAGAAGGGCGCGTAGCCAGGCGTCGGGGGTGTCGGTGAGGGCGCCGACGGCGCCGAGGGTGGTGGCGGCGGTCGCGGCCAGGGGCAGGGTGAGGACGTCGGGGAGGCGTCGGACCCGGCGGTCGACGAGGACCAGGAGGACGGCTACCGGGGCGAGCAGGAGCCAGGCGGCCAGTTCGGGGCGGGGGCCGGTGGCGGTGGCCAGGGCGGCGCAGGCGAGGGCGGTGGCCGCGGCCGTGAGGAGCACGGAAGGGCCGTACGGGGCCCGGCAGTTGGGGCAGTGGGCGGGGCCCAGCCAGCCGCGGGCCGGGCCGGTGAGGGCGTGGCCGGCGGGGCAGTGGGCGCGCCAGTCCTCGTCGGGTGCCACGGAGAGCCGGTGGGCGGGGCGCGGGAGGAGGAGTCCGGTGGCGGCTCCGTAGGCGGCGGCGAGGGTTATCAGGGTGACGGACACGGGTCGACCCTAGGGCGCGGCGGTTGATACAACGGCGGGCATGGGGAGTTGGGTGGACGGGCGAGGGGTTCTGGCGGTCGCGGGCGTCGAGGTTCCGGTGGAGGTCGCGGCGTCGTACCGGGCGCGGACGCGGGGGCTGTTGGGCCGGGACGGGATCGTGGGGGCGTTGTTGCTGACGCCGGCGAGCGGGGTGCACACGTTCGGGATGCGGTTCGCGATCGATGTGGCGTATCTGGACCGGGAGTTGGTGGTGGTGGACGTGTGCACCCTGCGGCCCGGGCGGCTGGGGCGTCCGCGGTGGCGGGCCCGGCACGTGGTGGAGGCGGAGGCCGGGGCGTTGGCGCGGTGGGGGGTTCGGCGGGGTGTGCGGGTTCGGGTGCGGGAGCTGGGGCGGAACGGGGTGGGGGACGTCAACACAGGTGGGTGAGGGGAGGGTTGGGGGGTGGGTGGGCGGCTCTTAGGCGTCGACCGGGGTGGGGGTGGGGGGCGTGGAAGTGGGGGGTGGGATGCGGGTGGGGCGTTGGAGGGTTGCGGCGTAGGCGGTGGCCAGGAGGGCGAGGAGGCCGGTGACGGCGCCTACCCAGGCCACGGAGGGGAGGCCGAGGCCGGCGTTGATGGTGAGGCCGCCGAGCATGGGGGTGAGGGTGATGCCGACGTTGAAGGCCGAGGTGTTGACGGCGGGGACGAGGGTGGGGGCGTCGGGGGCGAGGCGGAAGACCCGGGACTGGAGGACCGGGTTGGTGACGTAGGCGGTGAAGCCGAGGACGACGACCAGGGCGACGGTGGCGGGGAGTTGGGCGGCGGTGAGGGCCAGGGCGGCGGAGGCGAGGGTGAGGACGGCGGCGCCCAGGGCGAGGGTGCGCAGGGGTGCGGTGTCGGCGTAGCGGCCGCCGACGGTGACGCCGACGAGGCCGCCGACGCCGTAGAGGGAGAGGACGACCGGGACCCAGGCGGCGGGCAGTCCGGTGACCTCGGTGAGGAGCGGGGCGAGGTAGCTGAAGGTGACCACACCCGCGCCGAAGGTCAGTGCGGTGATGAGGTAGGAGAGCCAGAGTCGGGGGCGGGCCAGGCCGGTCAACTCGGTGCGGATGGCGGGTGTTGGGGTGGCGGCGGGGGCGGTGCGGGTGGCGGGGAGGACGGCGAGGAGGGAGAGCGCGCTGAGGACGGTGAGGCCGGCGACCGCCCAGAACGCGGCGCGCCAGCCGGCGTGTTGGCTGAGGACCGTGCCGGCGGGCACGCCGACGACGGTGGCGAGGGTGAGGCCGGTGCCGACGACGGAGAGCGCGCGGCCCCTGGCCTCGGGCGGGGCGAGGGTGACGGCGGTGGCGGCGGCCACGGCCCAGAAGCCGGCGTAGGCGACGGCGCTGACGACGCGGGTGGCGAACAGGACGCCGTAGCCGGGGGCGAGGGCGCCGATCACATGGCCGGCGACGAAGGCCAGTTGGAAGGCGATGAGGGCGGTGCGGCGCGGGACGCGGAGGGTGGCGACGGCGAGCGCGGGGGCGCCGAGGACCATGCCGACGGCGAACGCGGAGACCAGGAGGCCGGCGTCGGGGATGGAGACGCCGAGGTCGGTGGCGATGTTGGGGAGCAGGCCGGAGAGCATGAACTCGGAGGTGCCCTGGGCGAAGATCGCCAGGCCGAGCAGATGGACGGCGAGGGGCATGGGTTCCTGGGTTTCCTTGAGGGATGCCTGGTGACACCCGCGGCTGCCGGGGACCGCCGGCGGGTGTCCGTGGTGTTGTCTGCGGGGTCTTGTCGCGGCACGTTTTGGATGGATCAGTTCAAAATGCGGGCGGAATGAGGCGCGCCGCCAACCGCGGTCCGGCGGTGCGGAGTTGAGTCGCCGAGCCGGCGGCCTAGAACGCCGTGAGGGTGGCGTCGGCGACACGCTCCAGAGCGGGACGGTCGACGCCGGCGCGGGCCGAGACGCGGAGGCCGCCGACGGCGGCGATCAGGAGGTGGGCGAGGGTGCGGGCGTCCTTGTCGGGGGCGATGTCGCCGTCGCGCTGGCCGGATTCGATCACCGCGCGGATCGCCTCCAGGCGGACGCCGTAGTCCCGTTCGAGGGTGGTGGCCACCGAGGGGTCGTGGGCGGAGACCTCGACGGCGGTGTTGACGACGAGGCAGCCGCGGCCGTCGGCGTGGTGGGTGAACTCCTCGTCGATGATGCGCTGAAGGAGGGCGCGGAGCCGCTGGCGGGCGGTGCGGGTGTCGTCGTCGAGGAGCTCGGTGAGCTCGGCGTTCTTGCGCTCCATGTAGCGGGACAGGGCGCGCTCGAAGAGGTCGTGCTTGCTCTTGAAGGTGTTGTAGATGCTGCTGCGCCCCAGACCGGTGGCCTCGCACAGGTCCTGGGTGGAGGTGGCTTCGTAGCCGGCGGCCCAGAACGCCTCCATCGCGGCGTCGACCGCCCGCCCCTCGTCGAACTTCCTGGGTCGGGCCATGGGAGAACGCTAACACTTATTGGATCGCTCAGTCCAATACTGTCGGTCCGGTCCGGTGCGGTACCGGTTCCGTGGGCGGGTGGTGGGGTCCGGTCAGCCGCCGTTGCGGGGGAAGCTGACCTCGACGCGGCGGTTCTTGCGGCGGCCGGCCTCGGTGCTGTTGTCGGCGATCGGGTACTGCTCGCCGTAGCCGCGGGTCTGGAAGCCGACCGACGAGCCGAGGTCGACGGCGAGTTCGTGTTGGACGGCGTTGGCGCGCTGCTTGGAGAGGACCAGGCCGTGCGCGGTGGAGCCGAGGTTGTCGGTGAAGCCGAAGACCTTGAGGGTGGTGGCGTGCTGCTTGCGGACCTCGTCGGCGATGGCGCTGATCCGGCCCAGCGCGTCGGTGGAGAGCGCGGCGCTGTCCTTGCCGAAGAGCACCTCGGCCTGGAGCGCGAAGGTGACGTTGTCGTTGGTGTCCTGGCGGCGCTCGGAGCCGTCGTCGGTCTCCACGATGGACTTGATGTTGAGGACCTTGGGCGGGGCCAGCTTGGCGCCCTGCACCATCCGCAGCCGGGGGTTGGTGGGGTCGATGTGGACCGGCGCGGAGGTGTCCTCGGTGATGCCCGGCGGGTCGGCGTGGGCGGCGGGGGCGGTGAGGGCGACGGTCAGCAGCAGTGCGGCGGTGGCCGTGGCGGCCGTTCGGGAAGCGGTCATCGCGGGCGGCTCAATCGGTGATCTTGACGGCGACCGGCGCCATGGTGGGCAACTGGAAGTCGACCTCGGTCACCTTGGCGGGCGGGGCCGGGAACTGCGCGAAGAGGGGCCGGCTCTGGCCCGGCAGCAGTCCGCTCAGGCCCGTCGTGCAGAGGCATTCGCCGTTGGTGTCGCGGAGCACCAGGTAGCGCTTCTTGCCGGCCTCGTCGACGAGGGTGGCGCCGGAGATGGACGAACGGGACTTCAGCTCGGTCTCGTTGGAGCGCCAGTCGATGGCGTTGAAGGCGCGGGTGCCGTGGTTGGTGACGGTGCCCTCGACGGTGACGAAGCCGCCGGAGTCGCGGGTGGCGGAGTGCAGGGTGACGTCGACGCCGTCGGGGCCCTTCATCTCGCCGATGACCTTGTCGGCGTCGGCGGCGGGGGTGCCGGGGTCGTTGCCGTCGGGGGTGGCGCTGTGGGCCGCGGGTTTGTCGTGGTCCGGTGCGGGGGCCCCGCCGTCGCCGCCTCCGCAGCCGGCCACCAGGAGGGCCAGGCCGACCGCGCTCGCCGTGACCGCCGCTCCCCTGGCGGCCTTCGTGGTGCGCCGAATGCTCATTGGATGCGTTCCTTCGGTGAGAGGGGTCGGAAGGTCGGTCGGGGGGCGGCGGGTCCGGTGGGGTGCGGTGGCCGGGAGGGGGTGGGGGTCACCGGGCCAGGCGTACGGAGAACAGGGCGGCGGCCGGGGGGAGTTCCGGGAGGTGGTCGAGGTCGAGCGGGAAGCCCTTGCCGTCGCAGGTGAGGGTGTGCGGTGCGGGCGCGTGGTCCTTGCCGTCGCCGGACCCCGTGGTGGGGGTGGGGGTGGGGTGGGGCGAGGGGGTGCCGTCGGGCGGGGCGAGGGTGCAGCGGGGGGTGACGATCGCCGTCGCCCGGGCCGCGGCGTGGGTGCGTCCGGTACCGGGGATGACCGAATCGCCCACGGCGTGGCGGGAGGTGACGGTGACCGCGAAGGAGGTCGGCCAGGAGTCCGGGGTGCAGGACGTCACCGCGGCGTCGTTGCGCCCGGCGAACCAGGTGGCGCTCCGGCAGGCGGTGTCGGAGGGCGCGCCGCGGCCGTCCAGGAGCGCCGCCCAGGCGGCCGGGTCGGTGGCGTCGGTGCCGTCGCGCAGCCCGGCGAGGACGCCCTTGCGCAGCTCGTCGCGGTACTTCTGGCCGGCGGCGAGGGCGGCCGCGTCGGCGGCGGTCTGGGCGCCGTTGCGGGTGGCGGCCGCCTGGCCGACGGCGAAGAAGGCGAGCGCGAGGAAGAGCAGGCCGCCGATCGCGACGAGGTAGATCGGCAGGGTCTGCCCGGCATCGCGCCGGTGGCGGCGCGTGACGGTGGGGGCCGGCACGGGCGGGGTGTGGGGGGTCAGATCCCGACGACGTCGGAGATCTTGTTGGCGATCGCGTTGGCGATCTGGCTGCCGAAGTCCGTGGTCGACAGGACCAGGACGATCGCCACGACCACCGCGATGATGCCGAGGTACTCGATCGAGGTCTGTCCCCGATCGTCGTTCCGCACGATCCGCTTCGCCATGGTCTTCCCCTCCGTGGGCCGCCGTTCCGCTCTGGTCCGGCCGGTTGGTCCCCGTGGTGCGCCCGTCCGCGCGCGGGACACGAGAAAAGTACGCCGGAACGGCCTTCCCGGAACAGGGATTCCGAACCTCATCCGAAACCACCAACGAGGGATCGGGCACCGCGTTTCGGCCATCGCACGCCATCTCGACCACCGCCCGCCCCTTCCGACTCCCCCCGGATCGCCGCCCCTTGCGGGGGCGGCCTGCCCATGCGGTCCGACCGTCGGCCGCGGTGCGGTGCGGCGGGCCGGTCGGCGCACCCACTGTGGCACAACTCGTTGCGCCTGCGAAGGCGTTGGCGGGATTGCCGGGACTTGGACCGGTCGCATCCGGCCGGGCGGCGCCGGCGGTCCGGGCCGGAGGCGCGCCGAGGCCCCGGGGTCATCTGCCCATCAGGGAGCCGAAGTCGGTGCCGGAGCCGAGGAAGAAGCCGGCGATGAGCAGGATCATCGTGGCCGGGACCATGAACGTGGTGACGACCATGGTGGCCTTGGGGACCGCGCGGGCGGCCCGGCGGCGGGCGTTCTGGGCGTCGGTGCGGCGCATGTCGTTGGCGATCTGGATCAGCGTCTCGACGATCGGCGCGCCGAGTTCCTCGCCCTGCTGGAGGGCGGTGACGAACTGGGCGACCTGTTCGGAGTCGTTGCGTTTGCGCAGTTCCTCGAAGGCGGTGCGGCGGCTGACGCCCATGTCCATCTGGCGCAGGGTGATGCGGAGTTCGTCGGCCCAGGGGCCCTCGTACTTCTCGGCGACCCGGTCCAGGGCCTGGCGGAAGCCGAGTCCGGCGCTCACCACGACGGCCAGCACGTCGAGAAAGTCCGGAAGGGTGCGCTCGATGGTGTCCTTGCGTTGCCGGATGGCGGCCCAGATGCCCACTTCCGTCCAGAAGAGGCCGAAGAGGACCATCAGGACGCCGAGGAGCGGCTGCCCCCTGAGGAACATCACCAGCGCGCCGAAGAACCCCAGGGCGCCGTAGACGGCGCGGCGGGCGGCGTAGCGGTCGACGGTGAGGCCGGCGGGGTTGCCCGCCAGGTCGATCCGGCGGCGGACCTTCGCCACCCGCCTGTCGCCCATCAGCCGCAGCACGAGCGGGGCGTAGCGCATGCCGGTGCGGTCGACGGCGGAGCCGACGGCGGTGGTCCGGGTGGCGCCGACCTCCAGGGACAGCGTGAGGTCGGGCGGGAGGCGGGCCTCGCGGCGGTAGAGGGCGATGCCGCACGCGACGCCGACGACCGACAGGGCGAGGGCGAGGGCCAGCACGATTGCGATTGCCATGGGTTACCGATCACCTGTACCTGGACGTCGGGGCGGTCTCCGGCGGGCCCGGGGGCCCGCCCGGGCGTCGTGCTAGACGTCGATCTTGGAGAGCCGGCGGATGAGGAAGAAGCCGAGCCCGTAGAGGACGAAGGCCGCCACGACGGCGAGTTGGCCGAGGAAGGAGGAGGTCATCCGGTCGATGGCGCCGGGGGCGATGCGGTTCATCAGCAGCAGGGTGCCGATGCCGAGCAGCGGGACGACGTAGGCGGTGACCTGCACCTGGGAGAGCTGGGTGCGGACCTCGCGGCGGGTCTCCTTGCGCTCCTCCAGGGTCCTGGTGAGGTTGCGCAGCGAGCCGACGACGGTGCCGCCGGCGCGGTTGGCGAGGACCAACGTGGTGACCAGGACGACCAGTTCGCGGGAGGGGAGGCGTTCGGCGAGCTCGCCGAGGGCCTCGTCGACGGAGTGGCCGACGGCCAGTTTGCCGGCGACCTTGGACAGCTCCTCGCCGGCCGGGGCCTCCAGCTCCTCGGCGGCCATGGCCAGGGCGGTGCGCAGGGCGAGGCCGGCCTGGGTGGCGTTGGCGAGGATGCGGGAGAGTTCGGGGAGTTGGTTGATGAACCTCTCGATCCGCTTCTGCCGCTGCCAGTTGAGGAAGGCGAACGCGGCCCAGACGGCGATGACGGCGGCGATCGGCCCGAAGAACGGCGCGAGGACCGCCTGGGCGGCCACCCACAGGCCGATCACCGCGGCGACCATGGCGACGAAGAACTCGCCGGGGGTGACGTCCAACCCGGTGGCGGCCAGCCGGAGTTCCAGACGGCGGCCGAAGCGGGTGGTGCGCAGGGTGCGGTCGACGGAGGGGAAGCGGCGGCGCCGGCCGGGGGTGGGGAGGGCGCCGGTGTCGTCGAGCCGGTCGACGATGGCCTGGTGCTGGGCGCGCCCGGAGGCGTAGGCGCGGACGCCCGCGACGGCGAGCGCGCCGCACGCGAGGGTGGCGGCGAGGGCGAGCAGGGCGAGGAGGTTCCCGCCGGTCATGACGTGGCCTTCCGGGTGGCGAGTTGGTCGTCGGTGGTGGCCACGCCGTAGGCGGGCGGGACCGGTTCGCCGGCCATGAAGAGGCGTTCGGCGACCCGGCGGGGCAGCGGGAAGTAGCGGAAGGCGCCGTGCACGACGCGGTCGGCGCCCATCGGTTCGGCCTCGAAACGGCCGACGGTGACCAGGCGGTAGTCCTGGTGGCCGCGGGAGTCCAGCAGGGCGACCTCGCTGACCCGGCGGGTGCCGTCGGCGTGCCGGGTGAGTTGGACCAGGCAGTCGACGGCGCTGTTGATCTGGTCGCGGAGCGCCTCGAAGGGGATGGCGACGTCGGACATGGAGGCGAGGGTCTGGAGGCGCATCAGGGCGTCCTCGGCGCTGTTGGCGTGGACGGTGGCCAGCGAGCCGTCGTGGCCGGTGGACATCGCCTGGAGCATGTCGAGCGTCTCGCCGCCGCGGACCTCCCCGACGATGATCCGGTCGGGGCGCATCCGCAGGGAGTTGCGGACCAGGTCGCGGATGGTGATCCGGCCCTTGCCCTCGACGTTGGGCGGGCGGGATTCGAGGCGGATGACGTGGCTCTGCTGGAGCTGGAGCTCGGCGGCGTCCTCGACGGTGATGATGCGCTCGCCGTCGGGGATCAGCCCGGAGAGGGCGTTGAGGAGGGTGGTCTTGCCGGCGCCGGTGGCACCGGAGACCACCACGTTGAACCTCGCCCGCACCAGCCCCGCCAGCAGCATCAGCAACTGCTCGTCGAGGGTGCCGATGCCGATGAGTTCGCCGAGGGTGTAGGCGCGGGGGAACCGGCGGATGGTGAGGGTGGCGCCGTCGAGGGCCAGCGGCGGGATGATGACGTTGACGCGCTCGCCGGTGGGGAGGCGGGCGTCGACCATCGGATGGGACTCGTCCACGCGGCGGTTGACGGTGGAGACGATCCGCTCGATGGTCTGCATGAGCTGCTCGTGGGAGGCGAAGCGGACGGGGACCGGCTCGACCCGGCCGTGCCGTTCGACGTAGACCCGGTCGGGGCCGTTGACCATGATCTCGGTGACCGAGGCGTCCTCCAGGAGCGGTTCGAGGACGCCGAGGCCGAGGGCCTCGTCGACGACCCGGCGGATGAGCTGGGCGCGTTCGGCGGTGGACAGGACCGGGCCCTCGCGGCTGATGAGGTGGCCCAGGACGCGCTCCAGCCGGGAGCGGCGCTCGGCGGCGGTCAGCGCGGACATCTCCGCGAGGTCGATCTCCTCCAGCAGCTTGGCGCGGTAGACGGCGACGAGGTGGCCGTCCTGGCGGTCCTCGCCGGCCGGTTCGGGTGCGACGATGCGGGCTTTGAGGCTCATCGCGGAGGCGCTCCTGGTGCTGTTCGCGGAGACTGCGCCGACGCTCCGAGGGCTGATGTCTCGGGGCGGGGCATGGTGGCGCTGCGGCGTGCGGAGCCGAAGTCGGCGCCGGGGAGGATCGAGGGGATGTGGACGGTGGCGGTGGCGCTGACGGTGTCGCCGGAGCCGCCGACGGTGATGGCGGCGCGGTCGGCGACCCACCCGCTGATCGCGGCCCGGCCCGCGGACGCCGGGTCGGTCCGCTGGTCGACGGAGTCCATGGCGGCGGTGCGGGCGGCGGCCCGGGCGGCGGTGCCGGCCTGTTGGACGGCGTAGGCGGCCAGGCCCAGTTGGACGACGGCGAGGGCGACGAGCAGGAGGATCGGGAGGACGCCGAGGAACTCCAGGGAGGCGGAGCCGCGGTCGCGCGCCCGGGGGCGGGTGGGGGTTCGACGGGTCATGGGGCGGGTGCCTCCTCGGCGGCTCCGGCGGTGCCGGTGACCGTCCACGGGAAGGCGCCGGCGCCGGGGAAGAGCACCGGGACCCTGAGGTGCACGGTGGCCTTCCACAGGCCCGCCTCGGTGGTGCAGGCGGTACTGGCGCCGTCGTGCCAGGCGCGCGGGAGTTGGCGGGTGACGGCGGTGGTGCAGGCGCCGGGGCCGCCGGCCTCGGTGGCGGTGGCGGCCCGGGCGCCCCGGTCGGCGGCGTGCGCGGCCAGCACGTAGGTGTAGCCGACCAGGGCGCACTGCCAGAGCAGCACGAGGACGCCGAGGATAAGCGGGAGCAGCCCGAGGAACTCGACCGTGACCTGGCCGCGGTCGCGACCGCCGTCGCGGCCGCGGTCGCCCGGCGTCCGGCCGGGCCGTGCGGGACGCCGCATCGCTCAGCCCTCCTCGTAAGGGGCGGCCGGGTCGTACGGGCCGGGGGCCGCGGGGGCGCCGAACCGGCCGGCGGCGGGGGCGCCGGAGCCCGGGGGTGGGGTCGGGGTCGGACCCTGAACCGTCCCGGGTCCGGTAGCCGCCCCGGTGGTGAGGGCCTTGCGCTTGCGCCCGGTGAGCATCGGGCGGGCGCGGTGGCCGCCGCGGGGCGGGGGCTCGGCCGGCGCACCGGACAGGCCCAGTTCGCCGGCGAGCGCCCACAGGGCGGCCTTGACGGTGGAGCGGGCGTCGAGGTCCTGCATCCGGCCGGCGTCGACACAGGGTTGGAGTTCCTTGAAGGCGGCCGGGACCGGGGTGCGGGCGACGCGGGTGCCGGTGGCCTTGGCGACCAGCGACGGCTGGATCTCGGTGTGGCGGGTGAGGCGGTTGACGACGGTGGTGGTGTCCTCGGCCTTGCGGATCCGCAGCCGGTCCCAGAGCCGGACCTGCCGTTTGGCGGCGCGCACGCAGACCACGTCGGGGGTGGTCACCAGCAGGGCGGTGTCGGCGAGTTCGACGGCGGCGGCGTTGGCGGACTGCATCTGGGAGCCGCAGTCGGCGATCACCACGTCGTAGCGGGAGCGCAGCGCGGTGAGGATCTGGCGGGCGGCCCGGTCGTCGACCTCCTCGCCGCGCTCGCCCTCCTCGGGCGCCAACAGCAGCCCCAGGCCGGTGTGGTGGGCGTGCACCGCGTCGTTGAGGACCCGGGCGGAGAGGTCCTGGATGCCGGCGAGGTCGACGACAGAGCGGCGGAACTGGACGTCCAGGTAGGAGCCGACGTCGCCGGACTGGAGGTCGAGGTCGACCAGGGCGACCCGGCGACCGGCGGCCCGGGCGGCGAGGGCCAGGTGGACGGCGGTGACGGTGGTGCCGACGCCGCCCTTGGCGCCGGTGACGGTGACGAGCGTGCCGGCGGGCGCGGGCAGCGCGTCCGGGTTCCCCCCTAGGTGGACGCGCACGCCGGTGGCCCATTGGGCGGCGGCCCGCACCCGGGCGGCCAACTCCTCCTGGCCCAGCGGCAGTCCGACGATGCCGCGGGCGCCGGCGTCCATCGCGGCGGAGAACAGGGCCGGGCCGGCGTCGGCGGTGATCAGGACGACGCCGACGGCGGGGAAGCGGAGCGCCACCTCGCGGATCAGCTCCAGGGCGGGCAGCGGGCCGATCCGCTCGTGGACCAGGACGACTTCGGGCAGCGCCTGGACGGCGGCGGCCGGCCCGGCCGGCGCGGGCCCGTTGGGGGCCGGCGGCGGGGCAGCGCCCGGTGCGGCGGCGCCGGCGAGGACGGACAACAGGGCGGTGGAGTCGGGGACGGCGGGCGCCGGTTCGGCGTCGGGGAGTTGGCCGAGGAGGGCGGTCAGGGCCCGGGCGGCTTCCGGGTCGCCGACTGCCGGGAGGATGCGGATGGTCACCTGGGCCTCCGGGTCACTTGTCGCCGTCGAGGGTGTAGGTGCGCTCGCCGGGCGGGATGGTGGTCTGGGTGCCGGGGGCGAGCAGGGCGAGCCGCACGTGGGAGGCGAACGACTCGGCGTAGGCGACCCGTTGGGCGTCCTGGGTGTCGAGCGCGAAGGTGATCGGGACGGCCTGGCCGGGCTGGCGGCTGGTCGCGGAGGTGCTGCCGGGGTCCTTGGCCTCCAGGGGCGTCAGCCTGCCGACGTCGATGACCTGGGCGCCGGCCACGATGACCTTGGAGACCGGCTTGTCCTCGGGGCGGCGGCCGTCGAAGGTGGCGTAGATGTTCACCCGGGAGCCGGGGTTGATCTTGCCGGCCACACCGGTGGCGGCGTCGATCATGATGGCGATCTCCTGCTGGCCGGGCTGGAGTGCCGGCCGGTCGACGATCATGTCGTCCTGGAGCAGCGAGCCCTTCTTCAGCGGGGTGACCGCGATCTTGCCGCTGACCGCGTCGAGATGGGTCACGGCGGTGGGCGGCAGCCACCGCTGCGGGATCTTCACCTCTTCGAACTGCCCCGGATCCAGCGTTTTATAGGCCGCCACATCCGTTTTGAGCCGGTAGGCGGTCTTCTCCGGCCCGACCTTGGACTCGACGTTCCGGATCACCGACAGCACGCCGATGAAGGCGCCGACCGCACAGAGGACGGACAGGAGCAGCAGGATCACTCCGCGGCGCTGGCGTGAGTTCATGGGTGGGGGACCTCGATCGGGACGGGGGCGGGGCGGTCGGGGTGGGGTGCGGAACGGGAGCGGGCGGGGCTGCGGGGCCCGCCCGCTCCGGGGGCGTCGAGGGGGCTCGGGGGTCGACCGGGTCAGCGCACGGGGGCCGCCGTCCGCGCGCCGCCGGGCCGGGGGCGCAGGTCGGGGTGGCCGGGCACGTCCGGGTGGCCGGGCAGGCCGCGCGGGCCGACGGGCGGGAGGCCGGCCGGGCGGGGGACGCCGCCGGGCGCGAACGCCGGTCCGCGGACGTCGAGTTGGCCGGTTCCGCCACGGCCAGCGGGGGCGCCGCCGCGGAAGCCGGTGAGCCCCGGGGCACCCGTGACATCGGTGACACCAGGGATACCGGGGGCGTGTGGCGCTCCGGTGATGGGGGGTGCGCCGGTGCCACGGGGGGCGTCGGTCCGGTCCGGGACGCCGGTGATGCCGACGACCCCGGGGACGCCGGCGGGCGCGACCGGCGACAGCCCGCGCTGCCGCAGTGGCGAGCCGGACAGGTCGGGCGCGGGGGCCGGGAGGGCGGCGGGCGCACCCCCGTGGGGCGCACCCGCGGCGGGGGCGGGCGCCGGCGGCGCCCCGGCTATGGCCGCAGGTTCCCGCCCGGAGGAGCCCCCGGACCGCTCCCGGGCCAGCGGCGCCGCGCAGAACGCGCAGTGCTCGCCGATGACCTCCTGCCCGCACCAGGCGCACTCCGCCCGCCGCACGGACGCCACCAGGCGGCACAGCAGCGCCGGATCGGGGATCGCGGCGGCGAACTCGGTCAGCTTCTGGGTGCCCCACCAACGGGCGGACTCGGTCGGCAGGTGCGCCTCGTAGACGCCCTGCACCTGCCAGGCGGGGGCGAGCGCGGAGGTGACCCAGTCCGCGGTGAGCTGGCCGCGGGCGACGGCGAGTTGGGTGGTGAAGCCGGGCGGGCGGAGCCCGGCGTGGGTGCCGTGCCGGTCGAGGTGGAGTAACTGCGGCTGCGGGGTGGCCAGCACCGCGAAGTGGGTGCCGGGCAGCCAGGACTTCATGTGGGAGCGCAGGTCCACCTCGACCCGGTCCAGCCCCGCGACGCTGCCGAGCAGGGCGCCGGCGTGCACGTAGTGCGCCAACAGCCGGGCGGCGCAGGCCAGCACGCCGGGGCTGAAGTCGCAGACCGACAACTGGCGGAGCTGGCGGGCCAGTACCGCGACGCCGAGCGGCGGCAGGGCGCTGGGCAGGATCGCGATCCGGTCGCTCTCCAGGACGGCGCGCAGGGTGTGCAGCCGACGGACGTGCTCCGGCGGGCAGGCGGCGGAGTACAGGACGACGAGGTGGCCGTGGCGCTCCAGGACCGCGCTGGCCTCGGTCAGGGCCTCGTCCAGCGGCGCCCGGCCCGGGTCCCGCAGGACGACCGCGGCGGGGGTGTGCCGGTCGGTCGAGGGCAGCGCAAGGTCCGGGCTGGTGACTGCAATCGCGGTCGGCACGTCGCTCCCCCACTCCTTCCGGCCTCCGGCGTTCCCGGGACCGCGGATCGGCACAGCTCTGCGCCATCGGCGCCATACGCTCTGCACTTTATCCACAGAGATACGTCCCGGAGAACACGTTCTGGGCTACTCGTCTTGCCCGTTGGTCCACAGGGAAACCCCGTGTACCGCTCAACCGGCAAACATCGGAACACCCGCTTCCGACACGCCCCTTGACACCGTTTATTGGTCTGGACCACCTTGTACGGCAAGCCCAGGGGCCCCTGAGCGCGCACCGGCACCACTCCCCCAACGACCCCCCACACGGAGGCAGTAGTGGTTCGCGCACGCATCGCAAGAGGGACGAAGGCGGGCAAGTGCCGCCTGCTGGCGGGGCTGGCCGCCGCCGTGCTGGCCTCAGCCGGCCTGGTCGCCGCCGGCCCCGCGGAACCCGCCGCGGCGACCGGCCCGGCGGCCCGCACCGCGGCCGTCCCCCAGCACGCCGTCACCGGTTACTGGCAGAACTTCAACAACGGTGCGAAGGTACAGAAGTTGAAGGACGTCGACGACGCCTACGACATCATCGCGGTGGCCTTCGCCGACACCGCCGACAAGCCGGGCGCCGTCACCTTCCACCTCGACCCGGCCGTCGGCTACTCCTCGGCCGACGACTTCAAGGCGGACATCAAGGCCAAGCAGGCGGCCGGGAGGTCCGTGGTGCTCTCCGTCGGCGGCGAGAAGGGCGCGGTCTCGGTCAGCGACGGCGCCTCCGCGCAGAACTTCGCCGACTCGATCAACGGCCTGATGGACGAGTACGGCTTCAACGGCGTCGACATCGACCTGGAGAACGGCCTCAACTCCACCTATATGACACAGGCGTTGCAGGCGGTGCACGCCAAGCACCCGGACGTCGTGGTGACCATGGCCCCGCAGACCATCGACATGCTGTCGCCGCAGAACGAGTACTTCAAGACGGCCCTGGCCATCAAGGACTTCCTGACCGTCGTCAACACCCAGTTCTACAACAGCGGTTCGATGAACGGCTGCGACGGCAAGGTCTACTCCCAGGGGTCGGTGGACTTCCTCACCGCGCTCGCCTGCACCCAGTTGCAGGGCGGCCTCGACCCGTCGCAGGTGGGCCTGGGCGTGCCGGCCTCGCCCAGCGCGGCCGGCAGCGGGTACGTCTCCCCGTCGGTGGTCAACGCGGCGCTGGACTGCCTGACGTCGGGCAAGAACTGCGGCTCGTTCAAGCCGTCCAAGACCTATCCGGGGCTGCGCGGCGCGATGGCCTGGTCGACGAACTGGGACGCGGCCAACGGTGGGGCGTTCGCCAGCCAGGTCGGCGGGCACGTGCACGGGATGTCGTGACCGGCGAGCCATAGGCGGCACGCGGTGACGGGCGCCCCGGAGGGCGCTCCCCCAAGACGCCACCCCCCAAGGCCAGGTCCCGTGCACGCGGTGCGCGGGACCTGGCCGCTCGCCGCCCGGTGCTCACCGACCGCCGGGCGGCGTCCTCAGCGGCGGACGCCCGACGGCTTGGGCAGGGTGCAGCCCGCGCCGTTCAGGTCCAACGTGTTGCCGGCGCCGAAGCACTTGGGGATGAAGTAGGTCTCCTCGGCGTAGTTGGTGCCCTTGTGGACGGTGACGTTGCCGTTCGCGTCGACCTCGCACGGGTTGTTCTCCGTGCAGCGCTCGCCGTTCTCGTTGCCGGTGTTGTTGATGGCGGTGACCTTGCCGGTGCTGTTGTCGACCACCGGCGAGCCCGAAGTGCCGCCGATCGTCTTGCACTCGGGGGTGTAACGGACCGAGTCCTTCCAGCTCCAGCCGCCCTCCTTCAGGGTGGGGACGAAGCCGTCGACGCTGCACGTGTAGGTCTTCTTCCAGTACCCGGAGACGACCGTTATCCCGGCGCCCTTGGCGGGGTGCTCCGTGGACAGCTCCAGCGGCTTGACGCCGTACTTCTGCTCGATCTGCGCGTAGGTCGAGTCGGTCTGGTACAGCGTCACGTCGGTGTCGGTCATCGTCGCGTAGACGACCTTCGTGGCCTGCAACGAGCCGAGGTCGCCCGCCGACCTGTCCAGGACGGTGAAGTCGCGGCTGGAGGGCTGGTCGACGATGACCTGGCCCGGGGAGGGCATCCCGCTCTCCAGGCAGTGGCCATTGGTCATCACCAGCGCCGGGTCGTCCGGCTGCGAGGTGGGCATCTTGACGATCGAGCCGGAGCAGTCGTCCAGCGCCACGGTGCCGGCGAAGTCGACGGCCTTGGTGTGCGGCGGCGCGGGCCTCAGGTGCGCGGCGGCGCCGACCGGGGCGGCGCCCGCCGGGGTTGCGGTCACCAGGGCGGCCGCGCCCAACACGGCGGTGGCCAGGGTGCCGACGAGAGGTCGAGACATGTGGGGGGTCCTCTCAGCGATGTGTCCGGAGTTCCACGGCGGCAGTTCCCTTCCGCCGATCCGGTTTTGTCACGCGCATTGTTCGCCGACACCGGCCGCACGGCAATGAATTTCCGCGAATCTAGCGGAAGTTGCCCGCGGAGCACGGGACCGGCGTCGAGGATGCCTACCCCGGCGCGGGCCACCGGCCACCCCGCCGGCGGGGGATCACCCCTCCGCACGACGGGGCGGCGCGGCGCGCGTCCACTCGCCGGGCCGGCCCACCGGGTCGGGCCCTAGACCACCAGGCTGAGCAGCGCCGCCACCGCGAAGCCGGCGACCGACAGCACCGATTCCAGCACCGTCCAGGACTTCAGGGTGTCCCGCTCGGATATCCCGAAGTACTTGCTGACCATCCAGAAGCCGCCGTCGTTGACGTGCGAGGCGAAGATCGAGCCGGCCGAGATCGCCATGATGACCAGGGCCAGGGCGGGTTGGGAGAGCCCTTGGGACTGGACCAGCGGCAGCACGATGCCGGCGGTGGTCACGATCGCCACCGTCGCCGAGCCCTGTGCCACCCGCAGGACCAGCGAGAGCAGATAGGCCAGCACGATCACCGGCAGGCCGACGTGGTGGAAGGTGTCGGACAGCGCGTCGGCGACCCCGCTGCCCTTGAGGACCGCGCCGAAGATCCCGCCGGCGCCGACGACCAGCAGGATGTTGCCGACCGGCTTGAGGGAGGCGGTGGAGACCCGCTCCAGGGACGCGCGGGACCAGCCGCGGCGGACGCCCAGCAGGTAGTACGCCAGCAGCAGTGCGATCGTCAGGGCGACGAAGGGGTGGCCGAAGAACTCGACGACCGAGCGGCCCGTGGAGGGCGCCAGCACGATGGAGGAGAAGGTCGCGAGCAGGATCAGCAGCAGCGGGGTGCCGATGATGGCGAGAACGGTGGCCAGCGGGACCGGCTTCTCCGGGGGCGCGGTCCCGGCGGCGGCCCGCTCGGCGGCGACCGCGGCCCGGGCCTCCTCGGCGGCCTCGACCATGTCGTGCGGGACGGGCACGAAGAGCCGCTTGCCGATCCAGGCGGCGTACCCCCAGGCCGCGAGCACCGCGGGCACCCCGCACAGCACGCCCATGACGATGGTCCAGCCCAGATCCACCTTGAACAGGGCGGCCGCGGCGACCGGTCCGGGGTGCGGCGGCAGGAAGGCGTGCGTCATGGACAGGCCGGCCAGCAGCGGCATGGCGTAGAGCACGATCGACTTGCCGCTCTTCTTGGCGGCGGCATAGACGATCGGGGCCAGCACGAAGATGCCGACGTCGAAGAAGATCGGGATGCCGAAGATCAGGCCGGTCAGGCCCATCGCCAGCGGGGCGCGCCGCTCGCCGAAGAGGGCCAGCAGTCGGGAGCTCAACACCTCGGCGCCGCCGGAGACTTCGAGGATCGCGCCGAGCATGGTGCCCAGGCCGATGATGATGGCGACGTGGCCGAGGATGCCGCCCATGCCGCTCTCGATCATCGAGACCGCGTCGGACTTCTGGACCGTGCCGAAGAGCTCGGTGACGGAGAGGCCGGCGGCCAGGCCGACCGCGATGGAGACCCCGAGCAGGGCGACGAAGGGCTGGAGTCTGACCTTCATGATCAGGACGAGCAGCAGGGCGATGCCGAGGGCGGCGACGGTCAACAGGCCCGGCGTGCCCGGTATCAGGGCCAGCAGCCCGCCGGTGTGGGGTGGCGCCGGTGGGGCAGCGGAAGGAGCAGCGAGGACCATGGGTGACTCCGTTGTCAGGGGGTGTCCAGGCAAGGGGGGGACCGCGGCACGGCGCCCCGGTCGTACGGGGCGCCGTGCCGTGCGGCGGGCGGGAAGCGCGGCGGTGTGCTAACGGCGGGCGGTGCAAGGGGTGTTACTGCCTCAGCTCAGGACGGCGAGCGCGTCGATCTCGATGAGCAGGCCCTTGGGCAGGCCGACGTAGACGGTGGTGCGGGCGGCCGGCGGCTGGGTGAGTCCCTGCTCCTCGAAGTAGGCGTTGTAGATCTCGTTCATCTCGGCGAAGTGGTCGACGTCGGTGAGGTAGACGCGCATCATCATCACGTCGTCCCAACTGGCGCCGCCCTCTTCGAGGATGGCCTTGACGTTGGCGAAGGTCTGCAGGGTCTGCTCGCGCAGCGTCGGGCCGGCCGGCGTCGGGGCCTGGCCCTCGACGGCGGGCAGGAAGCCGACCTGGCCGGCGACCTGGAGGATGTTGCCCTTCTTGACGCCGTGCGAGAACTTCGCGGGCGGGGTGGTGTGGGTGGCCGGGGTGAGGGCGGTCTTCTCGCTCATGTGTGTCCTTCAGACGTGCTTCACGGGGCCGGCTCGTGGCCGGGGCTGGTGGTGCCGGAGAACTCCCGGCTGATGGCGTCGGCGGTGCGGCGCACCAGCGGGAGCAGGGTGAGGAGTTCCTCGGCGCTGACCACGACGCTCGGGGCGGAGACCGACATCGCGGCCGCGACCCGCCCGTCCGCGCCGCGGATCGGGGCGCCGATGCAGTTGATGGACTCCTCGTGGCCACCGAGGTCGGTGGCCCAGCCCTGTTCGCGCACCTTGGCCAACTCGGCCAGGAAGGCCACGGCGTCGGGTGTCGAACGGGACGTGTAGCGGGGGTAGTCGAGCCGGGCCGCGAGGGCGCGGCGCTCGGGCTCGGGGAGGTCGGCGAGGAGCAGCTTGGCGACGGCGGCGACGGTGAGCGCCACCGGCTTGCCGATCCGGGAGTACATCCGGACCGGATAGCGGCTCTCCACCTTGTCGATGTAGAGGACCTCGTTCTCCTCGTAGACGGCGAGGTGGACGGTGTGTCCGCACTGCTCGTTGAGGGCGACGAGGTGGGGGTGGGCGATACCGCGGACGTCGAGGTGCTCCGCGGCCTCCTGGGCGAGGGCGAACAGGCGGGCGCCGAGTCGGTAGCGCTGGTCGGGCTGGCGGTAGACGAGGCCGTGCTCGTGGAGGGTGCGCAGCAGCCGGAGGGCGGTGGACTTGTGCACGCCGAGCCGGTCGGCGACCTGGCCGAGGTCGGCGGGGCCCTCGGCGAGCAGCGGCAGGATGCTCAGCGCGCGGTCGACGGTCTGGCTCATGCGCGCGCTCCCTCCGGCTCGGCCCGACAGCCGTCGGGGGCGCGCCCGTCGGGGGTGCTCTGGCTGCGCTCGTTCATGACGTGGATACCTCCTGGTCCGCGGCCTCCGTGGGCTGCGTCCAGCCGGGGCCGAGGTGCAGTGTCCCCCAGGAGGCGTCGTCGAGCGCGGCAAGGCGGTCGGCCAGCGGCCGGGCGGGGGGTGCGGCGAGGTCGCCGGGGACGGTGAGGGCCGCGGCGGCCCAGAGGTGACCGTGCCGGACCCGGGTGCGCAGCGGCAGCCCGCGGAGGGTGGCGGAGAGGAAGCCGGCGGCGAAGGCGTCGCCGGCGCCGACCGCGGCGACCACCTCGACGGTGGGGGCGGGGACGAGGGTGCCGGTGGGCTCCTCGTCCGTGCCCGGGGTGTCGGGGGCGTGCCGGAAGACCAACGCGCCGGCCGCGCCCAGCTTGACGACCAGGGTCTCCGGCTCGGGCAGCGCGGCGCGGACGGCCCTCGGGTCCGGCAGCCCCCAGGCGGCCTCGGCCTCGTCGGCGCCGACGAACACCACGTCGGCGGCGCGCGCCAGATCGAGGAGGACCCGCGGCCCTTGGGCGCCGGACCACAGGTGGGGACGGTAGTTGACGTCGAAGGAGAGCAGCGGCCGACCGGGGCCGACCGGGGCGGGGCGGTCGGACGACGGGCGGGGGCGCTCGGCGCGGGGCGGCGGCGACGAGGGGCGGTGACCGGGCGACGGGTCGGGCATGAGGGCGCGCAGCAGGCCGAGGCAGTCCGCGGAGAGCGCGGCGGTGATCCCGGAGAGGTGGAGTACCCGGCCGGCGCGGATCGCGGCCAGGTCCATGGTGGTCGCGGCCATCGCGGAGGCGGCCGAACCGGCGCGGTAGTAGGCGACTTCGTGGGCGTCGGTGGCGCGGTCGCCGGCGGTGCGGAAATAGATGCCGGTGGGGCGGTCGGGGTCGCGCCGGACGGCGCGGGTGTCGACGCCGTGCCCGGCGATCTCCCGGACGAGGTGGTCGCCGAAACCGTCGACGCCGACCCGGGAGACCCAGCGGGTGGGGTGGCCGGCGCGGGCGAGGGCGCAGGCGACGTTGGACTCGGCGCCACCGATGGCCCGTTGGAAGGCGGGGACGTCGGCAAGCCGGCCGGGGGCGGTGGGTAGGAAGGTGACCATGGACTCGCCGAGGCAGACGACATCGACGTCCGGGGCGGCGCCGGCCGCCGGGACGGGGGTGTCGCTGACGTTCCAGGGCGTGGTCACGATCGCTTGCGCTCCTTCGCTGCTGCCGCCGAGAGGCGGGCCGTCGTACCGCACGGGCGGGCGGTCCCCGCCGGGTCGCGGCGCCGGATCCGCCGTGCGCCACGGCGCGTTTCCCGCGGCGTCCGCCGGTGTTTTCGGACCATTGACCGGGCGATGGCCCGGATGTTAGACAGCTCTAAGCGATATGCGCAATGAGCGTTGCAGAGAATGCAACGCACTCTTCGAGGAGGCTCCATGGCCGGCGACCGGCTCGCGCGGGAACTCACCAACCTCGCGGACGACACCGTCGATCACCGCTTCAAGGCGCTCCCCCCGGATGCCGCCGGCCGCACCGTCAGCGAACTGGCCGCCGAGCGCCGCAACCTCTTCACCGACGGCTTCACCACCCCCGTCCTGGCCCTCTCCGCCGAGGCCCTCGACCACAACCTGGCCCTCCTGGAGACCTACACCGACCGACACGGCCTGGCCTTCGCCCCGCACGGCAAGACCTCGATGGCCCCGCAGCTCTTCGCCCGCCAACTGGCCCACGGCGCCTGGGGAATCACCGCCGCCGTCCCCCACCAGGCCCGCGTCTACCGGGACTTCGGCATCCAGCGGATCTTCCTGGCCAACGAGCTCGTCGACGCCGCCGCGCTGCGCTGGCTGGCCGGCGAACTCGCCGCCGACCCGGACTTCCGCTTCGTCTGCTACGTCGACTCGCTGCGCGGCATCGAGCTGATGGACGCCGCGCTGCGCGCCGCCGAGGCCACCCGCCCCGTGGACGTCGTCATCGAACTCGGCGCCGGCGAGGGCGCCCGGACCGGCGCGCGCACCGAGGCCGAGTGCCGCGAACTCGCCGATGCCATCGCGGGCGTGGACACCCTCCGCCTCGTCGGCGTCGCCGGCTACGAGGGCGAGGTGCCCAGGGCCGATCACGAGCGGGTCACCACCTGGCTGCGGCGGCTGGTCGCGCTCGCCGCCGAGCTCGACGCCTCCGGCCGCTTCACCGACCTCGACGAGATCGTGCTCAGCGCCGGTGGCAGCGCGTGGTTCGACGCCGTGGCCGAGGTCTTCGCCGACCTCCCCGAACTCTCCGCGCCCGTCCTCAAGCTGCTGCGCTCGGGCGCCTACGTCTCGCACGACGACGGGCACTACCACCACCTCACCCCCTTCAACCGGGTGCCGGACGAGGGCGCCCTGCAGCCCGCCTTCCGGCTCTGGGCGCAGGTGGTCTCCCGGCCCACCCCGGAGCAGGCGTTCCTCAACGCCGGCAAGCGGGACGCCGCGTACGACCTCGACCTGCCGAAGGCGCAGGCCGTGCGCTCCGGCCGGGACGGCACCCTGCGCCCGGCCACCGGCCTCACCGTCACCGGCCTGTCCGACCAGCACGCCTGGGTCCGCACCGAGCACGCCGGCGATCTGGAGGTGGGCGACTGGGTCGCCCTGGGCCTGTCGCACCCGTGCACCTCCTTCGACAAGTGGCAGTTGATCCCGCTGGTCGAGCAGGACGGGACGGTCGTCGACTTCATCCGCACGTTCTTCTGATCGCTCCGCATGTCCTCGTGCTACCCGCGCCGGGTGCGCAACTCGCCCCGGCGCACCCCGAGAACCCCCTGATCACCCCCTGACCCGACCCCCGATCGGCCACCCCGAGAGATCCCGGGGTCATCCCCCATCCCGTCCCCGACCCCGACCGCGCGCGCCGCCACCGGCCCCGACTCGCCCGCGCGGACGGCCGGGACGGTCCGACGAAAGGCGGCCCGCCTTGGACACCGTGTTCCGCGACGTACGCGTCATCGACGGGTCCGGCGGGCCCTCCTACCGCGCCGACGTCGCCCTCGCCGACGGCCGGATCGCCGCCGTCCACCGCGCCGGGACCGGCGGCCCCCGCCCGTCCGCCGCCCGCACCGTGGACGCCGCCGGCCTCGCCCTCGCCCCCGGCTTCATCGACATGCACGCCCACAGCGACCTGGCGCTGCTGCGCGACCCGGCGCACACCGCGAAGGCCGCCCAGGGCGTCACCCTCGAAGTCCTCGGCCAGGACGGCCTGTCCTACGCCCCCGTGGACGACCGCACGCTGGCCGCGGTCCGCGCCCAGATCGCCGGCTGGAACGGCGGGGGTCCGGGCGACGACTCCCTCGCCTTCACCTGGCGCACCGTCGGCGAGTACCTCGACCGCCTCGACCACGGTTTCGGGGGCGAGGGCATCGCCGTCAACGCCGCCTACCTCATCCCCCAGGGCACGGTCCGGATGCTCGCCCTCGGCTGGGACGACCGGCCGGCCACCGACGCCGAACTGGCCCGGATGCGGCGCCTGGTGGCCGAGGGCCTGGAGCAGGGCGCGGTGGGCCTGTCCTCCGGCCTCACCTACACCCCGGGCATGTACGCCTCGGACGCCGAACTGACCGAGCTGTGCCGGGTGGTGGCGCACTACGACGGCTACTACTGCCCGCACCACCGCTCCTACGGCGCCGGCGCCCTCCAGGCGTACGCGGAGATGGTCGGCCTCACCCAGGAGGCCGGCTGCGCCCTGCACCTGGCGCACGCCACCATGAACTTCGGCGTCAACAAGGGCCGCGCGCCCGAGCTGTTGACCCTCCTGGACGACGCCCTGAACGCCGGCGCCGACATCACCCTGGACACCTATCCGTACACCCCCGGCTGCACCACGCTCGTGGCGATGCTGCCCAGTTGGGCCAGCGAGGGCGGCCCGGAGGCGATCCTGGCGCGGCTCGCGGACGACGCCACCGCCGCGTCGATCCGGCACGCCCTGGAGGTCGCGGGCTCGGACGGCTGCCACGGCGTCCCCATCGACTGGGACGCCATCGAGATCTCCGGCGTCACCGACCCCGCCCAGGCCGACTGGGTCGGCCACACCGTCGCCCGCGGCGCCGCCGACCGCGGCCAGGCCCCGTGGGACGCCGCCCGCCGCCTGCTGATCGCCGACCGGCTGGGCCCGACGATCCTCCAGCACGTCGGCCACGAGGACAACGTCCGGCAGATCATGCGGCACCGGGTCCACACCGGCGGCAGCGACGGCATCCTCCAGGGCGCCAAGCCGCACCCGCGGGCGTACGGGACCTTCCCCCAGTACCTCGGCCGGTACGTCCGCGAGCTGGGCGTGCTGCCCCTGGAGGAGTGCGTGGCGCACCTGACCTCCCGCCCCGCCGCCCGGCTGCGGCTGCCCGACCGCGGCCTGGTCCGCGAGGGGTACCGCGCGGACCTGGTCCTCTTCGACCCCGAGACGGTCGCCGCCGGCTCCACCTTCGACGCCCCGCGCACCCCGCCGGTCGGCATCCCGCACGTCCTGATCGACGGCCGCTTCGTCATCGAGGACGGCCACCGCACCGACACCCTCGCGGGCCGCGCCATCCGCCGCACCCCGGGCCGGCACGCCTAGGGCACCCGATCCGCCACGGATTCAGCACCACCCCACCCCTCACACTCCGCGACCGCACCCTCACCCTCCGCCCACCACGTGGCGAAAACCACCCGGCGGGTGTCGGTACGCCCCCGTAGAGTGGCGGTCATGCAGGTGATCCAGTCAACGAAGCTCGCCAACGTCTGCTACGAAATCCGCGGCCCGGTCCTTGAGGAGGCCATGCGGCTGGAGGCAGCGGGTCACCGCATCCTCAAGCTCAACACCGGCAATCCGGCGGCGTTCGGCTTCGACTGCCCGCCCGAGATCCTGGAGGACATCCTCCGCTCGGTGGGCACCGCCCACGGCTACGGCGACGCCAAGGGCCTGCTCTCGGCCCGCCGCGCGGTGGTCCAGCACTACCAGACCAAGGGCATCGAGCTCGCCGTCGACGACGTCTATCTGGGCAACGGCGTCTCCGAGCTGATCCAGATGTCGATGCAGGCACTGCTGGACGACGGCGACGAGGTGCTGGTCCCGGCCCCGGACTACCCGCTGTGGACGGCCTCGGTCTCGCTCTCCGGCGGCACCGCCGTCCACTACCGCTGCGACGAGCAGGCCGACTGGATGCCGGACCTCGCCGACATCGAGCGCAAGGTCACCGACCGCACCAAGGCCATCGTCGTCATCAACCCCAACAACCCCACCGGCGCGGTCTACGACGACGAACTACTGCGCGGCATCGCCGAGATCGCCCGCCGGCACAACCTCATCGTCTGCGCCGACGAGATCTACGACAAGATCCTCTATGACGGCGTCACCCACACCCCGTTCGCCGCGCTCGCCCCCGACCTGCTGACGCTGACCTTCAACGGCCTCTCCAAGGCGTACCGCGTCGCCGGCTACCGCAGCGGCTGGCTGGCGGTCTGCGGCCCGAAGGCGCACGCGGCCTCCTACATCGAGGGGCTGACGATCCTGGCGAACATGCGGCTGTGCGCCAACATGCCGGTGCAGCACGCGGTCGCCACGGCGCTCGGCGGCCGACAGTCGATCAACGACCTGGTGCTCCCCGGCGGCCGACTCCTGGAGCAGCGCGACACCGCCTACGAGCTGCTGACCCGTATACCGGGCGTGAGCTGCGTCAAGCCCAAGGGCGCGCTCTACGCCTTCCCGCGGCTCGACCCGAAGGTCTACAAGATCAAGGACGACCGGGAGATGGTGCTGGACCTGCTCCGCGCCGAGAAGATCATGATCGTCCACGGCACCGGCTTCAACTGGCCCGAGCCCGACCACTTCCGCCTGGTCACGCTGCCGAACAAGGACGACCTGGCCGACGCGGTCACCCGCATCGGCTCCTTCCTCGACGGCTACGGACAGTGCTGACCCACAGCGACTTCTATACGGACCACAACTTTAGACAGAGTCTAAGCTAGGATGGCCTCCTAGACGTTTTCAGGAGGCCGTCCCATGTACGAACCGATCCGCACCAAGTCGGTCCACAGCATGGCCGTCGCCCAGGGGATCCCGCACCGGTCCCGCGAGGAGGAGCTGGACATCCGGCTCGCCGGGCAGCTGACCGCCCTGCTCACCGTCACCGACGAACTGCACGCCCTGACCGGGTGCCCCACCGAGCGCGCCGCGCTGGCCTCGGCGGCCGAGCGCATCGCCGCCGAGGTCACCCGGCTGAGCGGCCAACTCCCGCTGCGGGCCGAGCCGTCCGGCGGCGACCCGGCCCGGACGCCGGCCCTCCGACAGCGCGCCCACACCCTCGCCGGCAACGCCCTGGCCGTCGCCACCTCCCGCGACGACGCCGACGCCATCAAGCTGGCCGAGGAGCAACTGGCCGCCCACGCCGCCGACAGCCCGGACCTCGCCACCGCCTGAAAGCACCGACCCCGCCCCGTAGTTCCCCCACCCACTACGGGAGGGGACAGGCCGGAGGGGCCGGTGTGCAGGACTGCCTCTCTTTACGTCCTGCACACCGGGCCCGCAGGCCCGTCACCGCACCCGACAGCCCCGCGCAGCGGACAACGCCCATGCGCCGCAGGCACAAAGCACGGCAACCCCCACGGCGGGGCAGCCGACAACGTGGGACACGACCGGCCGCAGCGCAGCGCTCAGCCGAGCCTCCGCACCAACGCCCGGTACTCGTCCCACAGCTCCTTCGGCGCATGATCGCCGAAGGTGTTGAGGTGCTCGGGGACCAGCGCCGCCTCCTCGCGCCAGACGTCCTTGTCGACGGTGAGCAGGAACTCCAGGTCCTTCTCGGAGAGTTCGAGGCCCTCGGTGTCCAGCGCCTCCTTGGTGGGCAGCACGCCGATCGGCGTCTCGACGCCCTCGGCCGTGCCCGCCAGCCGCTCGACGATCCACTTGAGCACCCGGCTGTTCTCGCCGAAGCCCGGCCACACGAAGCGGCCCGCGTCGTCCTTGCGGAACCAGTTGACGTAGTAGATCCGCGGCAGCTTCGCCTGGTCCTTGTCGGCGCCGACCTTGAGCCAGTGCGCCATGTAGTCGCCCATGTTGTAGCCGCAGAACGGCAGCATGGCGAACGGGTCCCGGCGCAGCTCGCCGACCTTGCCCTCGGCCGCGGCGGTCTTCTCGGACGCCACGTTGGCGCCGAGGAAGACGCCGTGCTGCCAGCTCAGCGACTCGGTCACCAGCGGCACCGCGCTGGCCCGGCGACCGCCGAAGAGGATCGCCGAGATCGGCACGCCCTTGGGGTCCTCCCACTCGGGCGCGATGGTCGGGCACTGGGCGGCCGGCACGGTGAACCGGGCGTTGGGGTGCGCGGCCGGAACGCCCGACTCGGGCGTCCAGTCGTTGCCCTTCCAGTCCGTCAGGTGCGCCGGGGTCTCCTCCGTCATGCCCTCCCACCACACGTCGCCGTCGTCGGTGAGGGCGACGTTGGTGAAGACGGAGTTGCCCCAAAGGGTCTTCATGGCATTGGCGTTGGTGTGCTCGCCGGTGCCGGGCGCGACGCCGAAGAAGCCGGCCTCGGGGTTGATCGCGTAGAGCCGGCCGTCCTCGCCGAACCGCATCCAGGCGATGTCGTCGCCGATCGTCTCGACCGTCCACCCCGGGATCGTCGGCTCCAGCATGGCCAGGTTGGTCTTGCCGCAGGCGCTCGGGAACGCCGCGGCGACGTACTTGGCCTCGCCCTGCGGCGGGGTCAGCTTGAGGACGAGCATGTGCTCGGCCAGCCAGCCCTCGTCGCGGGCCATGACGGAGGCGATCCGCAGCGCGTAACACTTCTTGCCCAGCAGGGCGTTGCCGCCGTAGCCGGAGCCGTACGACCAGATCTCGCGGGCCTCGGGGAAGTGCGAGATGTACTTGGTGGAGTTGCACGGCCACGGCACGTCCTGCTCGCCCTCGGCCAGCGGGGCGCCGAGGGTGTGCACGGCCTTGACGAAGAAGCCGTCCTCACCGAGCTCGTCGAGGACCGGCTGGCCCATCCGCGTCATGGTGCGCATCGACACCGCGACGTACGCGGAGTCGGTGATCTCCACGCCGATCGCGGAGAGCGGGGAGCCCAACGGCCCCATGCAGAACGGGACGACGTACATCGTCCGGCCCTTCATCGCGCCGCGGAAGACCCCCTTGTCACCGGTGAAGATCTCCCGCATCTCGGCGGGCGCCTTCCAGTGGTTGGTCGGGCCGGCGTCCTCCGCCTTCTCCGAGCAGATGAAGGTGCGGTCCTCGACGCGCGCCACATCCGACGGATCGGACGCGGCGTAGTAGGAGTTGGGCCGCTTGATCGGGTCGAGCTTCTTGAACGTGCCCTTTGCGACGAGCTCTTCACACAGCCGCTCGTACTCCGCCTCCGAGCCGTCGCACCACACGACCCGGTCGGGCTGGGTGATCGCCGCTATCTCTTCGACCCACTCGCGCAGGCCCTGGTGCCGGGTCGGGGTGGGAGCCGCGTTGTCGCGCGCCACGATCGCTCCTAGATGAGGGGTTTGATCGGCTTCCCATGCATAAAGCCAGAAAACCGCTTCTTTTGCTGTTCTGCCCCTTGGGGGCCGCGACCCGGATGCTTCGTGACCGCTCATCCGGTGCCGACCGCACTCATTTGATCATCCGACCCGGATTCGGTTCTGTCCAGGGGGCACCGTGGTGACCGTCACCACTTCCGGACGATCTGTAACCTACGGTTGCGTAGGTAGCATTGCGCCATGACTTCCGCGCCTGACGCCGCCGAGAGCCAGCCCCCCGCCGGGTCGCCCAGGACCGAGCCCGGCACGGCGGTCGCCGCCGCGGCCGCGCCGCTCAAACCGAAGCTGCGCGGCTGGCTGCACGCCGGGATGTTCCCCGCCGTCCTGCTCTCCGGCGTCCTGCTCACCGCGCTCGCCGACAGCCCCCGCGGCCGCCTCGCCTGCGCGATCTACACCCTCAGCGCCTGCCTGCTCTTCGGTGTCAGCGCGCTGTACCACCGCGGCAATTGGAGCCCGCGGACGGACGGCGTGCTGCGCCGGCTCGACCACGCCAACATCTTCCTGATCATCGCCGGCACCTATACGCCGCTGACGCTGCTGCTGGTGCCCGGCACCCGCGGGCAGATACTGCTCTGGGCGGTCTGGGCCGCCGCGCTGGCGGGCATCGCCTTCCGGGTCTTCTGGGTCGGCGCCCCGCGCTGGCTCTACACCCCCTGCTACATAGCGATGGGCTGGGCGGCCGTCTTCTTCCTCCCCGACTTCCTGCGCACCGGCGGCATCGCCGTCCTCGTCCTCGTCATCGTCGGCGGGCTGCTCTACAGCGCGGGCGGCGTGATCTACGGCATCAAGCGCCCCAACCCGTCACCGCGGTGGTTCGGCTTCCATGAGGTCTTCCACTCCTTCACCCTCGCGGCCTTCGTGGTGCACTACGTCGGCATCTCGCTCGTCGCGTATTCGCATCCCTGAGGCGGGCCGGACCCGGGCGAGGGGCGCCCCGGGTCCGCCCACCGGTCTTCCGGCCATCACCCCGCGCCACCCCGGCCGCGGCCGCGCGGCCGCGGCCACCCGCCACGCCAGGACCGTCACCCCGGCCAGCACCAGAGCCGTCACCAACAGCCCACCGCCCAGCAGATAGCCGCCCACGCACAGCGCGGCGGCGAACGCGGCGTACCCGTGAATCGCAGGTCGCATCGTCACGCCTCCCTCCGAACGTCACCGACAGTAATCATTCCCGCGTCGCAGCGTGACACACCCCACTGACAGTCAGGGGGCTGTCAATCCGCCAGGCATCGGTCCCGCGACGGGTGGGGACAATGAGCCGCATGGTCTCCGCACGCACCCCCGCCGCCGCACCGCCCCGGAAGTCGAAGCCCGGACTGCGCGAGCGGAAGAAGCTCCGGACCCGCCAAGCGATCCGCCGGGCCGCCTTCCGGCTCTTCGCCGAACGGGGCTACGACGCAACCCCCGTCGACCGGATCGCCGAGGCCGCGGAGGTCTCCCCCAGTACCGTCTTCCGCTACTTCCCCGCCAAGGAGGACATCGTCCTCACCGACGAGTACGGCGCCCTGCTGGAGAACGGGATCCGCGCCCGCCCGGCCGGCGAACCGCTCATCGAGACGCTGCGGTACGTCACGGTCGGGATCATGCGCGGCATCGACGCGGCCGACCGCGGCGAACTCGTCCAGCGCATCCGGCTGATCCGCGAGGTGCCCGCGGTCCGGGGCCGCACCGCGGAGCTCACCGCCGGGAACCTCGACCTCATCAGCGCCGCCCTCGCCGAACGCACCGGCCGGCCGGCGGACGACCTCGGCATCCGGGTCGTCGGCGCGGCGGCCCTGGCCGCCCTCCAAGAGGCGCTGCTGCACTGGGCCGAGGACACCCGGGCGACGGACCCGGAGGAACTGATCGACCGGTCGATGGACGTCCTGTCCCGCGGACTCACCCTCTGAGCGCGCGCCCCTGACCGCCGGGCCGCCCGTCGGGCTCCCCCAGCCGCGCGGCCAACCGCGCCCGCAACCGGGTCAACCGCGCGATGTGGCCGTCCAGTTCGGCCAGCCGGCGCCGGGCCACCTCCTCCGCCGCCGCCGCGCACCGCCCGGCCCCCGGTTCGGTCCCGATCAGGTCCGGTACGCCCTCCGGTGGCAGGGTGTGCAGCAGGTGCGCGAAGGCCCGGACGTCGCCCACCGTCAGCCCCGCCTCACGCAGTTCACGGACCACCCGCAGCCGGCGGACGTCCTCCGCGTCGTACTCCCGGTGGCCCGACGGCGTCCTGCGGGCCGTCACCAGTCCCTGCTGCTCGTAGTAGCGCAGCGCCCGCGGCGTCAGCCCGGCTGCCGCCGCCGCGTCCCCGATCCGCACCGGCCGTCTCCCCCGTCCCCGTACTTCCCGCTAGTTACCGGCCGTGGGGCGGCGACGCTCGCCGACCGCCCCGTTCAGCGCGCGCTCGATGCCGGCCGCCCAGGACAGCAGTTCCTCGTCCGCGGCGGACCGGCCCACCAGTTGGAGCCCCAGCGGCAGCCCGTCGGCGGCCCGGCCGGCGGGCAGGCTCAGCGACGGCAGCCCGGCGTTGCTCCACGGAAGACACATGATCGAGCTGCCCGTGGTCGTCAGGTCGGCGGGCGCGGGCCCGGTGGCCGCCGGCGCGATCCACAGGTCGATCCCAGCGTCCGCCCCGGCCGCCGCGAGCCGCTCCCGGAAGGCGGCGCGGCGCTCCCGGGCGTCCTGGTAGACGGCGTCCCCGATCGGCTGACCCTCGTGGATCGCAGCCGCGGTCTGCTCCCGGTAGAAGGCGCCGTGGCGGGCGAACCACCGGGCGTGGGCGCGCGCGACCTCGTAGCGGTTCATGGTGAAGAGCTGCTCGACGACCCCGGCGAAGTCGGCCATCACGGGCACCTCGCGCACCTCGTGACCGGCCGCCGTCAGTGCCTCCCGTTGGGCCCAAAAGGCCCGCAGCGCCTCGTCGCCGGCCCGGTCCAGATAGGGCCCGACCGGTACGCCCAGCACCGGCGGGCGCCCCGGCGCGGCCGCGGCGCGCCATCCGTCGCAGAGCACCGGGGCGGCCAGCGCAACGCCCGCCACGTCCGTCGCATAGCACCCGAGGGTGTCGAAACCGACCGCGTTCGGGATCACTCCGGCGAGCGGGATCCGCCCGTAGGTCGGCTTGAAACCGACCACCCCGCAGTAGGCGGCGGGCCGGATCATCGAGCCGACGGTCTGCGTCCCGATGGCCAGCGGGACCATCCCGGCGGCGACCGCGGCGGCCGAGCCGCTGCTCGAACCCCCGGGCGTGTGCGCCGTGTTGTGCGGGTTCCGGGTCGGTCCCGGGGCGGTGACCGCGAACTCCGCGGTGACGGTCTTGCCCGCGACCAGCGCGCCCGCGGCCAGCAGCCGATCCACGACGGTCGCCTGCGGCCCGGCGAGCTCCTCGGGCGGCAGCGCCGAACCGGCCCGGGTGGGCAGCCCGTTGACGTGCACGATGTCCTTGATCCCGACCGGCACGCCGTACAGGACGGGCCGCCCACCCGCTCCCTGCGGGGCAGTTGCGGCCAACTCCCGTGCCGCGGCCAGCAGTCGGGCGCGCCGGCCCGGCTCGGGCACGAACGCCCGGACCCGCCCGTCCACGGCGTCGATCCGGTCGCAGGTGCGGCGCACCGCGTCGACGGGGTCGTCCGCACCGGACCGCAGCGCCGCGGCCTCCTGGACGAGGGGGCGGCAGCCGAGCAAGGTCGTCACCCCTGCAGGCTACCTCCGGGGCGCAAACCCCCCGGAGGAATGACCCAGTTGGCGTCCCGGCCCCACCGCACACCCCGGGTGCGGCAGGGCGGGGACGCCCCTACGGGCCCGCTCCCCTCCCCCGAGGATCGGGTCCGTACAACCGACTCCCCCTACAACTCCACCAGTACGGCGCCCAGATGCTTCCCCGCGATCAGCTCCTGGAGGGCCCGCGGGGCCTGGGCGATGCCCTGGAGGCGGGCGTGCGGGAAGGTGAGGGTGCCGTCGCGCAGCCCCTTGCCGAACAGCCCGTTCCACCGCGGGATCAGGTCCCGGTGCTCGTAGAGGGCCACGCCGCGCATCGTGATGCTCCGGGCGAGCAGCGACAGGGTGTCGATCGGGACGGCGCCGGCGCCACCCTCGGCGAGCTGACTGGAGAGCGCGCCCACCAGGGCGATCCGGGCGCCCCGGTTGGCCACCGCGATCGCGGCCTGGAGCTGCTCGCCGCCCACGTTGTCGAAGACCGCGTCGACGCCCTCCGGGGCGGCCGCGCGCAGTTGCTCCTCGATGGGCCCGGCGCCGCGGATGACCACCGCGTCATAGCCGAACTCCTTGACCAGTCGGTCGGCCTTCTCCCGCGAGCCGGTGCTGCCGATGACCCGGGTGGCGCCGCGCAGCTTGGCGAGCTGGCCGGCGAGCGAGCCGACGCCACCGGCCGCGCCGGTCACGAACACCGTGTCGCCGGGGCGTACTTCGGCGCCGGCGTCGATGCCCATCAGGGCGGTGGGCCCCTGGGAGAGGTAGCCGGCCGGGTCGGGCATCTCGGCGGCGTCGTGGCGCTGGACGTCGCCGGCGTCCAGCAGGGCGTACTCGCGCCAGCCGAAGCGGTGTTCCACCAGGTCGCCGGGGTTGAGGTCGGTCCCCGGGGCGGCGACCACCTCGCCGACGGCGGGCCCGTTGAGCGCCTGACCGACCTGGAAGGACGGCAGCGGGATGCCGGTGACCTCGTCCATCAGGGTGCGCATCACGGCGGCGACCGCCATCAGGGTGTTGCGTACGAGTACCTGGCCCTGTGCCGGTTCCGGAACCGGGACCTCCACGAGCTCGAAGAGGTCGTCGGTGACCGGCCCCGTGGGGCGGGCGGCCAGGCGGACTTCGTGGTGCGTGCGGTTCGTCATGCCCGAAGGCTAGAACTTGACGCGCGCGTCAAGTTCAATCCGGTCGCTGGTCCTAGGACTTGCGGCGGGGCCGGGCCGGCAAACGGGCCACGCCCCCGCCGCGCCTCCTCAGTCGCGCAGCCGCTCCGCGAGCTCCTCCGGGTCCGTCGTCGGCCGCTCGCAGGTGAAGTGCCGGCACACGTAGGCGGCCGGCGCACCGTCGACCAGGGGGCGGGCCATCAGCAGCGGCACCTCGGCGTCCTCGTCCGCCCCGGGGGCGCCCAGCGCCACCACCGCGCCCGGGGCGGTGCCCAGCAGCGCCGCGCGGTGCAGCGCGCGGGTCGCCGGGTCGTCCGCCGGGCCGACCACCGCGATCTCGCGCGGCCCGTCCAGGGCGGCCTCGGCGACGGCCAGCCCCCACCCGATGAAGCGCGGCGCCCGGCCGCCCAGGGCGGTGACGATGCCCAACGCGCGCTCCGCGGCGTCCCGATGGAGCGCGCTGCCGGTCAGCGCGGCGTACGAGAGCAGCGCCCCGGCCGCGGCGCTCCACCCGGAGGGCGTGGCGTTGTCCGTCGGGTCCTGGGGGCGGCGGATCAGCCGCTCGGCGTCGGCGGCGGTGTCGTAGAGGGTGCCGTCGGCGGCGGTGAACTGGACCAGCACGGTGTCCAGGAAGAAGCCGGCGAACTCCACCCAGACGCCCTCCCCGGTGACCGCGGCCAGCGCGAGGAAGCCCTCCGCGACGTCGGCGTAGTCCTCCAGGACACCGGCGTTGCCGCCGGCCGCGCCGTCCCGGGAGGTGCGGCGCAGCCGGGCCTGCCAGTCCATGTGGACGCGGACGAGCAGGTCGGCGGCGTCGGTGGCGGCCTGGACGAGGTCGGGGCGGTCGAAGTAGGCACCGGTCTCCGCGAGCGCGGCGATGGCCAGCCCGTTCCAGGAGGCGACGATCTTGTCGTCCCGCCCGGGGCGGGGCCGCCGCGCACGCGCCGCCAGGAGCCGCTCACGCACCGACGCCACCCGTTGGGCGTCCACCAGCTCACCGGTGTCGGGGAGTTGAAGGACGGAGGCGCCCTCCTCAAAGGTGCCCTCCTCGGTGACGCCGAAGTACGTGGCGGCGAACTCGGCGTCCGCCTCCCCCAGGGTGACGCGCAGCTGCTCCGGCGTCCACACGTAGTACGCGCCCTCGGCGTGCCGCCCGGTCCCGTCGTCGCTGTCGGCGTCCAGCGCGGAGGCGAAGCCGCCCTGGTCGGTGCGGAGTTCGCGGACCATGAAGTCGGCGGTCTCCAGGGCGATCCGGCGGGCCAGGTCGGAGCCGGTGGCGCGCCAGAGGTGGGCGTAGACGCGGCACAGCAGGGCGTTGTCGTAGAGCATCTTCTCGAAGTGCGGAACGACCCATTCCCGGTCCACGGAGTAGCGGGCGAAGCCGCCGCCGAGCTGGTCGTAGAGCCCGCCGCGGGCCATCGCCACGCAGGTCGCCTCGACCATCTCCAGGGCCCCGGCGGAGCCGGTCCGGGCGTGGTGGCGGAGCAGGAACTCCAGGACCATGGCCGGCGGGAACTTGGGCGCGCCGCCGAACCCGCCGTGCACCGCGTCGAATTCGCGGGTCAACCCCATCAGGGCGGCGGCCAGCTCCTCGGGGCGCGGGGGCCGCTGCTCCCCCTCGGGCAGCGACTCGGCCAGCGACCGGCCCGCGAGGTCGGCGACGATCCGGCCGGCGACCTCGCCGACCTCGTCGCGCCGGTCGGCCCAGGCGCCCCGGACCCCTTCGAGAACCTGCCCGAAGGAGGGCATGCCGTGCCGCGGCTGGGGCGGGAAGTACGTGCCGAAGTAGAAGGGTTCGGCGTCAGGGGTGAGGAAGACGGTCATCGGCCAGCCGCCCTGGCCGGTGGCGGCCTGCACCGCCTCCATGTAGACGGCGTCGACGTCCGGGCGCTCCTCGCGGTCGACCTTGACGGCCACGAAGTGCTCGTTGAGCAGCGCGGCGAGCTCCGGGTCCTCGAAGCTCTCGTGCGCCATCACGTGGCACCAGTGGCAGGAGCTGTAGCCGACGCTGAGCAGCACCGGCACGCCGCGCCGGCGGGCCTCCTCGAACGCGTCCGAGGACCACGGCCACCAGTCCACCGGATTGTTTGCGTGCTGGAGCAAATATGGGGAAGTCTCATGAGCCAGGCGGTTCGGCATGGGGCCATCCTCTCCCAAGGGAGCCTCGGGTGCCGGGAGAGGCGGGAGTTGTCCACAGCCCTGCCGGAATCCGCCTGGAGACGGAAGACTGTGCGTACGGCGGTGATCACGCCGGGGCGGGACCGCGGCGGCGCGGGGACGCGCCGGCCCCACGGGGGATCCGCCGAGGGACTGCTGGATTGACCGCCAGGGCTCCTGGCGACTGCTGGAGGGGGACGGGCATGCCGGGCGAACTGGTCGAACTGCGCGAAGGGCACCGCAAGGAGGTCGACGCGCTGCTGGAGCGGACCGTCACGGAGGAGGTGCGCCGCTCGGGCGGCCGGCTCGACGGGCCGACGCTGCTGAGCAGGGCGCGGGCGGCGCTGGGCGAACTGTCCGCCCCGGCCGCGGAGGAGTACCGCGCCTACGTCCGCGCGTTGGACGAGGCGGCGGCCGGCCGGCGGCCGCTGTCGGAGCGGCTGACGCGCAAGGAGTTGAGCACCGCGGCGGTGACGGCGGTGGTGGCCGCGGCGGCCGCGTTCGGCGCCGACCTCGCGTACGGCACGGGCGGCGGGCCGGCGCTCGGCGCGGGCGCCGCGGCCCTGGTGGGCGGCGCGGCGGCCACGGTCGTGAAGTTGACCGCCGGCCACCTCCCGGCGGCGCACCGGCAGGCCGGCATGCGGGGCCAGCCCGGCGGCCCCGAGCAGCTACGGCTGCAGTGGTTGACGGCGCTGGAGGTGCAGGGCATCCGACCGTTCCTGGACCAGCAGCGGATGCTGACCGCGGCGACCCGCGGCGGCTCCGCGTCCACCGCCCGGCCGGCGGGCAAGGGCTCCCGCGGGCCGCAGCTGCGCGGCGCGGACCGCAGCGCGGCGGCCCGCCGGCGGTCGGTCCTGGAGCGGTCGTTCGCCCAACTCCCGCAGCCGGCGGGGCGGTTCGCCGGCCGCCGGACGGAGCTGGCGCAGGTCGCCCAGTGGGTGCAGGCCGGCCGGGCGAGCACGGAGACCCGGCCGATCGTGGTGGTACTGCACGGCGAGCCCGGCTCGGGGCGGACGGCGCTGGCGGTGCGGGCGGCGCATCAACTGCGCGACCAGTTCCGCGGCGCGTGCCTGGTGGACCTGCGCGGGGACACCCCCGGCGAGGTGCCGCTGCCGACCCGGGACGCGCTGCTGCACCTGCTCAACCGCCTGGGCGCGCCGCGCGAGCAACTGCTCTTCCGCGAGCGCCCCTCCCAGGAGCAGCACGTCCGGCGGCTCACCGAGATCTACCACCAGCACCTGGCGGACCTGCCGGTGACGGTGCTGCTGGACGACGCCTCCGACGCCGAGCAGGTCCGCGCCCTGGTGCCGGACGGCTCCGACAGCCTGGTGCTGGTCACCGCCCGTGCGCCGCTCGACCTCCCCGCGGATCTGGAGGCACATGTGCACCAGCTCCCGTTGGCCGCGCTGGACGCCGTGGGCACCGAGGAGTTGCTGCGGGCGGCGGCCGCCTCCACCGAGGAGCCGGCCGACGGCGCGGGCCCGTACGACGCGCAGTCCATCGACCGGATCTCCGAGCTGTGCGGCGGGCTGCCGCTGGCGCTGCGGGTGGCCGGCTCCGCTCTGGGCGACCGCTCCCCCGCCGAGCTGGCCCGGGAGTTGGCGGCCGTCGAGGAGCCGGCCCCGGTAGCACGGGCCCTGGCGCTGCGCTACGCCGACCAACCGCCGCAGGCCCGGCAGTTGTTGCGGCGGCTGGCTCTGGTGGGCCGGGCGAGCCTGGGGATGGCCGCGGCGGCGGCGCTGCTGGGCCTCCCGGAGGCGGAGGCGAAGCGGCAGTTGACGGCGCTGGCCGGCGCCGGGCTGATCGAGCACGTCCGGGGCGAGCGCTACCGCCTGCACCCGCTGGTGCACCGCTTCGCGCACGCCCGGCTGGCGGACGAGGAGGCGCCGGCCGAGCGCGCCGCGGCCCAGGAGCGGCTGATCCGCGGTTACGCGGAGCTGGCCGACGCGGTGATCCGGCTGGTCGACGGCAACACCTCCACCCGCGCCGACCGCTTCGGCCCGCACGGCTTCGCGTCCCTGGACGCCGCCCTGGCCTGGCTGGACGACGAGACCAGCTTCATCACGGCCGCGCTGCGCCACGCCGACCAGGAGGTCGACCAGGACACCGTCGCGCACCTGTTGGGCGCGCTGTGCGACTACTGCCTGCTCCGCGGCGACCTCTACCGCCTCGGCGAGCTGAGCGAGCTGACCCGGGCGGCCGGCCAGGGCATGCTGGTGCGCTCGGTGCAGTGGCGCACCGGCGTCGCGGCCCGCCAGCTCGGCGAGTTGGACCGGGCCCGGACGACCCTGTCGTCGGTCGTCGACCTCTACTTCGAGGCGCAGCACCCGATCGGCGCGGCCCGCGCGCTGCGCGACCTGGGCATCACGCTCCAGCAGCAGGGCAATCTCACCGAGGCCGCGGCCAAGCTGCGGGAGGCGCTGGAGCTCCAGTCCGGCCCGGAGATGCGCGGCGACCGGGCGTGGACACTGCACGCCCTGGCGGCCGTCGAGCGGGACCGGGCCCGGCTCGCCGAGGCACTCGTGATGCTGCGCGAGTCGGTGGAGCTCCATGAGGAGAGCGAGAGCCTGCACGGCCAGGCGTGGGCTCACTTCCAGCTCGGCCAGGTCCATCTGCGCCGGGGCGACGTCCCGCAGGCCGAGGCGGCGCTGTCGTCCGCGCTGGAGCTGTACGGCCGCACCCACGACGACCGCGGCACGGCCTGGGCGATGACGCAGTTGGCCCGGGCCCGTCTGGTGGCCGGCGACCCCGGGCCCGCCGTGGACCAGCTTCGCCAGGCGCTGCCGCTGCACCGCCAGCACGAGGACGCCCGCGGCGAGGCGTGGACGATGTACTACCTGGGCCAGGCGCTGGAGGAGCGTGGCGAACGCGACGAGGCGCTGCGGCAGTTGGAGCGCTCGCGGAATCTGTTCAGCCGGATGCACGACGGCTACGGCCTGGCCTGCGCCCGGCACCACGCGGGCCGGGTGACCCGGGACCTACGGGCCGAGCAGACCGGTTCGCTGCGCAACAGCGGCTTCGCCCGCCAGCTCCTCCAGGACGCCCGGAAGGACTTCCAGCGGATCGGGGTGGCACACGGCGAGGCGTGGTCGGTGCTGGAGCTGGTGGTCGTCGACGCCGGCAACGGCCGCGCGGCCCAGGCGCTGGAGCTGGCCGCCGAGGCCGCCCGGCTCTTCGCCGGCTACGGCGACCGGCGGGGCGAGGACTGGGCGCGGTTCCTGCGGTGCACGCTGCTGCCGTTCGCGTCGCCGGGCGGCTCGGTGGTCGGCACGGCGGTGGCGCAGGAGGAACTGGCGCAGTTGGTCCGGGAGCGGCACGACGGGCGGGACGCCAAGTTGGAGGACTGCGCGGGGACCTTCGCGCTGCTGCTGGAGCGCGGGGTGGAGCCGGAGACGGGCTGGCAGGCATGGCGGCTCGGCATGGTGCCGGACCGGCACGCCCGGGAGGTCATGGGCGTGCCGACGGAGCCGGCGGCCGCCGGGTAGCGGGCCGGCGGACGTCCACGCCCACGGCACGGCTCGCCGACCGCTTGGATCGGCGAGCCACCGGGCCGGTCGGCCGACCGCTGCCAGGCGGCCGGTTCGTCTGACCGTCACCCGGTCCGCACGCCGGTGCGCCGGTGCCCGGCGCACCGGGCCGTCAGCTCGTCTTGGGCTCCGGGGCGGCGGTGGCCTGGGCGGTGGTGCCGCCCTGACCCTCCTCGGCGGGCTCCTCGAAGTCCACCTTCCGCATGTGCTTGTTCATGGACTTCATCAGCAGCCACACGGCACCGCCGATGACCGCGAAGACGATGAAGCCGAGGACGCCGGGCGTCACCTTGTCCTTGTCGAAGCTGTCGGCAAGGGTGACGAAGTGCGTCAGGGCGAGGGTGCTGGTCGCGCTCATCATGGCCTCAATTGTTGCGGACGCCCGCGAAGAGGTCGTCCTCGGGGAGCGAAGTGTCCACGAGCGACTTCGCGAGCTCGTATTCCTCCGTCGGCCAGACCTCGCGCTGGATGTCCATCGGCACCCGGAACCACCCGCCGTCGGGGTCGATCTGGGTGGCGTGGGCGATCAGCGCCTTGTCGCGGATCTCGAAGAAGTCGGCGCACGGGACGTAGGTGGTCAGGGTGCGCTCGCGCTGCTCGAACTGCTTCCAGCGCTCCAGCCACTCGCCGTAGGGCGACTCCAGGCCGCGCGCCAGCAGCGCCTCGTGCAGCGCGAGGGTGCGCGGCTTGTTGAAGCCCTGGTTGTAGTAGAGCTTCTGCGGCTGCCAGGGCTCACCGGCCTCCGGGTACTTCTCCGGGTCGCCGGCCGCATCGAAGGCCACCATCGTGATCTTGTGGGTCATGATGTGGTCCGGGTGCGGGTAGCCGCCGTTCTCGTCGTAGGTCGTGATGACCTGCGGCTTGAACTTCCGGATCAGCTCCACCAGGCGCCCGGCGGCGGCGTCGACGTCCTGGAGGGCGAAGCAGCCCTCGGGCAGCGGCGGCAGCGGGTCGCCCTCGGGGAGCCCGGAGTCGACGAAACCCAGCCATTCCTGCTTGACGCCCAGGATCTCCCGGGCCTCGTCCATTTCCTTCTTGCGCACCTCGTGGATGTGCTCCTCGATGTACGGGTCCCCCTGGAGTTTGGGGTTGAGGATGGAGCCTCGCTCGCCCCCTGTGCAGGTGGCGACCAGCACGTCCACCCCCTCGGACACGTACTTGGCCATGGTGGCCGCCCCCTTGCTCGACTCGTCGTCGGGGTGGGCGTGAACCGCCATCAATCGCAGCTGCTCAGTCAAGACTCGATCCTCAGTGAAGCGCCGGAGAAGATGCCTCCTATAGTGACCGAAGCGAGGGGGCGCTGTATTCCCTGGGGCGGGACCCCCGGGGGTCTGCTGGTTCCCAGGTCCCCTACCAGGAGGATGGATCATGACCGCGGTGCGCGAAGGGCTGCCGGACGGACGCTACGGGCGCTCCGCCGACCAGCGCGCCGACCGCACGCTCAAGATCGTCGGCGCGGTGCTGGGCGCGGTGCTGCTCGGCGTGGTCGGCTGGCTGGGCGCCTCCTACATCTCCGGCCAGGACCTCAGCGGCCGGATCATCACCTGGGAAGCGGTCTCCGACCACGAGGTCAAGGTCCATCTCGAAGTGGTCAAGGACAAGGACGACACCGGGGTGTGCACGCTGCGTTCGCAGGCCACCGACGGTTCCGAGGTCGGCCGCAAGGACGTCGCCATCGACCAGCGCTCGGGCCAGGTCGACACCGAGGTCGCGCTGCGGACGACGAAGCGCGCGACCAACGCCGTACTGGTCGGCTGCACGAGCTCGGCGGCCGGCAAGAGCTGACCCCGGGACGCCCGGACCGGGGCCGCGCGACGGTCCCGACGACCTCCCGGTGACACGTTCGGACGAGCCCTGTGCGCCGCCCGATCGCCTCTGATCAGCGGCGATGCATTCCTGTGCCACCACTGTGAAATTCCCCTTCCCCCTTTTGTGCCGGAATTGTTAGGCTCGTGGTTTCGCCCACCTGTGAAGGCGCAAACCTTCCAGGTAGGGCGTTTGATTTATCCCCAGTACCGACGAGGAGCACCTGTGACCCAGACCAGCGAGAACGTCACCTGGCTGACCCAGGAGGCGTATGACCAGCTCAAGGCCGAGCTGGAGTACCTGTCTGGTCCCGCACGCGCCGAGATCACCGAGAAGATCCAGGCGGCCCGCGAGGAAGGTGACCTGAAGGAGAACGCCGGGTACCACGCGGCCAAGGAGGAGCAGGGCAAGCAGGAGCTGCGCGTCCGCCAGCTCAAGCAGCTCCTGGAGTCCGCGAAGGTCGGCGAAGCCCCCGAGGCCAACGGCACGGTCGCCCCCGGCATGGTCGTCACCATCGCGTTCGACGGGGACCCGGACGACACGCTGTCCTTCCTCCTGGCCTCGCGGGAGTACGCGAGCGCGGACATCGAGACCTACTCGCCGCAGTCGCCGCTGGGGTCGGGTGTGAACGGCAAGAAGGTCGGCGCCGACGCGGAGTACGAGCTGCCGAACGGCAAGACCGCGTCGGTGAAGATCCTCGACGCCAAGCCGTACAGCGGCTGAGCTGCGGGGCACCCCGAAGACATCACGCAGAAGCGGCCCGGAGCAATCGGCTCCGGGCCGCTTCCCGTCGGTGCGGGCGGGCTCAGACCGTCGCCGAGCGGTACTTGCGGACCGCGAGCGTCCGGAAGACCGCGATGATCAGCACGGACCAGAGCGCCGAGGCGAGCACCGGGTGTTGCATGGGCCAGGCGTCCGGCACTGGATAGCCCTTGGGGATGTTGCCGAAGAGTTCCCTTGCTGCCTGCACAGTGGCGCTGAAGGGGTTCCATTCAGCGAAGTGTCGAAGCACCGTTGGCATGTTGTCGCTGGGCACGAAGGCGTTGGAGATGAACGTCAGGGGGAAGAGCCAGAGCAGCCCACCGGAGGTAGCGGCCTCAGGGGTGCGCACGCTGAGCCCGATCAGTGCACCGATCCAGGAGAACGCGTAACCCAGCAGAAGCAGCAGGGCGAAAGCGGCTAGCACGTTGCCGGCGTTCTCGTGGACGCGCCAGCCGACCGGGAGGGCGACCAGGGCGAGCACCACCAGGGTCAGCGCGGTCTGCACCAGGTCGGCGAGGGTGCGGCCAGTGAGCACCGCGCCACGGGCCATGGGCAGCGAGCGGAACCGGTCGATCAGGCCCTTGTGCATGTCGTCGGCGATCCCCGCGCCGGCTCCGGCGGTGGCGAAGGTGACGGTCTGGGCAAAGACGCCTGCCATCAGAAACTCGCGGTATCCGGAGGGGCTGATGCCAGCCCCCGGGACGCTGATGGAGCCGCCGAACACGTAGCTGAACAGCACCACGAACATGATCGGTTGGATCAGCCCGAACACCAACACCTCAGGGATCCGGACCATGCGGGTCACGTTCCTGCGGGCGATGACCAGGGAGTCGCTGATGCCGCTCACTTCGCCAGCTCCTTCCGGGCTCCCAGCTCACTCACGTTCAGGTCTCGGCCGCGAAGCGAGTTGAAACCTAGTCGAGTTGAGCGAACACGATTCGGGATGCGCAGCATCCGGATCAGGTTGCGCTGGGCTACCACCAGCGAATCGCGCGCGGAACGGGCGAGGCCGCCGCGCGGCCGCGGGTTCCGGGCGGGGGCCTCTCCGGCCGCGTGACCGACCGCACTCATCGCACACCTTCCTTCGTGGTCTGCGGGTCGGGCCGGTCCCGGTCCGCGCGTCCGTTGTCCTTCTCCGCCGCCTCGGCGGCGTGCCCGGTCAGGGCGATGAAGACGTCGTCGAGGGTCGGGCGGCGCAGCCCGATGTCGTCGATCTCCACGCCGCGGGAGTCCAGTTCGCGGATGACCTCGGCGAGCAGCTTGGCGCCGCCGGTCACCGGGAACGTGAGCCTGCGGGTGTGCTGCTCGACCGCGCCCTCGCCCTTGGCGACCGCGCGCAGGACGCCTTCCGCCACCGGGAGGTGCTCGGGGGCGTGCACCACGACCTCGATGCGCTCGCCGCCGGTGCGGGCCTTGAGTTGGTCGGAGGTGCCGCGGGCGATGACCCGGCCGTGGTCGACGACGCAGATGTCGTGCGCGAGCCGGTCGGCCTCCTCCAGGTACTGGGTGGTGAGCAGCAGGGTGGTGCCGCCGGCGACCAGTTCCTGGATGACGTCCCACAGCGCCTGGCGGTTGCGCGGGTCGAGGCCGGTGGTCGGCTCGTCCATGAACATCACGGGCGGGCTGACGACCAGCGCGGCGGCGAGGTCGAGGCGGCGGCGCATCCCGCCGGAGTAGGTCTTGGCGGTGCGGTCCGCGGCGTCGCCGAGGTTGAAGCGCTCCAGCAGTTCCTCGGCCCGGCGCTTGGCCTCGCGGCCGCTCATCTGGTAGAGCCGGCCGACCATGACCAGGTTCTCCCGGCCGGTCAAGTACTCGTCGACGGCGGCGAATTGGCCGGAGAGGCCGATGGCGCGGCGGACCGCGTCGGGGTGCGCGAGGACGTCGATGCCGGCCACCCGCGCGGTGCCCTGGTCGGGGCGGAGCAGGGTCGTCAGGACGCGGACGGCGGTGGTCTTGCCGGCACCGTTCGGGCCGAGCATTCCGAGGACGGTTCCTTCAGGGACGTCGAGGTCGACGCCGTCCAGCGCCCTCACCTCGCCGAAGGTCTTCACCAGCCCTTCGGCATAAATGGCGCCTGGCATGTGGGTACCCCCATGGCTTGGGTCGATTTCAGGTCGATGCGGCGGATGAGCCGAATAGTACGGAGAGCAGTCCTGTTCGCCCTGTTTTTGGGTGGTTCGCGTCATGTTAGGGCGTGGGGTGCGACGCGCTTCCGCGGCGGCACGGCGTGGCGCAGCACCCCCGCGGGCCGCCGATGCTACTCCAAACGCGATACATCGCGATACAAATTTTACGACGCCGAGACGTCAACGGACCGGGGCGACAGCCGTGCGGCCGCCGCCCCGCTCACCCCCGATGCACCCGCCCGCGCAACTCGGCTCAGACCCCGACCACGTCGTACCCCGCCTCGCGCAGCGCCGCGCCCACCTCGGCGCAGTGCTCGGGCCCCTTGGTCTCCAGGTGCAGCTCGACCTCGACCTCGGTGAGCCCGAGCCGGGGATCGGTGCGGACGTGCCCCACGTCGACGACGTTGGCGTCCACCACCGTGAGGACGCCGAGGAGGGTGGCCAGCGCGCCCGGACGGTCGGCGAGGCGGAGCCGGAGGGAGAGGTAGCGGCCGGCGGCGGCCATGCCGTGCCGCAGGATCCGCTGCATCAGCAGCGGATCGACGTTGCCGCCGGAGAGCACCGCGACCACCGGGCCCTCGAACGAGCCGGGCGAGGACAGCAGCGCCGCCACCGGGCTCGCCCCCGCCGGCTCCACCACCAGCTTCGCCCGCTCCAGACACAGCAGCAGGGCGCCGGACAACTCGCCCTCGGTGACCGTGCGGACGTCGTCCACCAGCCGGTGCACGATCGCGAACGGCACGTCCCCGGGGCGCCCCACCTTGATCCCGTCGGCCATCGTGGCCAGCGGCTCGATCGCCACCGGCCGCCCCACCGCCAGCGACGGCGGATAGCAGGCCGCGGCCGCCGCCTGCACCCCGACCACCCGCACGTCCGGCCGCAGCGCCTTGACCGCGACGGCGATGCCCGCCGCCAACCCGCCGCCGCCCATACCGACGACCACGGTCCGCACCTCCGGGCACTGTTCGAGGATCTCCAGGCCGACCGTGCCCTGGCCCACGATGATGTCGCGGTGGTCGAAGGGGTGGATGAAGACCGCCCCGGTCCGCCGCGCGTGCTCCTCGGCGGCGGCCAGCGTCTCGTCCACGACCTGGCCGTGCAGCCGCACCTCGGCGCCGTACTCGCGGGTCGCGGCGACCTTCGGCAGCGGGGCGCCGACCGGCATGAAGACCGTCGAGGCCACCCCCAGCAGGGACGCCGCCAGCGCCACCCCCTGCGCGTGGTTGCCGGCGCTCGCCGCCACCACGCCGGCCGCCCGCTCCTCCGCCGACAGCCGGGCGATCCGCACATACGCGCCGCGGATCTTGAACGAGCCGGTGCGCTGGAGGTTTTCGCACTTGAGGTGGACGGGGGCGCCCACCAGCTCCGACAGATAGCGGCTGCCCTCCAGCGCGGTGGCCTGCGCCACCCCGGACAGCAGCTTCTGCGCCTCGCGCACGTCGTCGACCGTGATCCCCCCGGGACCCGCCGGCGCGGTGGGCTCGGAACCCGTGGGCCGGTGTGACGCGTGCGACGTGTGGTCGGCCATGCGGTCAGTGTCGCAGTTCGGCCACCGACGGGGCTTTTCCGGCCGGATGGCGGACACCGGTGCACCGCTGACCCCGCTCACGACAGGGCCGGTACGGCCGGCGCCGTCGCCGCGTACGCTGTCTTCCCAATTACCCGCCCCGATTAAGCGAGCCCCGGCCATGCCCACCCCTCCGGACATGACGACCCACACCGACACTGCTCTTCTCGACGCGCTGCAGCACCAAGTGGCCGTCTTCGCCCGCCGCGCCGAACAGAGCCGGCTCGGCGGCGTCGGGCAGGCGCGCAACTCCATGGACCGCGCCGCCTATCTGCTCCTCAACCGCCTGGACCAGGAAGGCCCGATGGGCGTCAAGGCCCTGGCGTGCGGGATGGGCATCGACTCCTCCACCGTCACCCGGCAGGTCGCGCCGCTGGTCGACGCCGGCCTGGTCAGCCGCACCACCCACCCCGAGGACGGCCGCGCCGTCGTCCTCGAACTCTCCGAGCGGGGCCACGCCCGGCTCGACGAGGTGCGGGCCTCGCGACGGGCGCTGATGGCGATGGTGACGGAGGAATGGAGCGAAGAGGAGCGCACGGCGTTCACCACGCTCCTGACGCGCTTCAACACCTCCCTCGCCGACATCACGGCACTGTCGCCGAGCGGGCCGCCGGCCTCATCTTGAGGCGTTGTCCCACGTGTTGAGGCGCCCCGCTCCATAGGGAAGCGCCCTCTCCGTGCGGTGACGCCTCCGGGGCGTCGTCCTCGCGCGAGCGGATCGGGGGTCGCGGATCGGGGGTCGCGCATCGGCCGTTCGCGGGCGGCTCGTGGGGCGCCGGTGGGCGGTTCGGGGGCATCGGGACGTCGTCGCGCGTCCGCCGCGCGGGCATCGCGCGGTCGTGCCGCCCCTCTTGACCCGTCCCCGTGCTGCCGTGCCAATAGGGGCCAGGGGGCTGGCCCGTTCGGCGCCGGGGCGCCGCCCCAGGGGCCGGGGCGTCGGCCGCCCGGCATCCGGGAGGCGCGGTGGGAGAGCGGCAACAGGAACGGGAGCGACGCCGGGCCCGGGAGTTCGCGGCGTTCACCGCCGGCGCGGCGGGGCGGTTGCTGCACGCCGCCGCGCTGCTGACCGGCGAACCTGCGGGCCAACCCGCCCCCGCCGCCGAGGAGTTGCTGATCGAGGCGCTGGCTCGGACGTACGCGGCCTGGGAGCGGCTGCGCGGCGAGGACCCCTACGAGCGGGCCCGCCGGGAGCTGGCCGCGGGGTTCGCGCAAGCCGCCCGGCGGCATCGCCGGCCGCGGGGCGGCCCGCTGGGCCGCCTGGTCCCGCGCGAACGACTGGTGCTGGTGCTGCGCCTCCACGAGGACGTCCCCGAGGAGCAGATCGCCGCCCAACTCGGGCTCCCCGCCGAGCGGGTGCGCACCCTGTGCCGGCACGCCGTCTCCGCACTGCGCAACCGCCGCCCGGACGCGAACCCCGCGTTGCCGTGAACCCTCGGGAGGATCAGGAGCGGCCCGCCCCGGAGGCCGGCGCGCCGTCCCGCCGCCGTAACGGGCCAACAGCCGAAGCCGCCGGAGCCCACTGGAGCACCCCGCCCCGGGAGACCGGGCGGCCGGAGTCCCGGGCGCCCGACCGGAAGGAGAGCGGGGTCCGGCGGATGCTGCGGGCCGGACCGCATCCGCCCGTACCACCGGACCTCGGCAGGCGGGCCGCCGCCCGGGGCCGCCAACTGCTGCTCCGGCGCCGCCTGCTGCACCGCACCGGGGCGCTGCTCGCCCTGGTGGCGCTGCTGACTCTCCTCATCTGGGCGGGAGTTGAGCACCCCTGGCGCCCGCCACCGGCCCGCACCACCCCTCCCGTAGCGGGGTACTGACCCACAACGGACCGGGGCGGGTCACCGGGGACGCGCCCCAACGGGCCACCGCGGAAGGGTCGCAGCCGGCCGCCGGGGCCGGACCGCGGCCCTCCGTCGAGCGGGAACCGACTCAGCCCAGCGCCTGCGTGAGGTCGGCCAGCAGGTCCTCGACGGACTCGATGCCCACCGAGAGGCGCACCAGGTCCGCGGGGACCTCCAGCGCCGAACCGGCCACCGAGGCGTGCGTCATCCGCCCCGGGTGCTCGATCAGCGACTCCACGCCGCCCAGCGACTCCCCGAGGGTGAACAGCTTGGCGCGGTTGCAGACCTCCACCGCCGCCGCCTCGCCGCCGGCCACCTGGAACGACACCATGCCGCCGAAGGACCGCATCTGCTTGGCGGCGACCTCGTGGCCGGGGTGCTCGGACAGGCCCGGGTAATAGACCCGGGTGACCTTCTCGTGCGAGGTCAACAGCTCGGCCACGCGCGCCGCGTTGGCGCTGTGCCGGTCCATCCGGACGGCCAGCGTCTTGATGCCGCGCATCACCAGCCAGGCGTCGAACGGCCCGGCGATCGCGCCCATCGCGTTCTGGTGGTAGGCCAGTTCCTCGCCGAGGGCGTCGTCGTTCACCACCAGCGCGCCGCCGACCACGTCGGAGTGGCCACCCATGTACTTGGTCGTGGAGTAGACCACCACGTCCGCGCCGAGGGCGAGCGGCTGCTGGAGGTAGGGGCTGGCGAAGGTGTTGTCGACCACCAGGCGGGCCCCGGCGTCCCGGGCGATCCCGGCGAGCACCGCGATGTCGCTGATGCCGAGCAGCGGGTTGCTGGGCGTCTCGACCCAGATCGCCTTCGTACGCGGCCGCAGCGCGTCCCGCACGGACTGCGGGTCGGAGGTGTCGGCCACCGACCACTCCACGCCCCACCGCTCGACGACCTTGGCGAACAGCCGGAAGGTGCCGCCGTAGGCGTCGTTGGGGATCACGACGTGGTCGCCGGGGACGAGCAGGGTGCGCAGCAGGCAGTCCTCGGCGGCGAGGCCGGAGGCGAACGCGAGGCCGCGGCGGCCGCCGTCAAGGGCGGCGAGGTTCTCCTCCAGAGCGGTGCGGGTCGGGTTGGCGCTGCGGCTGTACTCGTAGCCGCCGCGCAGCCCGCCCACCCCGTCCTGCTTGTACGTGGAGACCTGGTAGATGGGCGGGACCACCGCGCCGGTGGCCTGGTCGGGCTCCTGACCTGCGTGGATGGCACGGGTTTCGAAGTGCTGGTGGCGCGTCTCGCGCTGATCGCTCATATCTTCTGAGGGTAGTCGGCCCCACGGCCGAACTTTCCGGAACTTTCTGGTTCGCTGGATAGTGGATACGTAGGAGGGGACGGAGATCGCCCCGGTGATCGGTGCCCAGCCGACGGGCCACCCGCCGTCGACGGCCTCCCCTCCGCCCACCCACCCCTCCGACCGGGACACACCACATGGACGCTCTGCTGCTTCTCTTCGCCGCGATCGCGCTCGGCGGTCTGGTCTTCCTGCCCTGGATGCGGCGCCGGCGGGCCGCGGCGCGCACCCAGCAGGGCCTGACGGTGGCCACCGACCCGATGGCCGGCTACGGCTTCGTCCCCCTGGAACAGCTCGACGTCCGGCTGCCCGGCCCGGACGAGGAGCTGTCCCGGGCGCTCGACGAGGTGCGCCGGACGCACGACTGGCACCCGGCCGCCGAACTGCTCCGGTCCACCGGCGACAACTGGGAGCTGCGCTGGCAGCGGGTCCAGACGCTGGCCGGCGCGGCCGCGTTCGAGCTGGCCGAGAGCTCCCAGGCCCCCTCCGGGGGCGGCGCGCGGACCGGCGGCATCTGGCTGCGCACCTGGCGCGCACAGGCCCCCAAGGACCCCGGTGGCGCGCAGACGCACGCCCAGTTCCTGGTGGTCCAGGCGCTGCGCGACCCCGGCTCACAGGACTTCCGGATGATCCTGGAGGAGGCCCGTACGGTCTGCCGGGAGGCGGCGCTGCTGGCGCCCGGCAGCCCGATCGCCCACATCACGGAGCTGGCCGTCGCCCGCGGCCTGGGCGAGCGCGCCGCCGACTACGAGGAGCTGTGGGCCGAGGTCCACCGGCGGGCGCCGCACCACATGGGCGCGCACCTGGCGGCGCTCCCGTACTGGTCGGAGAAGTGGCACGGCTCCCGTAAGGAGGCCGAGGAGTTCGCCGCGCGCGCGGCCGCCGGGGCCCCGGCGAAGAGCCTGCTGCCGGCCCTCCCGCTGTTCGCGGTCTACGCGCACCTGCCCGAGGCCAACATGGTCCGCAGCCTCTTCCAGAGCGCCGTCGTCGAACGCGCCATAGAGGGCGCCCACTTCGCCCTCCAACAGGCCCCCGCCGACCACCCCATGGCGCCGCACGTCCGCCACCTGCTCGTCTGGTTCCTGGTCCGCGCGGAACGCTACGCCGAGGCGATGGAGCAGCTCCGCCTCGTCGACGGCCACGTGGGCGCCGTCCCGTGGTCCTACGGCCGCAGCCCGGCCGCCGAGTACGCCGCCTACCGCGCCCTGGCCATCGCCGGATGGGAACAGCTCGGCGGCACCCCGGCCAACTTCCGCGCACAGGGCTAGGAGCAACGGGCGCACTGGAATGCCACCCGCCCCCGAAACGTTCCCCAAGGGACCGCACACCACCGTCGACCACCACCCGCGCCCCGCCCCTCCTCCCCTGGAGCACGATCCTGATGCTGTTCTCCCGCTTCAAGACCCACCTCCCCACCCCCGAGGAAGCGCTGAAGGGCCGCCCCGAGCGGGACTTCACCGTCCCCGACCGGCACACCGTCCTCGGCAACCCGCTGCTCGGCCCGTACCCGGACGGCCTGGAGATCGCCGACTTCGGGCTGGGCTGCTTCTGGGGCGCCGAGCGGAAGTTCTGGCAGACCGACGGCGTGTGGACCACGCTGGTCGGCTACCAGGGCGGCCACACCCCGAACCCGACCTACGAAGAGGTCTGCAGCGGCCACACCGGCCACACCGAGGCCGTCCGCGTCGTCTTCGACCCCGCGGTCGTCCCGTACACCGCCCTGCTGAAGCTGTTCTGGGAGTCCCACGACCCCACCCAGGGCTTCCGCCAGGGCAACGACGTCGGCACCCAGTACCGCTCCGCCGTCTACACCCACTCCCCCGCCCAACAACAGGCCGCCGAAGCCTCCCGCGACGCCTACCGCACCGTCCTGCACTCCTCCGGCTACGCCGACCCCACCACCGAAATCCTCCCCGCCACCCCCCGCCCCTTCTACCCGGCAGAGGCGTACCACCAGCAGTACCTCGAAAAGAACCCCGCCGGTTACTGCGGGATCGGTGGGACGGGGGTTTCCTGCCCGGTCGGGGTGGTCAAGGCGGACGACTGACGGCGGGGCGCGGGCCGTCGTCGGCCGCGGCGGCTCGTTCCGGTGGCTCGGGCGGATGCAGATAGAGATACAGATAGAGATACGGGTGCTGAACTGTGCTGTCCCGGAGGCGAGTTGGGTGGCGGCTTCGGGGGATCGGAAGGTTGCTGTCAGTGGCCGGGGCTACGCTGTGGAGTGCGGTCGCGGTGTGTTCTCCAGGGGACATGCGCCGGTGAAGGGCGATGGCCACGGTCGGCTTTCTCTCGGGTTGGGGGTGGTACGCGCAGTGTCGAGACCGTCTGAGTTCCGCGGCTTCCAGGTGGCGTGGCGGGGTTACGACCGCCAGCAGGTCGATCTCTACCTTGAGGTCCTCGCCGAGGCCGACGCGCCGGTCGGCCCGCCTCCGTTCGGGGTCGTGCGGCGGGGCTATGACCGGCGGCAGGTCGACGTACGCATCGAGGAGCTGTTGGCGGAGAAGGGCGCCGGGGGCTGACGGCCCGCGCCCTGCCGGCGCGCGGCAACCGGGGTCCGTTCAGGGGTGGTTATGGCTGCGGTTGGTGCGGGCTTCCAGGTGGGTGGTCGCGAGGTTGGCGAGGGCGATCAGCAAGGTGGTCAACAGGGCCGGCAGCCAGGGGTGTTGGACGTGGAGGCCGGGGGTGAAGGTTTCCACGAACAGGGCGGCCAGGAAGGTCGTGCTTGCCGAAAGGGCCATTTCCGCGCGGCGCTTGGCCTTGGGTGAGGGGAGTGTGAGGCGGAGGGCCAGGCGCACGGGGTAGGCGAATGCGCCGGCGAGCAGGCCGCAGGGCAGGAGCAGCAGTGTTGCCCAGATGAGGGGGCCCGCGCCGTCGGCTTCGATCAGGTTGCGGGACAGGTAGCCGATGGTCAGGACGCCCAGCAACACCGCCGCGGCCACGAGGGCGAGCACACCGAGGCCCAGGCCGGTCGTGCCGACGGCGGCGAGCGCCTTGTGGCGCGGGGAGAGGGCGGCCCAGGTGGGCTCTTCGCCTGGGTGCTGGGGGTGCACAGTGCGCTCCTTGGTGGGCGGCCGTCGTGGTCAGTCGCGTGGGGGGCGTTCCGGGCGGTGGAGGTGGGCGCGGTCGGCGGCGCTGGTGCCCTGGTGCCAACCGGCGGTGTCGCGGATGCCGCGGAGGCGGACCGGGGCGGTGTCGGGGAAGAGGGCGCCGGCGGTCTCCTCGACGGCGAGTTCGCGGGCGGCGAGGACGGGCAGGAGCCGGTCCTCGGCGGCGGGTTCCGCGGCGGCCTCGGCCGTTGCGGCGGCGGTGGCCGCGGCCAGGCGGGTGCGGATGCGGTCCGCGTACGCCACGAGGAAGGTCTGGCGGAAGTCGCGGGTGCGGCGGGAGCGGCCCCGGGCGTGGTGGTCGTCGGCCGCGCGCTGCATCGCGGCGGTGGCCTGGAGGAGCAGCGAGGCGTGCAGGAGCTCGGTCGCCTCCAGGTCGGGCGGGAAGCCGACGACGGTGGAGAAGCCCAACTCGGCGGCCCAGACGGCCTGGCAGCGGTTGGCGGCCGCGACGGCGTCGAGGAGCAGCGCCTTGCCCTGTTCGTAGGGGCCCTCGATGCCGATGCGGAGCGCCGTGGGGCCGTCGGCGACCGGGGCGCCCCGGGGGCCGTGAGCGGGTGCGAGGAGCGCCTCGTCGATGCTGTGACGGGCCATCAACTCCTGGGCCTTGGCGGAGAGCGCCTCGGCTTCCTCGGCGAAGGTGGTCGCCTCCGCCTTGGCCAACAGGGCGCGGATCCGGGTGAGCAGGCGGGGCGCGGGGCGTTCGCCGGGACCGGTCGGGCCGGCCGCCGCGGGCGGGGGCAGCAGCGGGGTGATCCTGGGGAGCCGCGCGAGCAGGCGGAGCGTGCCGAGGACGTCGTAGGCGGTCTCGAAGCGGGAGGTGCGGCGGCGGGCGGCGAGCGCGTCCAGGTAGGCGGGGTCGCGGTGCCACCAGACGCGGGCGTCGAGGCGGTCCAACTGGGCCTGCCAGCGGGGGTCTTGGGAGGCGCCGGGCGGGCGGGGGCGGCGGGCCGCGTCGGCGGCGATGGCGTCGAGGACGAGGGCGGCCGGCGCGGCGTCGGTGGCCTCCCGGCGGACGATGCGTTCCAGGTCGGCGGGTTGCCAACCGCCGGTCCAGCAGCGGTGGACGGCGTCCGCGGCGGCCTCGACGACGGCGGCGCTGATCGCCTCCCAGCCGGGGGCCGCGGCGGTCAGCATCGAGGCGCCGGCCTCGACGGCGTCCTCGGCCGCGGTCCCGTCCGCCGCGTAGCGGACGCCGCCGAGGACGGTGCCCAGCAGCTCGGCGGCCTGACGGGCGGCGTCCGGGGTGGGGCCGGTGTCCGCGTTGCCCGGACCCCTACGGCCGGCGTCGGTGCCGCCCCGGGCCGCGCCGCCCGTTCCGGCCGCCCGGTCACGGTCCCCGCCCCGGCCGTTGCGGCGCCGCTTGCCGCCCCCGTTGTCCACGTGCTCGTTCACCCGGCCACTGTACGGACGGCCGGGCCGGCGCCGGCCGGGCGCCCTGTCACGCAACGGCCGGCGCCCGGCGCCCCGCTGTTACAGCGGGGCGCCGGGCGCCGGTCATCGGGAGTCATGCGTGGTGCAGGCGGTGTCACTGCGTCGGTCTCAGACCGCGCTGCCGGCCACCCACTGGGACCAGGACATGTTCCACCCGTTGAGGCCGTTGTCCGGCTTGATGGTCTTGTCCGGGGAGTTGACCACCTTGACGACGTCGCCGATCTGCGAGTGGGCGAAGAACCACGCGCCGTCGGTGGACGGGTCGTTGCCGCCCTTGACGTCCTGCAGGCCGATGCAGCCGTGGCTGGTGTTGGCCGTGCCGAAGATGCCCTTGCCCCAGTAGTTGCCGTGGATGAAGGTGCCGGAGTTCGACAGCCGCATGGCGTGCGGGACGTCGGGGATGTCGTACTCGCCCTTGCCGTCGTTGTTGGTGAAGCCGACGGTGGAGCCGTCCATCCGGGTCTGCTTGAACTTCTCGGAGATCACCATCTGGCCGTTGTACGTGGGGTGTTCGGCGCTGCCCGAGGAGATCGGGATGGTCTTGATGGTCTTGCCGTCGCGGACCACGGTCATCTGGTGGGTCGCGGCGTCAACGGTGCTGACCTGCGAGTGACCGATGGTGAAGTGGACGGTCTTGTTCTGGATGCCCTTCACGCCCGGGGACGCCTCCACGCCGTCCAGGGCCAGCTTCATGGTGATCTCGGAGTTCGGCTTCCAGTAGTCCTGGGGGCGGAAGTCCAGCCGCTTGTCGCCGAACCAGTGGCCGACGACCTGCTGGTTGCTGCTGGAGGCGACCTCGATCGCCGACTGGACGGCCTTGCGGTTCTTGACCGGCTTGTCGAAGTTGATCGACACCGGCATCCCGACGCCGACCGTCGAGCCGTCCTCGGGAGTGAAGTTCCCGAGGAAGCTGTTGCCCGGCGAGACCGTGGTGAAGGTGGAGTTCTCCACCGCGGTGCGGCCCTGGCCGTCCACCGCGTGCGCGGTGATCTTGTAGGTGGTCGCGCGGGACAGCGCCTGCTTGGGCTTCCACGAGGTGCCGTCGGCGGAGAGGGTGCCCGGGACGGTCTTCTGCTGGGTCTTGTCGGTCTGGTGCGTGACCACCGTGGTCATGGTGACGTCGGTGAGCTTGCCGCCACCGGCGGTCACCTTGACCGCGTTGAGACCGGCGTCGGTCGAGCCGTCCTTGGGCGTGATGGTGATCTTCGCCTGCGAGGCGTCCTGCGCGGCGGCCTCGTCCACCTGCTGGGTGTTCTCGTGCCGGGTCTCCTGGCGACCGCTCCCACCGTCGCCGTGGCCAGTGGCGCTGCTGGCGCCACACGCGGCGACCGTGAGAACGCCCCCGAGCAGCGCGGCACTGGCTATGAGGCCATTGCGGCGCTTGCGGTCCGTCATCACACGCTTCTCCATTGCTACTGACTTTGCGAAAAATCCCCGAGCGAGCCGCCAACTGAACGCGGGCAAAACTGGGCGCAGGTATTCCGGCCGTCTCCCATTGGAACGCCATTTCCGTTTCATCCGCCCCATTCCTGGCGCAAATGTGGGGAACGACACGCAATGGCGCCAAAATGACCTTCGTCCGAATAATGACCCAGAACGCGCATATGACTGCGGAGCGCTGTTTTCCTTACCCCCGCTTCACTACGTCACCGCACTCCGCGTCACGGCGGCCCGACCGGATAACGACCGCACGCCGCAGACGTCATCGGCCCGGCACGACGCCACCGGACCCTGCCGCACACGACATCGGCCCCCGCACGACGCCGAGTCGTGCGGGGGCCTGAGTGGCTGGTGTTACGCGGTGTGCGCGGGCCTCGAACGAGGCGGTGGGACGGGACGGTCAGCCCTCCCCGTCCGCGTCGTCCGCGAGGTCCCACTCCGCCGCGTCCCACTCGGCGTCCGGGTCGTAGTCGGTCATCTCCTCGCTGCTCCAGGACGCCTGCGCGAGTTGGGTGCCGGGCACCGCGGTGACCAGGTCGAAGGGGTCGACGAGGTGGGCCAGCGCCTCCGCCGGATCGTCTCTGACCGTTTCCAACGACTGCCTGCGTTCGTCGTCGGGGAGCGCGGGGTCGTCGTTGAGGCGGTCGACCGCGGCGCCGGTCAGCCGGGCGACGTCGGTGACCTCCATGACGAGTTCGACGTGAAGCCGTACAAAGCGTGATGTCTCACCATTGCTCATGTCCGGAGGGTAAGCACGACCGGGTCCCGACTACCGCGCGACCCGCGGCGGTCACTAACATCTGCGGTCAACGGCCAATTCGCCGAACCCACAAGGGGGATAGCTTTCGTGACCGCACGACGACCACTGCTGACCGCCACTGCCGCGGGATCGGTGCTGTGCGCCCTGTGGTTCGTGCCGTCCGCCAACGCGATCGTGGAAGTTGACGGGGCGCCACATTCCGGCCCCCCCGCAGAATCCGCAGCGGCCCGCGCCGGGCGCGCGAATGTATCGGACGCGGCCGGCCCGCAGGGGCATTCCGGCAAGGCGTCCGCGGAAAAGAACTCCGGTGCGCAGAGCGCGAACAGCGGCTCCACCACCACCCGGTCCGGCGGCGGCCCGCACCACTACCTCGCCGACACCGGCAGCCCGGACACCACGCCCTACGCGGTGGGCGGCGCGGCCTTCCTCGCGCTCGGCGCCGCACTGGTCGGCTACTCCGTGCGCCGCACCCGTGACGGCGCGGCCTGAACCAACAGCCGCCCGTCGGCCAACCGCCCATCCGGCACCACGGCACGACCCCCGCCCCGACCGCCTGCGACAGGCAACGGTCAGCGCCCGGTCACCCCGCCCTCACAACACTTGACCGCATTCCACGGGCCGACGACCAGGGACCGACCAACCGTCACCGGCTGCCGCGGGCCGACCAACGGCCGGCGGCAGCCGCTCCCGGCCGCGGCACCTCGACGCCCGCGAACCGGAGTTGACGCGGTTTCGGGCCACCCGGCGCGCCATCAAGCGGATTGACGCGCCGTCAGGCCAGTTCCCCGGTGACCGACTCCGCCGCCGCCACCAGCCTCCCGTCCCGGACGAACGCGAACGCCGCCTCCAGGTCCGGCGCCAGGAAGCGGTCCTCGCCCGGCCCCTGCACACCCGCGTCGCGCAGCGCGGCCAGCACCGCCCGGGTCGCCGGCGCGGGCGTCAGGCCCCCCCGCAGTTCGACGGCGCGGGTCGCCGCGTAGAGCTCGACGGCGAGGATGCGGGTGAGGTTGTCGATCGCGGTGCGCAGCTTGCGCGCCGCCGACCACCCCATCGAGACGTGGTCCTCCTGCATCGCGGAGGACGGGATGGAGTCCACCGACGCCGGGGCGGCCAGCCGCTTCAACTCGCTGACCAGCGCGGCCTGGGTGTACTGGGCGATCATCAGGCCCGAGTCGACGCCCGGGTCGCCGGCGAGGAAGGCGGGCAGCCCGTGCGAGCGGTTCTTGTCCAGGAGGCGGTCGGTGCGCCGCTCAGCGATGGAGCCGAGGTCGGCCGCGGCGATGGCCAGGAAGTCCAATGCGTAGGCGACCGGCGCGCCGTGGAAGTTGCCGTTGGACTCCACCCGGCCGTCGGGCAGCACGACGGGGTTGTCGACGGCGGCGGCCAGCTCCCGCTCGGCGACCAGGCGGGCGTGCGCCAGGGTGTCCCGGCCGGCGCCGGCGACCTGGGGCGCGCAGCGGATCGAGTAGGCGTCCTGGACGCGCGGGGCGTCGTCCTGGTGGTGGCCGGTGAAACCCGAACCGGCAAGGAACGCCAGCATGTTGGCGGCCGAGGCGGCCTGCCCGGGGTGCGGGCGTATCGCGTGCAGCTCAGGCGCGAGGACCTTGTCGGTGCCGAGCAGCGCCTCCAGGGAGAGCGCGGCGGTGAGGTCCGCGGAGGTGAACAGCCGGGCCAGGTCGGCGCAGGCCATCACCAGCATGCCGAGCATGCCGTCGGTGCCGTTGAGGAGCGCCAGCCCCTCCTTCTCGCGGAGCTCGACGGGCGCGATGCCGTGCGCGGCCAGCAGCTCGCCGGACGGCCGGACGACGCCGTCGGGGCCCTCCGCCTCGCCCTCGCCCAGCAGCGTCAACGCGCAGTGCGAGAGCGGCGCAAGGTCGCCGGAGCAGCCGAGCGAGCCGTATTCGTGGACGACCGGGGTGATGCCGGCGTTCAACAGGGCGGCCATGGTCTCGACGACCACCGGGCGGACGCCGGTGTGCCCGGAGGCGAGCGTCTTCAGCCGCAGGAACATCAGGGCGCGGACCACCTCGCGCTCGACCCGGGGGCCCATGCCGGCCGCGTGCGAGCGCACGATGTTGCGCTGGAGTTGGGCGCGCAGCTCGGGGCTGATGTGACGGACGGCGAGGGCGCCGAAGCCGGTAGAGACGCCGTAGACCGGGTCCGGCTTGGCCGCCAGCTCGTCGATGAAGGCGCGGGAGGCGGCGACGGCGGCCCGGGCCTCTTCGGACAGCTCGATCCGGGCCGCGCCGCGGGCCACCGCGATGACGTCCTGTGCGGTGGTGCCGGACGTCCCCAACACCACAGTGTGCATATCCATATTCAGGCACCCTAGAGACTGAATCTTCGGATGTCACCACCGGATTCCGGGTTCATCCCTTACCGATCTTCACCCGGGCCGGCCGCCCCGACGGCCGGTCCGCCTCACCTCCGGAACCTCCGCCGCTCCGGCCCGGACCGCGGCTCCGACGAGTCCGCCAGCCGCACCACCGGGTCCTGCGCGCCGCCGTGCCGCCCGGCCACCACCGGCTCGCCGGACTGCGCCGCCTTGGCCCGGTACTGGGCGGCGTCCGCGAGCCGGAAGAGCCGGCGGGCGCTGCGCACCGGGCCGATCGGGTCGCCGGTCGAGGCGACCCCCACCGCGACCCCCTCGCCGAGGTCCAACTCCCCGGCCCGCGCGCACAACTCGCCCGCCACCTTGACCACCTCGTCGGACTCCGGCCCGACCGCCAGCAGACAGAACTCGTCCCCGCCCAGCCGCGCCGCCAGCGTCCCCGGCAGCATCGCGCCGCACAGCGACAGCACCGAACCGAAGCGCTCCAGGAGCCGGTCGCCGACCGCGTGCCCGCGGGAGTCGTTGACCCGCTTCAGCCCGTTCAGATCGCACACCACCAGGCTGACCACCAGGCCGCCGGTCCGGTGCTGCTCCAGCGCCTCGTCCAACCGCATGTCCACCGCCCGGCGGTTGGCCAGCCCGGTCAACGCATCGGTGAACGCCAGCCGGCGGGCCTCCGCGAGCCGCTCGGTCTGCGCGATCCCGGCGGCCGCGACGGCGGCCAGCACGGTCGCGAAGTCGGCGTCCGCCCGCCCGAACACCGGCTCGCCGGCCGGCCGCGCCACATACACCTCGCCCCACGCCCGGCCGTGCAGCACGATCGGGGCCACCACGCAGCACCCCCGGCCGCGCCGCCGCAGCGCCGCCACCCGCTGGTGGTTGTACGGGCCCTGGCCCCGCGCGTCCGGACTCCCCTCGTCCGCCTCGTCGCCGGCGACCTCCACCCAGGCGTTGGGCTCCCCGCCGCCGGCCCACCGCTCGTGCAGGAACCCGACGATCTCCGGGAACTCGTGCACCGGATACGCCTCGTCGTCGGGGAACTCCCGCTCCTCCGGGGCGAGTTCGCCGACGTTCGCCAGCACCCGCAGCTGCCCCAGCTCGCGCTCCCACTTGGAGATCGCCGCGAAAGAGCCCCCCAACGCCTGCCGCACCCCCTGCGCCGCGGCCCGGGCCGCCTCGCGCAGCGTGGGCGCGGCCGCCATCGCCTGGGCCAGTTCCACCACGGCCCGAAGCCTCGCGTCACCCTCGCCCGTCACCGGATCCTCACATTCCGTCACCGTGAGCACGCTCTGTACTACAGCGTAGGAATGATTGACCCTCTTCGCCCCTTCCGCCGGTCAACGACCACCGGAAGGAGCGCGGCCCCGGGGCTCACTCCCCCGGCCAGTCCGGGTCCCGCTTCTCGTTGAACGCGGCGACCCCCTCGGCCCGGTCCCCGGAGAACGCCACGCTCCGCCAGGCACCGTCCTCAAGGTCCAACCCGGCCCGCAGGTCCAGCCCCTGCCCCAGCCGCATGGCGCGCTTGGCGGCGCGCAGCCCGACCGGCGAATTGCGGGCGATCGCGGCGGCCAGCGCCAGCGCCTCCGTCCGGTCCTGCCCGTCCGCCACCAGCCGGTCCACCAGTCCCAGCTCGGCCGCCTCCGCGGCCGGCACCCGGCGCGCGGTGAAGACCAGTTCGGCCGCCCGCGCCGCCCCCACCCGGCGCGGCAGCAACTGCGTCCCGCCGCCACCGGGGATGACGCCCACCGACACCTCCGGCAGCCCCACCACCGCGCTCCCGTCCGCGACGATCAGATCGCAGGCCAACGCCAGCTCGTAGCCGCCGCCGAGCGCGAAGCCGTGGACCGCGGCGACGGTCGGCACCGGCAGCTCCAGCACCCCGGTGTACGCGGCCCGGGTCCGCGGGCGCTGCCGCATCAGGTCCGCGTCCGTGAAGGAGTTCCGCTCCTTGAGGTCGGCGCCCACGCAGAACGCCCGCTCGTGGGTGGAGGTGAGCACCACCGCCCGTACGGATCGGTCGGCGGCCAGCGCGGCGCACGCCTCCGCCAGCGCGTCGGCCATCGCCGTCGACACCGCGTTCATCGCCTTCGGTCGGTCCAGGACCAGCTCCGCCACGAAACCGTGGCGCTCGACGCCGACCCACTCCTCCGCGCCGAACCGCTGCATACCACTCATACCGCCCTCCCGATTACCGGTTAACGCTCGTTGACCTGATCGCCCGAGGATCATGTCAGCTCACGGCGGTTTACGGCAGGGGCCGACCCGGCCGGGCGCACCTCACCCGCGCCGGGTCAACATCCACGGCTCGACGACGCCCAGCCCGCGCACCGGCCGCTGCCACATCGGCTGCAACGCGAAGCGGTACGGGGGCGGCGGGCTGCCGGTGCCCTCCTGGGCGGCCTTCTCCGCGGCCGCGGCGTCCGCCTCGGAGACCGGCGCATCGCCGGTGCGCCCCAGCTCCTCCGCGAACGCCTCGTCCACCAGCACGGCATCCCTCGGCGCTATCGAGGTCAGCCGGCTCGCCAAGTTGACGGTCGTCCCGAAGACGTCGCCCATACGGGTCGTGACCGTGCCGAACGCGATGCCCACCCGCAGCTCGGGCATCGTCTCGTCGTGGCCCATGGTCTCGATGAGCCGCAGCCCGATCTCGGCGGCCACCCCGGCGTCGTCCGCCGCGAACAGCACCTCGTCCCCGAGGGTCTTGATGAGCCGCCCGCCGTGCGCGGCGACCAGGTCCGCGGCGGTGGTCTCGAACGCCTCGACCAGCTCGCCGAGTTCCTCCTCCTCCAGCCGCCGGGTCAGCCGGGTGAACCCGACCAGGTCGGCGAACCCGACCGCCAGCCGACGGTCCACCATCTCCGCGTCGTCCTGGGCCTGGACGACCCGTCCGGTCGCCGCGGCGAGCTGCCGCCGCCACACGTAGACCAGGAACTCCTCCAACTCCGGGAGGAGCAGCTCGACCAGCGGGTACGTGATCTCCGTACGGGTCAGGCCGGAGTCCTGGGGCTCCGTCAGCCCCTCCAGGAAGGAGTCGATCTGCCAGTCGGCCAGCCGTGCGGTGGTCTGGCCCGTGGAACGGGCGACCTGCACGGCCATCGCCTCGCTGAGCAGCCCCGCCTCGACCAGACCGGCGAGCCGGCGCAGGGCCAGCACGTCGGCCTCGGTGAGGGCCTTGACCTGGCCGATGTCCGCGAATCCCATGGCCCGCCAGAAGCGCGCCGCGAGGTCCATCGAGACGCCGGCGCTGCGGGCCGCCTGGAACGGCGTGTAGCGGCGCTCGGCACCGATGATGAGCTGTTCCAGCTTCACGGCGATGTTGTTCTCGCCGTTGCCCTCGTCCTCGCCTTCGCCGTTGTCTTCCGCGGCATTGGCCGTGCCGTCGCTGCTTGCGGGATCACCCGCGGGCTCGCCCGCGGGGGCCTCGCCCACCGCGTCGCCCTCGGCGTCCGCCCCGCGCGGGGTGGTCCCCGAGTCGTCCGCGGTCACCGGCCACTCCCTGTCCGATCCCTGCGCACTGCCCTTCCGATCTGCCCGCTCGCCCGTGATCCGCTCCCTGACGGACCGCCTCAACGATACGGCAGGTGTGCTCTGCCTCACGTGGTCGCTGCGGCCCACGTCGCGGTGACGCCCCGTTCGTTCCCCGCCGGACCCCGCCGATGGGTGGCACTCGCCGTACCGGCGGAGGGGGTTGTCGACGGCCGCCCCAGGGAGCCGGCTGCCCGACTTCGTGGTGGCCGGGGCGCTCGCCCCGACCACCGGCACCCGGCGGAACCGCCGAGCCGGCGCAATCCCGACGGGGGAGGAAGGCGCTACGCGTAACCGTCGCCCGCCGCCGGGCGCAGGTGAACGATGTCGCCGGCGTCGACGGGTTGTTGGACGCCGTCGGCGGTGGCCAGGACGAGGCGGCCGTCGGCGTCGAGGGCGACGGCCTCGCCCTCGACGGAGCGGTCGCCGGGGAGGATCGCCCGCACGTGGCGGCCCAGCGTCGCGCAGCCCGCCGCGTACGCCTCCTGGAGGCGGCACGCCGCCGGGTCGCCGTCCGCCGCCTGCCACTCGCCGTACCAGTGCTCCAGGGAGCGGAGGACGGCGCGGAGCAGCGGGTCGCGGTCGGTGTTCCGGGCGCCGGCGAGGGCGAGCGAGGCGGCGGTGGGGACGGGGAGTTCGTCGGCGGTGAGGGTGACGTTGAGGCCGATGCCGAGGACGACGCCGTCGGCGGCGCGTTCGGCGAGGATGCCGCCGGTCTTGCGTTCGGCGTCGTCCACGGTGACCAGGACGTCGTTGGGCCACTTCAGGGCGGTGTCGACGCCGGCGGTGCGGGAGAGGGCGGTGGCGGTGGCCACGCCGGCGAGGAGCGGGAGCCAGCTCCAACGGACGGCCGGGACGGCGGGGGTGAGGTAGACGGAGACGAAGAGGCCGGAGCGGGGCGGCGCGGACCAGCGGCGGTCCAGGCGGCCGCGGGCGGCGGACTGTTCCTCGGCGACGAGCACGGCGCCCTCGCGCAGCTCGCCGGCGGCGGCTCGGTCCGCGAGGTCGGTGTTGGTCGACCCGGTGGTGGGGACGACGTCCAGGGAGGACCACAGCGAACCGGGCCGGACGAGGGCCCGGCGGAGCGCGTTGGCATTCAGCGGCGGGCGGCCGAGATCGCTCCAGCGACCGGCGTCTTTGTCCCGGTTTTCCGGTGGTTGAGGCGTCATGGCTCCAGCCTAGGTGTGGTCAACGACGCAGTGCCGCAGAGCAGTCCCGCCGATACGCTACGAGGCGGTAGCCACACCCGTACCTCCCTTTCGTACGAGTGCCAGTCCAGGACGAGCAGGAGCCGCATCCCGATGTCCGAACCGCAAGCGAACATCCACACCACCGCGGGCAAATTGGCGGATCTGCAGCGGCGGGTCGAGGAAGCCACGCATGCCGGCTCCGCCCGCGCGGTGGAAAAGCAGCACGCCAAGGGGAAGTTGACGGCGCGTGAGCGCATCGATCTCCTCTTGGACGAGGGCTCGTTCGTCGAGTTGGACGAGTTCGCGCGGCACCGGTCGACGAATTTCGGGATCGAGAAGAACCGGCCGTACGGAGATGGCGTCGTCACGGGTTACGGGACCGTCGACGGGCGGCCGGTGTGCGTGTATTCGCAGGATTTCACCATCTTCGGCGGCTCGCTGGGCGAGGTCTACGGCGAGAAGATCGTCAAGGTGATGGACTTCGCACTGAAGAACGGCTGCCCGGTCATCGGGATCAATGACGGCGGGGGCGCCCGGATTCAGGAGGGGGTGGCCGCCCTCGGGCTGTTCGCGGAGATTTTCCGCCGCAATGTGCACGCGTCGGGCGTGGTGCCGCAGATTTCCCTGATCGTGGGTCCGTGCGCGGGCGGCGCGGTGTATTCGCCGGCCATAACGGATTTCACGGTGATGGTCGACCAGACCTCGCACATGTTCATCACCGGGCCGGACGTCATCAAGACGGTCACCGGCGAGGACGTCGGCTTCGAGGAGCTGGGCGGGGCCCGGACGCACAACACCACCTCGGGCGTGGCGCACCACATGGCGGGCGACGAGAAGGACGCCATCGACTTCGTCAAGGGCCTGCTGTCGTACCTGCCGTCCAACAACCTCTCGGACCCGCCGGCGTTCGCTGAGGAGGTGGACCTTGAGGTCTCGGACGCGGACCGCGAACTGGACGCGTTGATCCCGGACTCGGCGAACCAGCCGTACGACATGCACACGGCGATCGAGCACGTGCTGGACGACGGTGAATTCCTGGAGACCCAGGCGCTGTTCGCGCCGAACATCCTGACCGGGTTCGGGCGGGTGGAGGGCCACTCGGTCGGCGTGGTGGCCAACCAGCCGATGCAGTTCGCCGGTTGTCTGGACATCAACGCGAGCGAGAAGGCCGCGCGGTTCGTGCGGACCTGCGACGCGTTCAACATCCCGGTGCTGACCTTCGTCGACGTGCCGGGGTTCCTGCCGGGGACGGACCAGGAGTACGACGGGATCATCCGGCGCGGCGCCAAGTTGATCTACGCGTACGCGGAGGCGACGGTTCCGCTGATCACCGTGATCACGCGGAAGGCGTTCGGCGGCGCGTACGACGTCATGGGGTCCAAGCACCTGGGTGCGGATCTGAACCTGGCGTGGCCGACGGCGCAGATCGCGGTGATGGGGGCGCAGGGCGCGGTGAACATCCTGCACCGGCGGACACTGGCGGCGATCGAGGACCCGGCCCAGCAGGACTCCCGGCGCCAGGAGTTGATCCGGGAGTACGAGGACGCGCTGCTGAATCCCTACGTCGCGGCCGAGCGGGGCTACGTCGACGCGGTCATCATGCCGTCCGAGACCCGGCGGCACATCGTCCGCGGGCTGCGCACGCTGCGCAACAAGCGGGAGGCGCTGCCGCCGAAGAAGCACGGCAACATCCCGCTGTAGTCCGCGTTGGTGCCCGTCGGAGGAGGTCGGTTGTCGATGATCAAGGTGGTGCGGGGCAATCCCACGCCGGAGGAGTTGGCCGCCGCGCTGGCGGTGGTGAAGGCGCGGGCGGCGGCGGTGGCCGCGGGCGGCGCGCCGGAGGCGGGTGGCCGGGGCGGCGAGTGGGCGGATCCGGCGGCGACGGTGCCGGCCCGGTCGCGGTTGCCGCATCCGGGGCCGCGGGCGTGGCGGACCAGTTATTGGCCGCGGTGAGGTGCTGGCGGTGAACGTGTGGCGCGGGTCGCCACGCGGTGCGCCGGTGGTCGGTGCATTGTGCACTGACTAGTCCTCCGCGGTGCGGCGCCTGAGTACGCGTACTCAGGCGCCGTTGCCGTTGGGGGCGGGAGGATCGAGGCCATGCTGTGGTCCGATCCACCCGACGAACCGCCCGAGGAGCTGCGCGAGGTGCAGGCCAAGCTCCGTCGGATGGGCATCGTGCTGGCCGCGGCGATCATGGTGGGGACGCTCGTCGTCGTGATCAAGTGATGCCTCTTCGGGACGGTCGGTTCCGACGTTTTCCTGCGACCTGCTGTCACTTCCGTCACGTGGGTCTCGTCACCCCTTGCAACCACGGCGGCCGAACACGCATCTTTCTCTCTCGACAGTGCAATTCGGGCACCCGGTCGCGATGATCTTCAGCGGCCGGCCGGCGGAGGGGAGTTCATGAACAGGCCACTCAGACACATAGCCGTCTTCTGCGGGGTGTTGGTGGTCGCCCTGCTGGTCCGGGTGACCTGGGTGCAGTTCGTGCAGAGCGACGAGCTCGCGAACGACGAGCACAACCGGCGGGTCAAGATCGAGGCGTACTCGTATCCGCTGGGCAACATCATCGTGGGCGGCAAGCCGATCACCGGGTCGGTGGAGACCAGCGGCGACTTCAAGTACAAGCGGACGTACACCGACGGCGCGATGTACGCCCCGATCACCGGCTACGCCCGGCAGGCGGCCGGCGAGACCATGCTGGAGGGCGTCTACAAGAAGGTGCTCAACGGCAAGGACGACCGGCTCTTCTTCAACCGGGCGCGCGGGATGCTGACGGGCGAGAAGCCGCGCGGCGGCGATGTCCTCACCACGATCAGCGAGAAGGCGCAGAAGGCCGCCTACAAGGGACTCACGGACCTGCACGCCAACGGTGCGGTGGTCGCCCTCGACCCGCGGTCCGGCAAGATCCTGGCGATGGCCAGCACGCCGTCGTACGACCCGTCGACGTTCGCGGGGCTGTCGACCGACGAGGGCAAGAAGTACCTGGCGCTGGACGCCGACAAGAGCAAGCCGATGAACAACCGGGCGCTGCGCGAGATCTACCCGCCCGGCTCGACGTTCAAGGTGCTGACCGCCGCGGCGGCCCTGGAGCACGGCACGGTCACCGACATCAACGCCTCCTCCGGCGCCCCGGCGCCCTACACCCTGCCGCAGACCCGTACGCAGGTCGGCAACGACGTGGTGGGGGCGCCGTGCGACAAGGCGTCGCTGAAGACGGGCATGCAGTGGTCCTGCAACAACGTCTTCCTGGACGCGGCGCACAAGTTGGGCACCGACAAGATGCGGGAGACCGCGGAGAAATTCGGGTTCAACGCCGAGGAGTTCGTTCCGGTGCGTTCCGCGGTGAGCGGTTATCCGAAGAAGCTCGACCAGCCGCAGACCGCGCTGACCGGCATGGGCCAGGGCAGCGTGACCAGCACTCCGCTGCAGATGGCGATGGTCGCCGCCGGTATCGCCAACAACGGCAAGGTGATGAAGCCGTACATGGTCGAGGAGTTGCGCGGACCGGACCTGTCCACGATCGAGAAGATCGATCCGGAGCCGCTCCATCCCGATGACCCGCAGGCGGTTTCCAAGGACACCGCGCTGAAGGTGCAGGAAATGATGGAGTACACCGTTTCGGACGGCACCGCGTCGAAGGCGAAGATCGACGGGGTGACGGTCGGCGGCAAGACCGGTACCGCACAGCACGGCGCGAACGTGAACGACGAGCGGCCGTACGCGTGGTTCGTCTCGTACGCGAAGCTGCCGGACGGCAGTTCGCCGGTGGCGGTGGCGGTCTTCGTCGACCCGAAGGACATGAGCATTCCGCGGTCGGAGATCGCCGGTGGAAAGCTGGGCGGACCGATCGCGAAATCGGTGATGCAGGCGGTGCTGAACAAGGGCTGACCGCACTGCGGAACGCGGCGGGCCGGGCGGCCGGGAAAGCGGGGAAACGATCTCCCGCAAGTACCGGGCCCGGCCCGCCTTTTGCCGTTTTGCGCGAAGGGGCGGCGAATTCAGCCCAGTTGATTTCTGTGCGCGCGCCGTGGAGGTCCGGCGGGACTTATCGAGAACTTACGCGTGGCCGCCCTACATTCGCCCAATGCTGACCATTGATTCGTTCCCGGTACGGCGCCCGGCGACCCGGCTCGCGGTGGCGGCGTGAGGGGGCGGCGCTGATGTCCCCGACGGCGCACGCGCTGGTGATGGCCGGGCTGACCGCGGTGGCGCTGCTGGGCGCGGTGGTGGCGTGGCGCCCGCTGGTCCGCCGCCGCGGCTGGCCGCCGGTGCCGGCCCTGCTCTTCCTGCTGACCTTCGCGCTGTGCCTGGGGATCACCCTCCCCGACCAGTTCGCGCCGGGCGTGGTCGGGCGGCTGCACGCCTGCGTGGTGGAGGGCGGCGCCGGCGTCCGGACGCTGGGCGCGGGCGCCGGGCACCAGGCGGTCAACGTACTGCTGTGGATCCCGCCGGCGCTGTGCGGGGTGCTGGCGACCCGGCGGCCGCTGCTGGTGCCGCTGGGCATCTCCGTCACCTGGGCCGCCGTCGAACTGGTGCAGACCCTCGACCCGGTGCGGGACTGCCAGCCGGCGGACTGGGCGCACAACACCCTGGGGGCCGCGCTCGGCGCCCTGCTGGGGTGGCTGGCGCTGTGGGCCGGCCGGCGCCGGGCCCGGGCCCGCTGACCCCCGTGGCCTCCGTACGATGGCGGGCATGACCGAAGCTCCCCGCGCCCGCCGCCTCGTCCTCGCCTCCCAGTCCCCGGCCCGTCTCGGCCTGCTCCGGCAGGCCGGGCTGGCGCCGGAGGTCGTGGTCAGCGGGGTGGACGAGGACGCGCTGACCGCCGCCACCCCGGAGGAACTGGCGCGGGTGCTGGCCGAGGCGAAGGCCGCGGCGGTCGCGGCCCGTCCGGAGGCGGCGGGCGCGCTGGTCGTCGGCTGCGACTCGGTGCTGGAGCTGGACGGGCGGGCGCTGGGCAAGCCGGCGGACGCCGAGGACGCCACCGCCCGGTGGAAGTCGATGCGCGGCCGGTCCGGGATCCTGCGCACCGGTCACTGCGTGATCGACACCGCGTCCGGCCGGCAGACCAGCGCCACCGCGTCCACCACGGTCCGCTTCGGCGAGCCGACCGACGCGGAGATCGCCGCCTACGTGGCCAGCGGTGAACCGCTGTACGTGGCCGGTGCGTTCACCCTCGACGGCCGCTCGGCGCCGTTCATCGACGGGATCGACGGCGACCCGGGCAACGTCATCGGCCTGTCGCTGCCGCTCTTCCGCCGCCTGCTGGCCGACCTGGGCATCGCGATCACGGACCTCTGGGCCTGAGGGGCGCGGGGCGGCGATTTCCGGCCGGGCGGTGAGTGGGGCGGGTCGTCGGGGAACCGATGGTTCCGAGACGACCGAACCGCGAGGAGTGTTCCGCATGGCCAAGATCCTGATCGTCGCCGGTGACGCCAGTGAGGACCTGGAGTTCTTCTACCCGTACCAGCGGCTGCTGGAGGAGGGTTACGAGGTCCGCGTCGCGGCGCCCACACGGAAGAAACTGCGGTTCGTCACGCACGACTTCGTCGAGGGCTACGACACCTACACGGAGACCGCGGGCCACTCCTGGCCGGCCGACGCGGCGCTGTCCGAGGTCGATCCGGCGGAGTACGAGGCGCTGGTCCTGCCCGGCGGCCGGGGGCCCGAATACCTGCGGCACGACCCGGACTTCCGCCGCGTGGTCGGCCACTTCTTCGACGCGGACAAGCCGGTCGCGCACATCTGCCACGCGGCCCTCGCGCTGGCCCCGCTCGGGGTGTTCAAGGGCCGCCGGACGGCCGCGTACCCGGCGTGCGCACCGGAGGTGGAGCTGGGCGGCGGAGTCTTCGTGGACGGCCCGGCGGTGGTGGACGGCAAGATGGTGTCGGCCCGCGCGTGGCCGGACCACCCGGAGTGGATGCGGGCGTTCATGGAGATCCTGCGGGAGCACGCACCGGCGGGGAAGCCCGCGGGAAGCTGACGGGCGGCGCGGCCCCGCCCGTCCGTCCGGGCGTACGTGCGTGCGTGCGGCGAACGGCGCGAGGAGCCGGCAGGGGCGCGCGGGACGGCCGCGGGGCGGCGCCCAACGGGGGCCGCGGGGCGGGGAGTTCGACCGTCAGGCGGTGGCGGGGTCCTCGGTCGGCGCCGGGGCGGGACGGGGATCGGCGTAGGCGACCAGGGTCAGCACGAGCAGCGCCAGCACCGCCATCGCGGCGGCGAACGCCGGCCAGCCGACCAGCCCGACGGCGAGCGCCCCGAGGACGCCGTGCACCACGGCGCAGCAGATCAGCGCGAGGCGCGGGAGACGTCCCGGCGCCCGGTCGCGGGCGCCGCCGTAGAGCAACACGGCGGCGCAGAAGAGGAGGAAGAGGGCGAAGAGCGCGCCGCCGGCCCAGGCGCCGGCGGACATGGCGCCGGGCCGCAGCCCGGCCAGGGACATCTGCTGCCGGTCGACCACGATGCTCAGGATCCAGTTCAGCAGCAGGATTCCGGCCGCCTCCAGGATCAGCACCACCGCCGCCACCAGGGCCACCGGTCTGCGCGCCGCCACCATGCCGCCACCCCATTTCCTCCGCCGGCCCGCGCCGCCGCGCACGACCGCGCGCCGCCCCGACGAGCCGTTACCGGGAGTACAGAAAGCATCACGAACGCTACTAACGGGTAACGGTCACGGCAAGGGTTCTACACGCCGACATCCGACCCCCTTCCCCCCGCCCCCGACCGCCGCGCTCACCCGAAAACTTTCACTCGCCCATTCGTAGGGACTCCACAAAGAATTGACGGTTCGCCGGACGTCCACAGTTCGAGACCTAGGCCACACCGTGCCGCGAGCCGGAGCCGTGGAATCCGGGCCTACCCTGGGATTCCAACGGACTTTGGTCCCTCATCATCGCCACGTGCACGCTCCGTGTGGGCAAGCTCACCCCAGGGAACGGGTCGGCACGCGGTGTCGCCAGTCCCTAAACTCGCTGCGTTCAGTGTGTTGCGGCGTAGCGCCCAGGAAGGACCCATCGTGCGCAAGGTGCTCATCGCCAACCGTGGCGAAATCGCTGTCCGCGTTGCCCGTGCATGCCGGGACGCCGGGATCGGGAGCGTAGCGGTCTACGCCGACCCGGACCGGGACGCCCTGCACGTCCGTGCCGCGGACGAGGCTTTTGCCCTGGGCGGTGACACCCCTGCCACCAGCTACCTGGACTTCGCCAAAGTCCTTCAGGCGGCCGCCGATTCCGGCGCGGACGCCATCCACCCCGGCTACGGCTTCCTCTCCGAGAACGCCGAGTTCGCGCAGGCCGTGCTCGACGCCGGGCTGACCTGGATCGGCCCCCCGCCGCACGCCATCCGCGACCTCGGTGACAAGGTCGCGGCCCGGCACATCGCCCAGCGCGCCGGCGCCCCGCTGGTCGCCGGCACCCCGGACCCGGTCTCCGGGGCCGACGAGGTCGTCGCGTTCGCCAAGGAGCACGGCCTGCCGATCGCGATCAAGGCGGCGTTCGGCGGCGGCGGCCGCGGCCTGAAGGTCGCCCGCACCCTCGAAGAGGTCCCCGAGCTCTACGACTCCGCGGTCCGCGAGGCGGTCGCCGCGTTCGGCCGCGGCGAGTGCTTCGTCGAGCGCTACCTCGACCGCCCGCGGCACGTCGAGACCCAGTGCCTGGCCGACAAGCACGGCAACGTGGTCGTCGTCTCCACCCGTGACTGCTCGCTCCAGCGCCGCCACCAGAAGCTGGTCGAGGAGGCCCCCGCGCCGTTCCTCAGCGAGGCGCAGAACGCCGAGCTGTACCGCGCCTCGAAGGCCATCCTCAAGGAGGCCGGCTACGAGGGCGCCGGCACCTGCGAGTTCCTGGTGGGCCAGGACGGCACCATCTCCTTCCTGGAGGTCAACACCCGTCTCCAGGTGGAGCACCCGGTCACCGAGGAGGTCACCGGCCTGGACCTGGTCCGCGAGATGTTCCGGATCGCCGACGGCGAGGAGCTCGGCTACGACGACCCGGCGCTGCGCGGCCACTCCTTCGAGTTCCGGATCAACGGCGAGGACCCGGGCCGCAACTTCCTGCCCGCGCCCGGCACGGTCACCAAGTTCGACGCGCCGTCGGGCCCGGGCGTCCGCCTGGACGCCGGCGTCGAGGCCGGCTCGGTCATCGGCCCGGCCTGGGACTCCCTGCTGGCCAAGCTGGTCGTCACCGGCGCCACCCGCGCGCAGGCCCTCCAGCGGGCCGCCCGGGCGCTGAACGAGTTCCAGGTGGAGGGGATGGCCACCGCCCTCACGTTCCACCGCGTGGTCGTCAAGGACCCGGCGTTCGCCCCCGAACTCACCGGCTCCGCCGACCCGTTCACGGTCCACACCCGCTGGATCGAGACCGAGTTCGTCAACGAGATCCCGCCGTTCACCGCGCCCGGTGGCGAGGAGGGCGAGGCCGACACCCGCGAGACCGTCGTGGTCGAGGTCGGCGGCAAGCGGCTGGAGGTCTCGCTGCCGGCGTCGCTCGGCATGCCGCTGGCCCGCGCCGCGGTCGCCGGGGGTGCCAAGCCCAAGCGGAAGGCCACCAAGAAGTCCGGCAGCGCGGCCTCCGGCGACACCCTGGCGTCCCCGATGCAGGGCACCATCGTCAAGGTCGCCGTCGAGGAGGGCCAGCAGGTCGCCGAGGGCGAACTGGTCGTCGTCCTGGAGGCGATGAAGATGGAGCAGCCGATCAACGCGCACCGCGCGGGCACCGTCAAGGGCCTGGCCGCCGAGGTGGGCGCGGCCCTCACCTCCGGCGCGGTGATCTGCGAGATCAAGGACTGACGCGGTCCTGAGGACCGTACATAGGGGCGGGCCCCCGGTGCCTTTCGGACCGGGGGCCCGCCCCTTTGTGCGCCGCGGTGCCGCGGGCGGCTACGACTTGCCCACGACCTCCTCCGGGAACACCAGCGTCCGGCTCATCCACTGGAGCGCGGCGGGCAGTTCGCGCCGCCAGGTGGCGAAGTTGTGGCTGCCGTGGTCGAGGACGATCGCGTCCGCCTTCATGGGCGGGCGGACCGCGGCCAGGAACGCCTTGGCCGCCGGGTAGTTGTTCTCGCCGCTGCGGCTGGTGCCGATCAGCACGTTGACACCGGGGGCGGGCAGGTGCGCCAGGCGCCACATCAGGTCGTGCTGCTCGCGGCGGGTGCCGCGGTCCTTGTCGGTGCCGAAGAGGTTCCCGGTGGTGGGGTCGTTGGACACCTTGTAGTCGGGCGAGAGGGCGGCCGCCGCGGTGTAGGTGCGGGGGTGGCGCATGGCGAGCTGGAGGGCGCAGCTGCCGCCGGAGGAGTAGCCAAGGACGCCCCAGGCGGACGGGTCGTGGCCCACCCGGTAGTGCGACTTGAGGGCCTCGGGGACGTCCTGGTCGAAGAAGGTCTCGGCCTGCGGGCCGCCGGGGACGTCGACGCACTGGGTGTCCCGGGGCGGGGCGATGGTGGGCCGCAGCATCACGATGACCGACGGTTGGAGGGAGCCGTCGCGGATCAACTTCGCGGCGGTCTCGGGCAGTCTGAGGTGCTGGCCCAGCAGGAATATCCCGCCCGGGTAGCCGCTGAGCGCGACGATGACGGGGAAGCGTTGGCGGGCGTACTGCTTCTGGAAGTACTGCGGCGGCAGGTAGACGTAGGCCGGGTCCACCACCTTGGTGCGCTTGCCGACGATCCGCACGGTCTCGACCTTGCCGTTCTTCTCCGGCGGCCCCGTGGGCACCCCGTGCACCTTGTCCAGCCCCTCCGGGCCGGACGCCTGCACCAACCCCTTCGACGGGTCGCCGGCGGGCCCCGCGGTGCCTTCGTTGCCCCACTTGCCGACCGCGGCGGGCGCCCCGTCGTAGAGGCCGAGCAGTTCGTGCCAGGACGCGTAGAACTGGAAGCTGGAGTTCACCACCAGGCCGAGCACGGCCACGATCACCACCTGGGTCGCGGCGATCGCACCGAGCCGCCCCAGCACCGCCCGTGGCCCGCGCCCGGCGAGCCGGGGCCAGATCCACACCGTGAGTGCCACGCAGGCCACGGCGAGGGTGATCGTGACGTACAGCAGCGGCCGGCTGGTCAGTCCCATGCGTAGTTCCCCAGACTTCCAAGGCGGCCTCCGGACCGTCCCCGGAAGACCTCTTTGCGCCTGGTTTGATGGCCCTTGGAACGACGACGTTGCGGCCGTCCCGAGGAGTTCGCCGGCCCGACGCGGGGGGTATTCCGGGGCGTCACCGGCCGGCCGCCGCCCGTCCACCGGAGCCCGGGGTATCCACACCCGGCCCGGCCGCCGGCGGTGCGATGGCATGCTGGACCCATCCGGGCCCAGGGCCTGTCCGACCCTGATCCACCAGACAGGCCCCAGGACCGGCCGGATCGAGGAAGGACGGCGGATGGCGACCGAGACGGCAGGGCAGCGGCGGGCCGCTGCGGCGCACGCACCGGCGGGGGCGCCGGCGTCCGTGGGGACGCCCGCGGCACGCCCCATGCGGGCCGATGCGCGCCGGAATTACGAGCGGCTGCTGACCGAGGCCCGGACGGCCTTCACCGAGCACGGCACGGACACCTCGCTGGAGGACATCGCGCGCCGCGCCGGCGTCGGCATCGGCACCCTCTACCGGCACTTCCCCAACCGCACCGCCCTGATGGGCGCGGTCTTCCAGGGCGAGGTGGAGGCGCTGCTCGGCTACGCCCGGGAGCTGGCCGACGCACCGCAACCGTGCACCGCGCTGGTCGACTGGCTGCGCACGCTGATCACCCACGCCAGCACCTACCGGGGCCTGTCGCGGGCGCTGATGACCGCCTCGGCGGACGAGAGCTCGGGCATGGCGCGGTGCAGCGTGCCGCTCGGCGAGGCCGGCTCCGCGCTGCTGGCCCGGGCCCAACAGGCCGGTGCGGTGCGCCGGGACGTCGTCATCGGCGACCTGATGCAGCTCACCAACGGCATCGCGCTGGCCGCCGAGGAGTCCCCCGACGACCCCGAACTGGCCGACCGGCTGCTGAGGTTGACCCTGCGCGGCCTGAAGGCGGAGCCGGCGTAGGGGCGTTCCGACGCCGTCCTCCCGGCCCCGTCGGCCCGCTCGGCCGCGTCAGCCCCAACGCCACGTCGGACCAGCCCCGGTGGGGCCGGCGGACGCGGGAGCGTCGGGCCCCGGCGCCGCCAGGGGCGGCCGACGCCGGGCCGTGCTGCCGTGCCCGGCGCCCGCTCCCCCGGCCTCGCTCAGCGGCGCCGGGGCGCCAGATCGGCCACCCGACCGTCCGCCAGCGAGCCCGCCGACCGCAGTTGGGGCGCGCCGGCCGGGGCGCCCGGGTGGCTGCGCCGCTGGCCCGGCAGCGGCACGTCCCGCCGCGGGCCCCGGCGCTCGGGCGGGGCGGCCTCCAGACCGGGCCCGCCCGGCGCCTGGCCGGGCAACGAGCCGCTGGCGACGGCGATCTGGACGCCCTGGTCGGCGAGCGCCTGGAGCTCCGTGGCGGCCCGGTCGTCGTGAGCGGGCGGCTCGTCGGTCACCAGCCGGGTGATGACGTCCGTCGGCACGGTCTGGAACATGGTGTCGGAGCCCAGCTTGGTGTGGTCGGCGAGCACCACCACCTCCCCCGCCGCCTGCACCAGCGCCCGGTCGACGCTGGCGGAGAGCATGTTGGAGGTGGACAGGCCGCGCTCGGCGGTCAGACCACTGCCCGACAGGAAGGCCCGGGAGACCCGCAGTCCCTGGAGCGACTGCTCGGCACCGCTGCCGACCAGCGCGTAGTTGGAACCGCGCAGGGTCCCGCCGGTCATCACCACTTCGACGCGGTTGGCATGGGCCAACGCCTGGGCGACCAGCAGGGAGTTGGTGACGACGGTCAGGCCGGGCACCCTGGCGAGCCGGCGGGCCAGCTCCTGGGTGGTGGTCCCGGCGCCGACGACGATGGCCTCGCCCTCCTCGACGAAACCGGCCGCGAGATCGGCGATGGCCGTCTTCTCGGCGGTCGCGAGGTGGGACTTCTGCGGGAAGCCGGATTCCCGGGTGAAACCTCCCGGTAGGACCGCTCCGCCGTGCCGGCGGTCGAGCAGTCCCTCTGCCTCCAGCGCCCGGACGTCGCGCCGTACGGTCACTTCGGAGGTCTGGACGACGCGGGCGAGCTCACGGAGCGACACGGCCCCGTTGGCGCGCACCATTTCTAGGATCAATTGGCGACGTTCTGCAGCGAACACGAAACTGACAGTAACGCCAACGACCGTCTGTTTTCAGCAGGTTGCACCAATTAACGGAAGTTGTTCACACGGCATCGCTTCACGTGGTATGCGGCATGCACATGCCTCGGTCCCCGTCACCGTGCGTGCACAAACCCACGCGCTGCCTGGTCAGTTGCGCTCTTCGGTCGCCAACCGCGGACTCCGGGGCGAGTTGTCCGGACCCGTCCATGCAGGACCGTTTCACCCCAAGTGCCCATCGTGGGCACAAATATTCCATGGGCCCGCTTGCGGCCCGCCACCCCGCCGGCGCCTGGCGTGCGCCGGCGGGCGCCGGTCATGCGCCGGACGCCTTCCGGGTGTGCAACTGGCGGGCCACCTCGGCGATCGAGCCGGACAGCGACGGGTAGACAGTGAAGGCGCTGGCGATCTGCTCGACCGTCAGGTTGTTGTCGACCGCGAGCGAGATCGGGTGGATCAGCTCGCTGGCCCGCGGCGAGACGACCACGCCGCCGACCACGATGCCCGTGCCGGGGCGGCAGAACAGCTTCACGAAGCCGTCCCGGATGCCCTGCATCTTGGCCCGCGGATTGCGCAGCAGCGGCAGCTTGACCACCCGGGCGTCGATCACGCCGTTGTCGACGTCGGCCTGGGAGTAGCCGACGGTGGCGATCTCGGGGTCGGTGAAGACGTTGGCGGAGACCGTCTTGAGGTTGAGCGGGGTGACCGCGTCGCCGAGGAAGTGGTACATCGCGATCCGGCCCTGCATGGCGGCGACGGAGGCCAGCGCGAAGACGCCGGTGCAGTCGCCGGCCGCGTAGACGCCGGGGGCGGTGGTGCGGGAGACCTTGTCGGTCCAGATGTGGCCGGAGTCCTTGAGCCGGACGCCGGCGCTCTCCAGGCCGATCCCCTCGGTGTTGGGGATGGAGCCCACCGCCATCAGGCAGTGCGTGCCGGAGATCGTCCGGCCGTCGGCGAGGGTGACCTCGACCCGGTCGCCCACCCGCTTCGCGGACTGCGCCCGGGAGCGCGCCATGACGTTCATCCCGCGGCGGCGGAAGACGTCCTCCAGCACGGCGGCCGCGTCCGGGTCCTCGCCCGGCAGCACCCGGTCCCGCGAGGAGACCAGGGTGACCCGGGAGCCCAGCGCCTGGTAGGCGCCGGCGAACTCGGCGCCGGTGACGCCGGAGCCGACGACGATGAGTTCCTCGGGCAGCTCGGTGAGGTCGTAGACCTGCGTCCAGTTCAGGATCCGCTCGCCGTCCGGCTGGGCGTCGGGGATCTCGCGCGGGTGGGCGCCGGTGGCGATCAGCACGGCGTCGGCGATCAGGCCCTCGGTCGTGCCGTCGGCGGCGGTGACCGTGACCTTGCGCGAGCCGTCCGGCGCCTGCCCCGGCTCCAGCCGGCCGCGGCCGCGCAGCACCCGGCCGCCGGCGCGGGTGACGGAGGCGGTGATGTCGTGGGACTGGGCCAGCGCGAGCCGCTTGACCCGTCGGTTGACCTTGCCGAGGTCGACCCCGACGACCCGGGCCGGGTGGTCCGCGTCCGGGGTGCCGTCCTCGACGATGATGCCCAACTCCTCGTAGGAGGAGTCGAAGGTGGTCATCACCTCGGCCGTGGCGATGAGCGTCTTCGACGGGACGCAGTCGGTCAGCACCGACGCCCCGCCCAGACCGTCGCAGTCGACGACGGTCACCTCCGCGCCGAGCGAGGCCGCCACCAGGGCCGCCTCGTATCCGCCGGGTCCACCACCGATGATCACGATCCGAGTCACGTACTCCATTGTCCCGCACGCCCGTCGGTGCCTCTCCCCCGGGGGCGCTCGGGGCCCTGGCACGGGCGCCGGGCATGTGCACTCCCCCGCCCTCGTACGAACCTCCGGTACCACGAGCCCAACGGGGAACCTCCCGTACCCTCGGAAGCATGTCGCTCTACGCCGCGTACGCCGGCAACCTCGACGCGCGGCTGATGTCCCGCCGCGCTCCGCACTCCCCGCTGCGCGGCACCGGCTGGCTGAACGGCTGGCGGCTCACGTTCGGCGGCGAGCAGATGGGGTGGGAGGGCGCCCTGGCGACGGTCGTCGAGGACCCCGGCTCCCAGCTCTTCGTCGCGCTCTACGACATCGCTCCCGGGGACGAGGAGTCGATGGACCGCTGGGAGGGCGTCGGCCTGGACATCTACCGCCGGATGCGGGTCCGGGTGCACACCCTCGACGGCGACGAGACCGCCTGGATCTACGTCCTCAACGGCTATGAGGGCGGCCTCCCCTCGGCGCGCTACCTGGGCGAGATCGCCGACGCGGCCGAGTCCGCCGGCGCCCCGCACGACTACGTGATGGAGATCCGCAAGCGGCCCTGCTGACGCGGCCCCTCCCGTCCGCCCGCGCGACCCCCTGGCCGCTTCGGCAAAAGCCACAAGCCAGCGCCCACAGACCCGTGGGCAGTGACATCTACGCGCGTAGGGGAAGACCGGCTACCCTCGTCCGCGTGAACGCATCTGTTACCCCGGACATCGACCCGAAGGGCGCCGCGGACGCGGCGGCCGCCCGCCTCCGCGAGCTCACCGGCATCGAGCGGCACGACGTCGCCCTGGTCATGGGCTCCGGCTGGGCCCCGGCCGCCGAGGCCCTGGGCGCGCCCGAGCACGAGTTCCCGGTCACCGAGCTGCCCGGCTTCCCGCCGCCGGCCGTCGCCGGCCACGGCGGCAAGATCCGCTCGTACAAGATCGGCGAGAAGCACGCCCTGGTCTTCCTCGGCCGCACCCACTTCTACGAGGGCCGCGGCGTCGCCGCGGTCGCGCACGGCGTCCGCACCGCCGTCGCCGCCGGCTGCAAGACCGTGGTGCTCACCAACGGCTGTGGCGGCCTGCGCGACGGCATGCGCCCCGGCCAGCCGGTGCTCATCAGCGACCACCTCAACCTCACCGCCACCTCGCCGATCCCCGGCGCCAACTTCGTCGACCTGACCGACCTGTACTCGCCGCGGCTGCGCGCGCTGTGCAAGGAGGTCGACGCGAGCCTGGAGGAGGGCGTCTACGCCCAGCTCCCCGGCCCGCACTACGAGACCCCGGCCGAGATCCGGATGCTCCGCACCATGGGCGCCGACCTGGTCGGCATGTCCACCGTCCTGGAGGCCATCGCGGCCCGCGAGGCCGGCGCCGAGGTGCTCGGCATCTCCCTGGTGACCAACCTCGCCGCCGGCATGACGGGCGAGCCGCTGAACCACGAGGAGGTGCTCCAGGCCGGCCGCGACTCCGCGATCGCGATGGGCACGCTGCTCGGCCGGGTCCTCGGCAAGATCTAGCCGGCACCGGCATCGGGCGGGCCGCAGCGCCCGCCCCTGCCGGCCCGATCCCGCGGCCGGCACGGACCACCGGCGGACACGGGACCGACGGCCGCCACGCGTCCGCCCGGCCGGCCCGTCACGCACCCCCTCCCCCACATCGCACCCACAGGCAGGAGCATCACGTGGCTACCGTTCCCGCGGAGCTGATCGACCGGGCCCAGACGTGGCTGGCCGAGGACCCCGACCCGGAGACCCGGGACGAGCTGGCCGGGCTCATCGAGGCGGACCGGCACGAGGAGTTGGCGGCCCGGTTCGCCGGCACCCTCCAGTTCGGCACCGCCGGGCTGCGCGGCGAGTTGGGCGCCGGCCCGATGCGGATGAACCGCGCGGTGGTCATCCGGGCCGCGGCCGGCCTCGCCGCGTACCTCAAGGACCAGGGGCAGGGCGACGGTCTGGTCGTCATCGGGTACGACGCCCGCTACAAGAGCGCCGACTTCGCCCGGGACACCGCGGCCGTGATGGTCGGCGCGGGGCTGCGCGCCGCGCTCCTGCCGCGCCCGCTGCCCACCCCCGTCCTGGCGTTCGCCATCCGGCACCTGGGCGCGGTGGCCGGCGTCGAGGTGACCGCCAGCCACAACCCGCCGCGGGACAACGGCTACAAGGTCTACCTCGGCGACGGCTCGCAGATCGTCCCGCCCGCGGACGGCGAGATCGCCGACCGGATCGCCGCGGTCCGCTCCCTGGCCGACGTGCCCCGCCCGGAGGCCGGTTGGGAGACCCTGGACGACGCGGTGCTCGCCGCCTACCTGGAGCGCACCGACGCGGTGCTCACCCCCGGGTCGGCCCGGGACGTCGACGTGGTCTACACCCCGATGCACGGCGTCGGCCGGGACACCCTCGTCGCCGCGTTCGCCCGCGCCGGCTTCCCGGCCCCGACGGTCGTCGCCGAACAGGCCGAGCCGGACCCGGACTTCCCCACGGTCGCCTTCCCCAACCCGGAGGAGCCGGGCGCGATGGACCTCGCGTTCGCCACCGCCCGGTCCAAGGCCCCGGGCGGCGTCGATATCGTCATCGCCAACGACCCGGACGCCGACCGCTGCGCCGTCGCCGTCCCGGACCCCGGTGCCCCGGAGGGCTGGCGGATGCTGCGCGGCGACGAGGTCGGCGCGCTGCTCGCCGCGCAGCTGGTGCGCAAGGGCGCCACCGGCACCTTCGCGACCACCATCGTCTCCTCCCAGCTCATGTCCCGTATCGCGGGCGGCGCTTCGCTGCCCTACAAGGAGACGCTGACCGGCTTCAAGTGGCTGGCCCGGGCGGACGGCCTGCGGTACGCCTACGAGGAGGCACTGGGCTACTGCGTCGACCCCGAGGGCGTCCGCGACAAGGACGGCATCACCGCGGCCCTGCTGATCACCGAACTGGCCGCCGAGCTGAAGCAGTCCGGCCGCGGCCTGTCCGACCTCCTGGACGAACTGGCCGTGGAGTTCGGGCTGCACGCCACCGACCAGCTCTCGGTGCGGGTCACCGACCTGTCGCTGATCGCCGATGCGATGGGCCGGCTGCGCGCCCAGCCGCCGACGGCGCTGGCGGGCCTGGCCGTCTCCCGCGCCGACGACCTGAACGCGGGCGGCCCCGACCTGCCGCCCACCGACGGGCTGCGCTACTACCTGGCGGGCTCCCCCGCCGACGGCATCGAGGCGGCCCGCGTGGTCGTCCGCCCCAGCGGCACCGAGCCCAAGCTCAAGTGCTACCTGGAGGTCGTGGTGCCGGTGGCCGACGCGACGGGCCTGCCGACCGCCCGTGAGAGGGCCACGACGACCCTCGCCGCGATCAAGCGGGACCTGTCGGCGGCGGCCGGGATCTGACGGAGCGCCGCAGACGGCCGACGCGCCACGCGCACGCGCGACGGGCCGGACTCCCCTTCGGAGTCCGGCCCGTCGCGCGTCTACGGGCGCCCTACAGCGCCACCATCACCGCCAACCCCACCGCCCCCACCAGGATCGGGGCCAGGACCGCATAGGCCCAGCGCGCCTCGGGGGTGCCCTCGGCGGTGCTGCGGTACGCGGAGCGCTGCTTGATCTCGCGGAGTTCGGCGAGGGTCTGGTCGGCCATCGCCTTGGGGACCGGGCCGGCGTCCGTGTTCAGGCCGAAGCGGGGGCGGGCCGGGCCGCGCGCCGCCTGCCGGGCGACCTTCTTGCGCTGCCGCAACGAGACCGGGATCGCCCAGAGTTGGTACTTGGCGTCGTCGGTGAGCACCTCGGCGGAGAAGGTCGCGCGCAGCTCCTGCACGGCGGACCAGGGCAGGGTGACGGTGCGGAACGGGTTGCGCACCAGGAGCCGGTCCTCGTCCGCCCGCACCAGCGGCCGCAGCGAGAAGGCGACGACCAGCGGCACCGCGAGGAGCAGCGCGAAGAGCGCGGTGAGCTTGGTGTGGGGCGTGCCGCGCAGCAGGGCGTCCGCGCCGAGCCAGAGGCCGAGCGCGATGAGCAGCACGCCGCCGGCCAGGGCGGCCGGCGAGCGGTAGCTGCGCTGCGCGTACTGCGGCGCGGGCGTGGTGGACCGTTCCGGGCTCGTCATGCCGCAGATTCTGCCTGACCGTCCGGATGTCGGACACGGCGTGGATATTGCGTTACGGCATCAATGACCGCACCCGTGAAGCGGTGGTCAGGCGCCCCGTGGCAGCAGGTCGGCGTAGACGATGATGTTGTCCGGCCGGTGCCCGTCGCGCAGGTCGCCGCCGCAGGTGATCAGGCGCAGTTCGGGGCGCGGGGTGTTCCCGTAGACCCGCCGCGTCGGGAAGTGCTCCTTGTCCACCTGTTGGAGCGCGCGGACGGCGAAGGCGGCGGTGCTGCCGTCCGCCCGGTCCACGAGGATCCGGTCCCCGGGCCTGATCCGGGCGACGTCCCTCATGACGGCGGGGCCCTCGACGGTGTCGTAGTGACCGATGAGGATCGCGGGGCCGGTCTCGCCGGGGGTGACGCCCTTGTCGTACCAGCCGATGCGGTCGGCGTCCTCGACGGGCGGCACCTCGACGGTGCCGTCGGCGGCGAGGCCGAGGCGCAGCACCGGCCCGGTGTCCACGCCGGCGGCCGGGATCCGTACCCGTACGGGCGCGGCGGCCGGCATCGGGGACGCCGGGGTCTTCGGGGGCGCGACGGCGGCCGGGGCGAGGTGCACCGGCGGCGCGCCGTTCGCCGGCCCGCTCCCCGTCAGGCCGATGACGAGCAGCGCGCCGCCGAGCGCCAGGGCGAACAGGCAGGCCGCCAGGGTCCGGCGGCCCGCCCCGCGCCCCTGGGGGGCGCGCCTCACATCCGCGAACCCGCGTCCGGGCGGCGGCGCAGCACCGCGACCGCGACGCCCGCGGCACCGGCCGAGGCGAGCGCGCCACCCGCGAAGACGAGGGTGTGGTCGGGGTCGCCGACGCCTTCGGCGCCGGCCGCGACCGCGCCCGTGGGGACGAGCCTGGTCTGGCCGCCGGCGGCCTTGACGGCGGAGCCGGTGGCGACGGCATCGGTGGCGACGGCGGCCTTCGTGCCGGTGCCGGCGACCTTGCCCACCGGGATCGAGCAGCCCTGGGGGGCCTGGGGGAAGCGGGTGGTGGAGGCCGGGTGGCCGCCGCCCTCCATGTTGGTGATCAGCTTCGGGCGGGCGCCGTCGGCGTCCACGATCTTCGCCAGGAAGCCGGCGCTCTCGGGGAGTTGGGGGTGCGCGTGGTCCAGGACGTAGGGCAGCGGCTCGGGCGGGTCGCCCGCGCCCTCGAAGGCCACCCGCGGCCCCTTCGGGCCGTTGGTCAGCACGGCCATGGTCCCGGCGCCGATCGGCTGCCGCTCGGTGACGGTGCAGTCCTTGCGCTGACTGACCGGCTTCGCGCCCGGCTTGGTGCCCGGCTTCACGCCCGGCTTGGTGGACCGGGGCAGCGCGTAGGTCTTGGTGCCCTGGGGGCCGGTGACCTGGAGCCTGGGGGCGGCGCCGTCCGCGTCGAGCAGGCGCAGGGTCATCCCGCCGATGGTGGCGGTGCGGTCCGCATGGTCGAGGAGGCCCACCACCCGGACCATGTAGGTGTCGCCGGGCTGCCAGTGGGGGCCGACGTAGCGGATCCATGCCTCGGGGCCGCCGGCGGCCGGGTCGTTGCGGAGCACGGCGACGTGGCCGTTGCCGAGGTAGACGGGCTCTCCGGCGTAGCGGTCGGGGGCCTGCTGCCCGGCGGCAGTGCGCTCGGCGGCCGGCTTGCCGGCGGTGCGCTTGCCCGCCTCGGTCTTGGCGGCCTCGGTCCTCTCCGCCCCGGTCTCGGCCGTCTCGCTCTTGCCGTCCTTGGTCTTGCCGTCCTCGGTCTTGCCGTCCTTGGTGTTCTCGCCCGCCGGCGCGTCCGCGGGGCGCCGGCCGGTCCCCGGCCGTTGCTCGCCCGCGCCACCGTTGGCCTGCTCCGCGGTGTGGGTCGAGGCGCCGCCGGGGGCCTCGTGGCCGGAGGCGGCGGGGGTGCCGGCAGCGGAATCCGCCGTCGTGGCATCGGCGGCGAAGGCCCCGGAGGCCGGACCGAGAACGGCGACCGCGAGCGCGGCGGAGGTCGCGGCGGTGCGGAGGACCCGACGCCGGCGCGAGAACAAGGATGACATGCCCAACTCCCCTGTTGATATGTCGTGTTGACCGAAGAAGCGCGCTCCACCACCCCGGCGGGCAGATCATCGATCAACCGGGAGGGGCGCACTGAGGAAGACAGTACTGATCTTGTTTGATCGAAGCACCGCCGTTATGTAACAGAAAATCCACAGTGCGCGCTCAGAACTCTTTCTTCCACTTCTCGCCGGATGTTCGCGAACCTCACGAGTCCCACCCGATCCACCGGTTCCGCCCGATCTACCGGTTCCATCCGTTCTGCCCGTTCCACGCCTTCCGCCGCCCCTCCGGACCGCCCACCCCTCCCCAAGGATCGAAATCCGGGGGCTGGCATGTCGCTACGCGCGTAGATATGCTCCCCTCGTGACCATGCCCACCACTGTTCCCGCATACGGCAAGGAGGCCGCGGGGCGCCTGGCGTCGATGGCGGACGTGACCGCCTCGGACGGAGCGCTGCGCCGCTTCCTGCACGGACTCCCCGGCGTCGACGCGGTAGGGCTGCAGGCCCGCGCCGCCACGCTCGGCACCCGCTCGATCAAGACCACGGCGAAGGCGTACGCCATCGACCTGGCGGTCTCGATGATCGACCTGACGACGCTCGAAGGCGCGGACACCCCCGGCAAGGTCCGGGCGCTGTGCGCCAAGGGCGTCCACCCCGACCCCACCGACCGCACCGCCCCCAAGGTCGCCGCGATCTGCGTCTACCCGGACATGGTCGGCGTCGCCAAGGAGGCGCTCGCCGGCTCCGGCATCCACGTCGCCTCGGTCGCCACCGCCTTCCCGGCGGGCCGGGCCGCGCTGCCGGTCAAGCTGGCCGACACCCGGGACGCGGTGGCCGCCGGCGCCGACGAGATCGACATGGTGATCGACCGGGGCGCCTTCCTCTCCGGCCGCTACCTGGAGGTCTTCGAGGAGATCAAGGCCGTGAAGGAGGCGTGCGCCCGCCCCGACGGCAGCGCCGCGCACCTGAAGGTCATCTTCGAGACCGGCGAGCTCCAGACCTACGACAACGTCCGCCGGGTCTCCTGGCTCGCGATGCTCGCCGGCGCCGACTTCATCAAGACCTCGACCGGCAAGGTGGCGGTCAACGCCACGCCCCCGGTCACCCTGCTGATGCTGGAGGCGGTGCGGGACTTCCGCGCGGCCACCGGCGTGCAGGTCGGCGTCAAGCCGGCCGGTGGCATCCGCACCACCAAGGACGCGCTCAAGTACCTGGTGATGGTCAACGAGACGCTGGGTGAGGAGTGGCTGACCGCGGACTGGTTCCGCTTCGGCGCCTCCAGCCTCCTCAACGATCTGCTGATGCAGCGTCAGAAGCTCAGCACCGGCCGGTACTCCGGCCCCGACTACGTCACGGTGGACTGACCATGGCCAACATCTTCGAGTACGCACCGGCGCCGGAGTCGCGCGCCGTCGTGGACCTCGCGCCCTCCTACGGGCTGTTCATCGACGGCGAGTTCACCGAGAGCGCGGGCGGTGGCCTGCGCAAGACCGTCTCGCCCGCCACCGAGGAGGTACTGGCCGAGTACACCCAGGGCACCGCCGAGGACATGGACCGCGCCGTCCGGGCGGCCCGGAAGGCGTTCGAGAAGTGGTCGGCGCTGCCCGGCGCCGAGCGCGCCAAGTACCTCTTCCGGATCGCCCGGCTCATCCAGGAGCGCTCGCGCGAGCTGGCCGTCCTGGAGACGCTGGACAACGGCAAGCCGATCCGCGAGTCCCGGGACTCCGATCTGCCGCTGGTGGCCGCGCACTTCTTCTACTACGCGGGCTGGGCCGACAAGCTGGGCCACGCGGGCTTCGGCCCGGACCCCAGGCCGCTGGGCGTGGCCGGCCAGGTCATCCCGTGGAACTTCCCGCTGCTGATGCTGGCGTGGAAGATCGCCCCGGCGCTGGCCTGCGGCAACACCGTGGTGCTCAAGCCGGCCGAGACCACCCCGCTGTCCGCCCTCTTCTTCGCGGACATCTGCCGCCAGGCCGGGCTCCCCAAGGGCGTCGTCAACATCGTCACCGGTGACGGCTCGACCGGCGCCGCGCTGGTGGCCCACCCCGACATCAACAAGGTCGCCTTCACCGGCTCCACCGGCGTCGGCAAGGCGATCGCCCGTACCGTCGCCGGTACGGAGAAGCAGGTCTCCCTCGAACTGGGCGGCAAGGCGGCCAACATCGTCTTCGACGACGCACCCGTGGACCAGGCCGTCGAGGGGATCGTCAACGGGATCTTCTTCAACCAGGGGCACGTGTGCTGCGCGGGCTCCCGGCTGCTGGTCCAGGAGTCGATCCAGGACGAGCTGTTGGACGCCCTCAAGCGCCGGATGGCCACCCTGCGGGTCGGCGACCCGCTGGACAAGAACACCGACATCGGCGCGATCAACTCCGCCGAGCAGCTGGCCCGGATCACCGAGCTCGCCGACGCGGGCGAGGCCGAGGGCGCCGAGCGCTGGTCGCCGGCGTGCGAACTGCCCGGTTCCGGTTACTGGTTCGCGCCGACGCTCTTCACCGGCGTCACCCAGGCGCACCGGATCGCCCGCGAGGAGGTCTTCGGCCCGGTGCTGTCGGTGCTGACCTTCCGCACGCCGGAGGAGGCGGTGGCCAAGGCCAACAACACCCCCTACGGCCTGTCGGCGGGCATCTGGACGGAGAAGGGCTCCCGGATGCTGTGGATGGCGAACCAGCTACGCGCGGGCGTCATCTGGTCCAACACGTTCAACAAGTTCGACCCGGCCTCGCCGTTCGGCGGTTACAAGGAGTCGGGCCACGGTCGCGAGGGCGGCCGGCACGGTCTGGAGGCGTACCTCAATGTCTGATCGTTTGAGCGTTCTCAAGACCTACAAGCTGTACGCGGGCGGGAAGTTCCCGCGCTCCGAGAGCGGCCGGGTGTACGAAGTGAGCGACTCCAAGGGCAACTGGCTCGCCAACGCACCGCTGGCCTCCCGCAAGGACGCGCGGGACGCGGTGGTCGCCGCCCGCAAGGCGTTCGGCGGCTGGTCCGGGGCGACGGCGTACAACCGCGGGCAGATCCTGTACCGCATCGCGGAGATGCTGGAGGGCCGCCGGGACCAGTTCGTCGCGGAGGTCGCCGACGCCGAGGGGCTGTCGAAGGCGAAGGCCGCGGCACAGGTGGACGCGGCGATCGACCGCTGGGTCTGGTACGCGGGCTGGTCCGACAAGGTCGCCCAGATCGCCGGGTCCTCGAACCCGGTCGCGGGTCCGTACTTCAACCTCTCCGCGCCCGAGCCGACCGGCGTGGTGGCCGTGTTGGCCCCGCAGGAGTCGTCGTTCCTGGGCCTGGTGTCGGTGCTGGCCCCGGTGATCGTCACCGGTAACACCGCCGTGGTCGTGACGTCCGAGCGGGCCCCGCTGCCGGCGCTGTCGCTGGCCGAGGTGCTGGCCACCTCGGACCTGCCGGGCGGCGTGGTCAACCTGCTCTCGGGCCGCACGGCGGAGCTGGGCGCGCCGCTGGCCGCGCACCAGGACGTCAACGCGCTGGATCTGGCGGGCGCGGACGCCGAGTTGGCGAAGGAACTGGAGACCGCGGCGGCGGACAACCTCAAGCGGGTGCTGCGCCCACCCGTCACCCGCCACCGCCCTGCCGACGAAGCGCTGCGCGCTGCCCCTTCCCATACGGTGGACTGGACCGCCGACCCGGGCACCGACCGGCTGCTGGCGTTCCTGGAGACCAAGACGGTATGGCACCCGACGGGGGTCTGATCCGTCGGCCGGAGCGGCATCGACGAACGGCGCGGGACCGGGGCCCTGGTGGGCTTCGGTCCCGCGCCGTTCGTCGCGGGAAGGGGCGGCGGCCCGTCAGCCGGGCAGCAGCCGCATCGCGGTGCCGGTCACCGGGAGCTCGCGCAGCGAGCCGCCCTGGGTCACCGGGTCCGTCAACTGCGCGGTGCTCATCGGCTTGAAGTCGGCGACCTGGGTGCCGATGGCGTTGGCCAGCGGGTCGACGCCGGTGTGGGACATCGGGTCCAGCTTGAGGTCCTTGACCGGGCCGAGGCCGCGGCCGGTGGAGTCCGTCATCGAGTGGGCCAGGGCGTGCCCCACGACCCCTTCGTCCGCCACGGGTTGCCGGGAAGCGGTGCCGCCGGTCGCGGGGGCGGCCGCGCCCGCCGCCGCAGCGCCGCCCGTGAGCGCGACGCCGGCCGCGGAGATCACCAGACCGGCGCGCAACAGACCGCGGGGGACGCGGCTGGGGTTGGGTCGTGCGTGGGAGGGCATCTGTGCCACCTGCCTGTGGATCGGAACGGAGCGGAATTGCGGTGTCGCGATCGGCTGCGCAGCGAGATCCAACTCCGATGCGCAATCGATCGACTGCGTAGCGTAGTTGAGCGGTGGCGGGGGTTCCACCTCGCGCGCCAGGGGTACCCCCCACGGCGCAATGCCCGACAATGAGTGCCCGTGACCTCCGACTTGCCCTCCCTCCCGCGTCCCGCCCGTGTCGTACTGCTGACCGGACCGTCCGGCTCCGGGAAGACGTCCCTGGCCGCGCTGACCGGCCTGCCCGTGCTCAACCTCGACGACTTCTACAAGGACGGCACGGACCCGTCGTTGCCGCAGTTGCCGGACGGGGACGGCGCGGACTGGGACTCGCCGTCGTCCTGGGACGCGGGCGCCGCCGTCGCGGCCATCGCGGAGCTGTGCCGCGCCGGCCGGACCGTGGTGCCGGAGTACGACATCGCGGCCAGCGCCCGGACCGGCTCCGCGGGGCTGGCGCTCGACGGGGCGTCACTGTTCATCGCGGAGGGCGTGTTCGCCGCCGACATCATCGAACGGTGCCGGGAGGCGGGGCTGTTGGCCGATGCGCTGTGCCTGCGCGGGCGACCCGCCACCACCTTCCGCCGGCGGCTGGCCCGGGATCTGCGCGAGGGCCGCAAGCCGCCGCTGTATCTGGTGCGGCGGGGGCTGCGGCTGCTGCGCAACGAGCGGACGATCGTGGCCCGGCACGCCGCGCTCGGCGCCCACCCGTGCGCCAAACCGGAGGCGTTGGACCGGATAGCGGCGGCGCGGGCCCTGTGCCCGGTGGGGGCGGCGGCCCGACCCTGAGGGAGCCGCCCGCGAAGGCCCGTCCACCGGTGCCGCGGGCGCGCACACGGAAGAGCGGGTTCGGACAAACCCCCCGGCCGTCCGAACCCGCTCGCTATCCCCCGTGTCCCCCCGTTTTCCCCTTGTTCCCCCTCGGGCTCTCCCCCCGGATCCCCCTCGGGTCTTTCCCCCCGTCCTCAGGCGACCAGTGCGCCGAAGGACTCCTCCTCGTCACGGCCGAAGCTGAGGACCTCGTCCTCGCGCAGCCGGCGCAGGGAGCGCCAGATGCTGGACTTCACCGTGCCGACACTGATGTTGAGGATGTCCGCGATCTCCGGGTCCGTGCGGCCCTCGTAGTAGCGCAGCACCAGCATGGTGCGCTGCGTCTCGGGCAGCCGGGCCAGCGCCTGCCACAGGACGGCGCGCAGCTCGGTGCCGCGCATCGCGTCCGCGTCGGCGGCGGTCTCGGGCAGTTCCTCGGTCGGGTACTCGTTGAGCCTGCGCCGGCGCCAGGCGCTGATGTGCAGGTTCGTCATGGTGCGGCGCAGATAGCCGCCGAGCGCGGCCTTGTCACTGATCCGGTCCCAGGCCCGGTAGGTCGAGAACAGGGCGCTCTGCAGCAGGTCCTCGGCCTCGTAGCGGTCGCCGGTCAGGTGGTACGCGGTGGCGTACAGGGAGGCGCGGCGCTCCTGGACGTAGGCGGTGAAGGCCGCTTCGGCCTCGGCCTCCTTCGTCGCGGTGCGCCGGTCCCCCGTCTCCCCGTACGTCGCTCCCCCGTCGGTGCCCTCCTGGCCCCCGTTTCCCCCGTTGGGCCCCTGAGCGGGGACCACCGTCGCGTCAATGGCCACCATGTAGGGCGGTCGTTGACGTCCGGCGCCGCGAGCACACCCCCGCATTCCCGCAGCCCCGGACTTCTCTCCGGTCCGGATGTCGTGAAGGCGTGTGACGACTGCGCCGGAAGTAGTGCCGTGCAGAGTGTTCATCGCGCTGCCCCCCGTCGATCGAGCCGGTTCGTTCGGTGCTTCGCCGGTCGGGACCCCGCCTCGGCGGTGTTGATCTCTCCCGGCTGACCAAAAGACTGCCAAGCCAGTTTCATCGCGTTGTCCGCCGTCTGTCACAGACGTGTCACAGGGGTGATCGCGGTCCGGCGCGGGGCGAGCCGGGCTCGGCGGGCGGCGCCGGTCGATCTCCCGGCGTCCCATGGGCCAGAATGGCGAGCGTGCCTTTCCTGTTGCTGATCGAGGACGACGACGCCATTCGCACGGCCCTCGAACTCTCGCTGTCCCGCCAGGGTCACCGCGTGATGACCGCGGCGACGGGCGAGGACGGCCTGAAGCTGCTGCGCGAGCAGCGTCCGGACCTGATCGTGCTGGACGTGATGCTGCCGGGCATCGACGGCTTCGAGGTGTGCCGTCGGATCCGCCGCACGGACCAGTTGCCGATCATCCTGCTCACCGCGCGCAGCGACGACATCGACGTGGTGGTGGGGCTGGAGTCCGGTGCGGACGACTATGTCGTCAAGCCGGTGCAGGGCCGGGTGCTGGACGCCCGGATCCGCGCGGTGCTGCGGCGCGGCGAGCGGGAGTCCAGCGATTCGGCGACGTTCGGCTCACTGGTGATCGACCGGTCGGCGATGACCGTCACCAAGAACGGCCAGGACCTCCAACTGACCCCGACCGAGCTGCGGTTGCTGCTGGAGCTGAGCCGCCGGCCCGGCCAGGCGCTGTCCCGGCAGCAGCTGCTGCGACTGGTGTGGGAGCACGACTACCTCGGTGACTCGCGGCTGGTGGACGCCTGTGTGCAGCGGCTGCGCGCCAAGGTGGAGGACGTCCCGTCCTCACCGACGCTGATCCGTACGGTCCGCGGGGTCGGCTACCGGCTGGACGCGCCCCAGTGACGGCAGGGGGGACGGACGGCGGGGGCGCCGGGGAGGGGAAGCGCCGGACGGCCGCGGACGGCGGGCGGCCGGTGCGGCTGCTGCGCCGGGTCGCGGGGGCACTGCGGCTGACCAGCCTGCGGCTGCGGCTGGTCGTGGTGTTCGCGCTGGTGGCGCTGACCGCGGCGGTCTCGGCGTCCGGGATCGCGTACTGGCTCAACCGCAACACGGTCCTGGACCGCACGCAGAACGCCGCCCTGAAGGACTTCCGCAAGTCGCTCCAGGACACCACCCGTTCGCTGCCGCTGCACCCGCGCTGCTCCGAACTCCAGGACGCGGCCCGGCAGATGGCGGCCGGCCCGCAGAACTACACGGTGCTGCTGATCGGGCTGGACCGCGACGGCAAGGAGTGCGCGGCCACCACCAACAAGGACCTGCTGACCCTGGCGACGGTGCCGCGGTCGCTGCGCAACGCGGTCGACCAGGTGCGCCCGGTCGACGAGAACAACCACTACGCGCACCACCTGTACTGGCAGCGCAACGAGGTCGGCGACGTCCCGTACCTCGTCGCCGGCGCGACGGTGATCGGCGGCGGGCCGACCGGCTACATGATGAAGTCGCTGGCCACCGAGCGGCAGGACCTGACGTCGCTGGGCTGGTCGTTGGGGATCGCCACCGCGCTGGCACTGGTCGGCTCGGCGCTGCTGGCGCAGGCGGCCGCGACGACGGTGCTGCGCCCGGTGCAGCGCCTCGGTTACGCGGCGCGGCAGTTGGGCGAGGGGCGGCTGGACACCCGGCTGCGGGTGACCGGCACCGACGAACTGGCGGACCTGTCGCGGACGTTCAACCGCACCGCGGAGCGGCTCCAGCAGCGGGTCGAGGAGCTGAGCGGGCGGGAGGCGGCGTCCCGCCGGTTCGTCGCCGACATGTCGCACGAGCTGCGCACCCCGCTGACCGCGATCACCGCGGTCACCGAGGTGCTGGAGGAGGAGGCCGACTCCCTCGACCCGATGATCGCGCCGGCCGTGCAGTTGGTGGTCAGCGAGACCCGGCGGCTGAACGACCTCGTGGAGAACCTCATGGAGGTCACCCGCTTCGACGCCGGGACGGCCCGGCTGGTGCTGGACGACGTCGACGTCGCCGACCAGGTGACCGCCTGCATCGACGCCCGGGCCTGGCTGGACGCGGTGGAACTGGACGCCGACCGCGGCATCGTGGTCCGTCTGGACCCGCGGCGGCTGGACGTGATCCTGGCGAACCTGATCGGCAACGCCCTCAAGCACGGCGGCTCGCCGGTGCGGGTGTCGGTCCGTACGGAGCCGGGTCAGCCGGGCCGACCCGCGACGGGCGCGCCGGGCGGGGACCCGGCCGAGGGCGCGGCGGCCGAGCCCGAGGGCGGCCAGTTGGTCATCCGGGTGCGGGACCACGGTCCGGGCATCCCGGAGGAGGTGCTGCCGCACGTCTTCGACCGCTTCTACAAGGCGAGCGCGTCCCGGCCGCGGTCCGAGGGCAGCGGCCTGGGCCTGTCGATCGCGCAGGAGAACGCGCACATCCACGGCGGCCGGATCAGCGCGGCCAACCACCCCGAGGGCGGCGCGGTCTTCACCCTGCACCTGCCCATGGACGCCTCCGGGCTGGCCGACGACGCGGAGCACACCGCACGCGGTGAGCGGCCGGCGGACGCCGGCGAGGGCGCGGAGGGCCGGCGGTGAATCGGCGGTTCCGGTCCGGCTCGGTGCGGCGGGCCGCGGCGTTGGCCGCGCTGGCCCTGGCCGTCGCGGGCTGCGGCATCCGCGGCACCTCCGTCCCGGTGGACGCGGGCGGCGCGCCGTCCCGGGTGAGCTGCCAGGCCCCGGATCAGCTCGTGTCCTCGGGCGCGCCCGGGCAGCAGCGGGCGGCGGTGTATCTGGTGTGCGGTTCGACGCTGGTCCCGGTGGAGCGGTCGGTGACCCGGCCGAAGGCCACACCGGGGGCCGCGGTCCGGCTGCCGGTGGCCCGCGCGCTGCTGGTCGAGCTCCAGAGGCCGCCGGCCGCCGACGAGTCCCGGGCGGGGTTCAGCACCGCGGTGCCCAGGTCGCTGCGGGTGGCCGGGCCGCGCGCGGGGGACGCGCCGGAGGCGCTGCGGCTGTCCGTCGAGCCGGACGACCTGCCGTCGTTCGCGCTGGCGCAACTGGTGTGCACCTACGGCCGGAGCGTGACACTGGGCCGGACCGGGGGCGCGCTGCTGGGCGGCCCGGGCGGGGCGGTGGCGCACCGCTTCGACTGCTCGCCGGACGTACTGGCCAATCCGGACATCGCCCAGCACGCGGGCTGGGGCGACCCGCAGGCCGAGGAGGGCTAGGGCGCTTCGCCTGGATCACCGGGTGGACCCCAGGAAGATCCCGGCCGTGCGGAGTCCTGCCAGGTAGAGGGTTGCCGTCCTGCCGTAGCGGGTCGTGGTACCTCGCCGTTGCTTGAGGCGGTTACTGCATCACCCGACGGTGCCGCGGTGCTGTGATGCGTCCCTGTCGCAGGTGGCCCCAGTTGTACGGCGCCGAGTACGTCAGCAGCCGTCGCGCTTCCACGGTGGCGGCGGGAGTTGGGCATGGCCACGTCGCGAGGGGTTCCTTGGGGCGGCTCCGTTGGATCACCTTGCCGACCAGGTGAAACGGCCGGGACGGCTGTGGCGAATATGTGACACGGGCAGGGTGAAACCCGAAAACCAAGTGACGAGTGTGGAGGCGCCACTTGACCTCAGCGCCGACAGCTCAGGGAGTTCTCCCCATGACCCGTCCCACCGTCAGCTCGCACCGCCGCATGGCCGCGGCGGCCACCGCCGCCTTACTCTCCCTCGGCCTGCTGACCGCGTGCGGCTCCGGGGCCTCGGGCACCGACGCGTCGAGCGCCAGCTCGTCCCAGAAGGCCGAGTCGCGTGCCCACGCGTCCGACAACGGCGCGCAGGGCCACGCGGATCAGACCTCCCCGGCCTACGGTGCGAAGTTGAACCTCCAGGAGGGCGACGCCCTCAGCGCCCACACGTTCCAGTTGAGCGTCAACGGCGGCACCGAGGCCCTCGGCGAGGTCTCCGCACTGAATGTGGACCAGCCCACGGAGCAGTTCCCCTCCAACAGGCACATCCCCGGCGGGCAGGAGTCGGGCACGGTGACCGTGATCCGTGGCGCCGAACGGTCCCGGCAGTTCACCGACCTGATCGAAGGCGGAACCCAGCCCGAGACAGCGTCCCTCAGCCAGTTGGACGCCGCGGGCAACCCGACGAAGCAGTACACCCTGCAAGAGCCCAGGGTCATCAAGGTCGAAAACCCCCCGAGCGGCAACGCCCAGAGCGTCACGATCAAGTTCACGAACCTGACGGTCGGCTAGGCGGTTTCGCTTGGATCACCGGGCGGACCAGAGGAGGACCCTTTCTGCGGGCCCCAACCGCGTGCCGGTGAGCGCGCACGATCGTGGAGTCCACCACGAGGGCCCGGTTGAGGTCCTCGTCGGCATCGGCCTGGGCCATCAGCACGGTGAACACTCCCTCCCAGGTGCCGTCGACGGCCCGCCTGCGCAGCCGGTTACAGACCCCCTGCCGGCCCGCCCGGACCAACGACCGGCTGATCCAACGAAACTGCCTGGCGCGCCGCTCCTTCCCGCCGCGGAGATCCGTTGGCGGCGCCCCGGAAAGGGCCCGCGCGCTTCGGCCCAAGACGGGCGCAACAGGGCGGAACCGCGGCCCCCGCTACCGGCGTCCTGGCCTGTGTGCAGCGTCATGGCCCCGGCACCACCGTCGCCCCCCGTTTGCGCGCCACCGGGTTTCTCCTCCTTGTGGCGCATCTGCTGATCGTCGGGTGGCTGATGTTGCGTCCCCGCACGGTGCCGTGGGTGCCGGCCGCCAACCTCCAGCCGCTGGCGTCGATCAACGCCGAGCTGGCGCGGGGTGGTTGGTCGGCGGTGTGGCACCTGGGCGGACCGGTGTTGCTGCTGGCGCCGCTGGGGGTGCTGCTGCCGCTGGTCGGGGGCCGCTTGAACGTTTCCCCGCTGACCTCGATGGCCCGTACGGTCTTCGCCGGCGCGATGATCTCGCTGACGATAGAGCTGTTGCAGACCGGGGTGCCGGGCCAGGTGCCGGACGTCGACGCGGTGTTGCTGAACACGCTCGGGGTGGCACTGGCCCACCTGTTGATCGTTCCCGGGGTCCGGTGCCGGCTCCGTCGCCGGGACGAGCGTCTCAGGGGTGCGACCCCGAGAATCTCCAGGGTCGGTCTGGCCCCGCAGGCTGACGTCTTCTCCGCCGGCCGGACCTACTTTTGAGGCATCGGGGCAGCCGCCCCGGATCGTTCGAGAAGGAGAAGCCCGCAATGGCCGCCGCACTGGTCCGTCCCGCCAACAACCGCATGATCGCCGGTGTCTGCGCCGGCCTCGCCCGCCGCTTCGGGACCTCCCCGGCGACGATGCGGGTGATATTCGTGCTCTCCTGCCTGCTGCCCGGCCCGCAGTTCCTGGTGTACCTGGCGCTGTGGGTCCTCCTCCCCTCGGAGGAGAAGGGGCGCGACGCCACGGCCTGGTAACCCACTGCCCCGGGTGCGACGACGCCCCGGCCCGCGCGGGATACCGCGCGCGGACCGGGGCAGCACTGGGGTGCCCCTGGGGAGGGGTGGGGCCGGTCAGCCGCCGAGCTGGATGCCCTTGGTGATCCTGCTGGCGGGCAGGCCGCCGAGCAGCCTGTTGCCCTTGGAGGTCACCTTGGTCTTGGGCTTGACGCCGTTGCCGTCGTCCTTCTGGGTCGCCCCGGAGAGGGCCGTGGTGGCGCCCTTCACCGGAAGGCTGTGCAGTACGCCGTTGGCGTCGATCGAGTTGCCCGCGGGGGCGGCGGTGGCGACGCCCGCGGCGGAGGCGGCGATGGCGGCGCCGAGCGCAACGGCACCGAGAGTCTTGACGGTTCCCTGCTTCATTGCATTACGTCCTCATGATGGGGGCTGGACCGACTAGGAAACCTAGTGATTCAGCCACCACCGCCGCAAACACTTCCGGCAGGCCGGAAAACGGCCGGTGGACAATCCACCGGCCGTTGCGCTAGACGCCGTTACAGGTGTTCACTCTGCGTCAGAGTCCCTGCTGGGAGCGGGAGTTGCGGTCGACCGGCGAAAGAGCCATTCGGAGCGCAATTCCGCGTATCCGGGCTTGATGACGTCATTGATCATGGCCAGACGTTCATCGAAAGGAAGGAAGGCGGACTTCATACCATTGACCGTGAACCACTGCATGTCGTCGAGCGTGTAGCGGAATGTCCGGACCAGGTGCTCGAATTCCCGGGACATGCTCGTGCCGCTCATGAGGCGGTTGTCGGTGTTGACGGTGCAGCGGAACTGCAGCCGGCGCAGCAGGCCGATGGGGTGCTCGGCGTAGGAAGCGGCGGCGCCGGTCTGGAGGTTGGAGGTGGGGCACAGCTCCAACGGGATGCGCTTGTCGCGGACGTAGGAGGCGAGCCGGCCGAGGGTGACCGAGCCGTCGTCGGCGACCTCGATGTCGTCGATGATGCGCACGCCGTGGCCGAGCCGGTCGGCGCCGCACCACTGGAGCGCCTGCCAGATGGAGGGCAGGCCGAATGCCTCGCCGGCGTGGATGGTGAAGTGGTTGTTCTCCCGCTTGAGGTACTCGAAGGCGTCGAGGTGGCGGGTGGGCGGGTAGCCGGCCTCGGCGCCCGCGATGTCGAAGCCGACCACGCCCAGGTCGCGGTAGCGGTTGGCGAGTTCGGCGATCTCCAGGGCGCGGGCGGCGTGCCGCATCGCGGTCAACAGCGCGCCGACGCGGATGCGGTGGCCGTTGGCGCGGGCCCGCCGCTCGCCCTCCCGGAAGCCCTCGTTGACGGCCTCGACGACCTGTTCGAGGCCGAGCCCGGACTCCAGGTGCTGCTCGGGCGCGTACCGGATCTCGGCGTAGACGACGCCGTCGGCGGCCAGGTCCTCGGCGCACTCGGCCGCGACCCGGAACAGCGCCTCCCGGGTCTGCATGACGGCACAGGTGTGCGCGAAGGTCTCCAGATACCGTTCCAGCGAACCGGAGTCGGCGGCCTCCCGGAACCAGGTCCCCAGCTTCTCGGGGTCGGTCTCGGGGAGCCCCTCGTAGCCGGTGTCACGGGCCAGCTCGACGACGGTGGCGGGGCGCAGCCCGCCGTCGAGGTGGTCGTGGAGCAGCACCTTGGGGGCGCGACGGATCTGTTCGGGCGTGGGCAGATTGCTGAACTCGCTCGTCATTGCCGCACTGTAGCCCCTACGCGCGTAGAGCTCGTCGAACGATACGCAACGGTGACCCGTCCACAGGGTGGACAGGACGCCGCCTTCTGCCATCGTTCTCCTCGTGACTCAGCATGCACTGCCGGTGCGCGAGGCCCGGCTCGGAAAGCCGCTGGGAGCGGGCGGCACGGACCGGACGGTGAACGCCGTCGCCCTCCTCCTTCCCGGGTGTGGGCCGACCGGGCTGCGCCGGCCGTCGCCCGTACGGGCGCTGACGGCCCGCCCGTTGGCCGCCCGGCTGGCGAGAGCCGGCCGCCCCGAGGGGCTGGCCGCCCATGTGGTGCACTACCGCTGCCGCGGCTGGAACGGCCCCGAGGCGCACCCGGCGCGGGACGCCATCTGGGCGGTGGACGAGGTGGTCCGCCGTTACGGCGACGTGCCGGTCGCGCTGGTCGGCACCGGCCGGGGCGCCCGCGCCGCCCTGCACGCCGCCGGCCACCCGGCCGTCCACGCCGTCCTGGCCCTCGCCCCCTGGCTCCCCGACCCCCGCCAGCACGGCACCGACCCCGAGCCGGTGAAGCAACTGGTCGGCCGTCAGGTGCTGTTGGTGCACGGCACCAACGACGAACGGGTCGACCCCGACCTCTCCTACCGCTACGCCCAACGCGCCAAGAAGATCAACCGCGACACCTGCCGCTTCGAGGTGCACTCCGACGGCCACTCCCTCCACCAACACCGCTTTGAAGTCCACGCCCTCGCCACCGACTTCCTCCTCGGCGCCCTCTTCACCCACGCCTACGCCCGCCCGGTCAAGGACGCCCTGGTCGCTCCCCCGCCCCTGGGGCTACGGATGCCGCTGGCATCGGGGTTCGGGGCGTCGTTGCGGCACTGAGGCCCTCCCCTCCCTCACGACACGACACAGCACGACACGACACCAACCGACCTCGCGCAGCGGTGAGTTCGCGACGCACGGACGACGACGGGCCCCGTACCCGCGCCAGGCGCCCCGCCCGCCCCGTCCCGCGCCCGGCTCACGACAGCAGTTGCCCCCGGCGCCCCAGCAGGAACTTCTTGAAGGCGGCGACCGGGGGCGTGTCGACCCGGCCGTCGAGCCAGGCGACGCCGATCTCGCGGACGGCGCGCGGGGCGGTGACGGTCAGTTCGGCAACGCCCGGGCGGGGGACGGCGGGTGGCGGCAGGAGGGCGACGCCCAGGCCGGCGGCGACCAGCCCGCGCAGGGTCTCGGCCTCCTCGCCCTCGAAGGCGACGCGCGGGGTGAAGCCGGCCTCGGCGCACAGGGCGTCGGTGATCCGGCGCAGGCCGTAGCCCGGTTCGAGGGTGACGAAGAGTTCGCCGGCCGCCTCCGCCAGGCGGATCCGCTTGCGGCCGGCCAGCGGGTGGTCGTCCGGGACCACCAGGCGGAGCTTCTGCTCGTCGAGGCGGCGGGCGACCAGGTCCGGGTAGTCCGGCACCGGGGAGGTCAGGCAGAGGTCGAGGTCGCCGGCGCGGAGGCGTTCGATCATTGCCTCGCCGTAGTTCTGGACGAGTTGGAAGCGGATGCCGGGGTGGTCGGCGCGGAAGCTGCGGATCAGGCCGGGGACGGTCTCGGAGCCGAGGGTGTGCAGGAAGCCGAAGGCGACCTTGCCGGCGGCCGGGTCGGCGTCGGCGCGGACGGTGTCGGTGGCGCGCTCCAGGTCGATCAGCGCGCGCTCGGCGGCGGCCCGGAAGGCGTGGCCGGCCGGGGTGAGGGAGAGCGCCCGGCCGTGCCGGGCGAACAGCGCCACCCCCAGGTCGTCCTCCAGGCGCACCAGGGCGCGGCTGAGGGTGGGCTGGGGCATGCCGAGCTCCTGGGCGGCGCGGGTGACGTGCTCGTGCCGGGCGACGGCGGCGAACTGGGCGAGCCGCGGGGCGAGGGTCCCCGCCCAGGAGTCGGGCCCCAGCCCGGCCGGCTCGGGGGCGGTCGGCGGGGTGCCGCGGAGGCGTTCCGGAATGTCTTTTCTGTTGCGAGTTTGCGACAGAGACGGCTGTGAACTGGGATCATGTGCCACAGCATCGATTATGTCGTTTTGATGCATTGGACGCATGAGGTGCGATCGTTCTACTTTCGCGCCATGCCTCCCGCTGATACCGGGGCGTCCGTCACCGACCGTGCGGCCGCCTCTCCCCTGTCGTCCACCGACTCCTCCCCCTCCGCCGCGGCCGACCCCGAGTCCGACAAGCTGCGGCCGGGCGGCCCCGGCTACCGCCGGATGAGCCTCGCCCTCTTCGCCGCGGGCGTGGCCACCTTCGCCCTGCTGTACTCCACGCAGGCGCTGCTGCCGGCGATCTCCGCTGACCTCAACGTGGCGGCGGACCGCGCCAGTTGGACCGTCTCCGCGGCCACCTTCGGACTGGCCCTCGGCGTGATCCCGCTGAGCGCGCTCTCCGAGCGGTTCGGCCGCCGCACGCTGATGACGGCCTCCCTCACCGTCGCCGCGGCGATCGCCCTGCTGGTGCCGTTCGCCCCCTCCCTCGACGCGCTGATCGCGCTGCGCGCCGTCCAGGGCGTGGCCCTGGCCGGACTGCCCGCCTCCGCGATGGCGTTCCTGGCGGAGGAGGTGCGCACGAAGGCACTGGTGGCGGCGATCGGCCTGTTCGTGGCCGGCAACAGCATCGGCGGGATGTCCGGGCGGATCGTCACCGGCTGGGTGGCCCAGGCGTGGGGCTGGCGGGCCGCGCTCGGCGCGGTGGGCGTGCTGGCCGTGGTGTGCGCGGTGGCGTTCCGGCTGCTGGTACCCAAGGCCCGGCACTTCGCGCCGCGTTCGGTGGGACCGCGGGCGCTGGCCCGCACCCTCGGCGGTCACCTCGCCGACCCGCTCCTGCGCCGCCTCTACGCCATCGGCGCCCTGTTCATGACCGTCTTCGGCGCGGTCTACACGGTGATCGGCTACCGCCTGGTCGCCGAGCCGTTCAACTTGCCGCAGGGCATCGTCGGTTCGATCTTCGTCATCTACCTGGTCGGCACGGTCTCCTCGGCCGCGGCCGGGAAGCTGGTCGGCCGGGTCGGCCGGCGGGGCGCGCTCTACCTGGCGGTGGGCACCACCGCCGCGGGCCTACTGCTCACCCTGATCGCCTCGGTGGCCGCGGTGTTGGCGGGCCTGGTCCTGATCACCGCGGGCTTCTTCGCGGGCCACGCGGTCGCCTCGTCCTCGGTGAGCCGCACCGCCAAGACGGCCCGGGCGCAGGCGTCCGCGCTGTACCAGTGCGCGTACTACCTCGGCAGCAGCCTGGGCGGCGCGCTCGGCGCCGCGGCCTTCCACGCCGCGGGCTGGTCCGGCACCGTCCTGCTCGGCCTGGCCGCGACGGTCGCCGCCGCCGGCATCACCCTCTACGCCACCCGCAAGGCCATGGCCGCCCGGCGCCTCCCCTCCCTGGGCAAGGCCGCCTGACCCGCCCCCCGAACCGAAGGGCCCGCCCCACCACCTGTCCTGGTGGGGCGGGCCCTTCGCTACCGTACGGACCCCGCTACGCCGTCGACTCGGTCGAGCCCGAGGCGCTGCGCAGCCTGCCCGACACGCCCTCGCCGACCGCGGCGGGCCCCGTAGGCTGCCCGCATGATCCGTGCCGTGGCGTTCGATGTCGGCGAGACCCTGATCCGGGACGACCACGGGTGGGACGCCTGGGCCGACTGGCTTGGCGTCGGTCGGCACACGTTGTCCGCCCTGGTCGGCGCGGTGGTGGCGCAGGGACGGGACAACGCTGACGCGCTCCGGCTCGTACGGCCGGGCATCGACGTCGAGGCGGAGCGGGCGGCCATGGCACAGTCCGGCCGGGGCGAATCCCTGGACGAGACCGACCTGTACCCCGACGTCCGGTCGTCGCTCGCCGCACTCCGCGACGCCAGGATGCGCGTGGTCGTGGCGGGCAACCAGACCCGGCGGGCCGGTTTTCTCCTGCGCGCCCTCGATCTGCCGGTGGACGCCGTGGCCGCTCCGGGGAGTGGGAAGTGGCCGAGCCTGACCCGGACTTCTTCGCCCGTACCGTCGAACTGGCCGGTGCCGAGCCGGGCGAAGTGCTGTACGTCGGCGATCATCCGCACAACGACGTGATCCCGGCGCGCGCCGCCGGCCTGCGCACGGCACACCTGCGCCGGGGGCCATGGGGACACCTGTGGGCGGACGACGAGACGGCCTCGTCCGCGGACTGGCAAATCGGGAGCCTCGGCGAATTGGTGGACCTACTGGCGCTTCGGTGAGTCAACTCTGCGGGTCCGGTGATTGGTTAACGGCGCGGGCCCCTGTGACAGCCGTCGAACGGGGGGCGAGTCCGCACCGATCGGGCCGATTTCGACAGCGCGGCTCGACCGGCGCGGCAACTCCTCACAGCAACGACTTCTCAATGGCCTCGAAGATGTCCGAGTCGGTTTTCCGTTGCCACTCCGGAAGATCCGACCAGTCGGCCACATACCCGGGCTTGGGGCTTTCGAAGTGCTTGTACATCTGCGCCGTCCAACTGACGGCGACGAACCGGCCCTTCTGTTCCCGCGAGAGTCGCGCCGCATGCCCCTCGCTCACGGCGAGGAATTGGCGAACCTGCTCGTACACCGCGCCCGCGGCCTGCCGCTCCCAGTCCGGGGTTTCTTCCCAGGGCGTCACGTAGCCTGCCTTTGGCTCGCCGGGGAAGTGCTCGCGCACCCCCGCGATCCACGCCTCCCGGAACACCCTCGCGCCATCTTGCTGCGACACTCTTGCCCCTTTCTCAACGCCCTCACAGGGCGTTGATTTCAGCGTTCAGTTCGACAACTCGGCGATTTCGCCGACACGTTCTCAGATCCCCCTGTAGGGCCTGGAGCCTGCGGGCGATATATCCTGAGCCTGTTTTCTTGGCCAAGCGAAGGGCTTCGCCGCCGTACGTCACGACTTGCTCCGCATCATGGCGTTTCGCGCCAACTGCCGCGAGATCCACGAGAACCGCACCGCGGCGCCGGAATGACTGCCCTCTGGACAACGTCTTCGTTTCAAGGGCGCGCCTGAGCGTCTCCTCGGCAAGGTCCAACCGCCCGAGCTGCACGTAGCGGGCGCCTCGTTCCTCTGCGAGTCGCGAACCGTCGAATCGAAGCCATCCACCCGGGTGGACCGGCGTGGCCAGGTCGGCTACCCGCTGCGCTTCGCCAAGAGCCTTTTCGCAGGCGCCGAGGTCCTGCAGTCCGGCATACACCTCGGCCTGCACCGAGGCGACCCAATAACGGGTCGACAATGCGCTGTTGCCACGCTTGGCAACGCGCCGCGCGACGTCCAGCGTTTCCGCGGCCTCCGTGTAACGCCGCTCGTAGACGTCGACGTAGGCGTGGCGGACGAGCGCGCAAGCCCACAGATCGTATGCCCGGGCGTGACTGCTGGCCTCTGCCGCGAGGGCGTAGGACGCGGCAGCATCGGTGTAGCGATTGCCGTCGAACGAGAGCTCTCCGGAAAGCTGGAACAGATCGCCCGCGACTTCGTACAGACCGCCCGCCCGGCTCGATTCCTTGAGCGCTTCGTTCAGCGCACCGAGCTGATCCTTCACAACGGTGTTCACGGAGCTTTTGGAACGGGCCAGTTGATAGACCTGCCACAGATGGCCATTCATTAAGCGAAAGTCTTCGGCCGAACCTCGGTCGACCGCCTCCGCTATCGCGTCGGCATCATCGGGTGCCAGCGTCGTCAAGGAGCCTGCCACCACCATGATGCGTAGAAACTCGCGTCGGATCATGTCGTCGATTCCCTCAGAGCCGTGTCGGTCGCATGGCGGCGACGCGGTGCACTCCGGGAAGTCTGCTGGTGGCGGAGTCAGCAATGCGTCGAGTTCTGCGAGGCCGAGTTGTAACGCCTCGGCCATTTTGGGCCGGTGAATCGCCTCGGGCGTCGTTTCTCCGCGGTCCCAGCGCCCGACCGTTGTGCGATCGACGCCGACTACGGCGGCAAAGCGCTCCTGACTGTAGCCCATGACTTTTCTGCGTTCGGCGAGGCCCACTCCACCCTCCTTCCCCGCTTGATCAGGGTCCTACCCATGCGGCGCAGCCGTGCATCGGAGGTGCATCAAGGGTGCCGCACGGACGCCGTGGATCGTAGCGGCTGACGGGGGTTGGCTAGGGCGCTTCTGAAGATCTTGCGTGTGGGGTTGTCTGGCTGTGGGCTGTAGGGCCCCTTGTGTCAGGTGTGGGTTGTGGTGATCGTCCAGGTGCCGTTGGTG